>DAIMGZ010000001.1:0-55318 GCA_036723535.1 Gaiellaceae bacterium
GAGCGCCTGGATCGCACCCAGGAGGTCGCCGGTTCGAGCCCGGCTAGCTCCATCGCCCTGTTGCCCTTATTACGCTAGGACATCGCGGATCGCCGCGAGCGGCTCGGGTCTCACGCGGAAGTAGGCCCAGCTGCCGCGCTGCTCGCGCTCGACGAGCCCGGCCTCGAGCAGGACCTTGAGGTGGTGGCTGACGGTCGGCTGCGAGAGACCGAGCGGCGCAGTGAGGTGGCAGACACAGGCCTCGCCGTCGGGTTGCGCCTGAATGAGGCTGAGCAGACGGAGCCGCGCCGGCTCGGCTAAGACCTTGAGCAGCGCGGCGAGACGCTGCGCGTCCGACTGGCCGATCTCGTTCTCGAGGAGCGGAGCGCACTCTGCGGTGAGGACCGTGAGCGGTTTCACGATGCGAAGGATATTGACAGCGGTCGATGCCACTGGCAAAGATGCACATCGACCGCCATCGATTCCCGGGAGACAAGTGATGTCCGAGACGCTCGACCCGATCACGCGCCACCAGATCGATCACGCCGCGCATGAGCTGCACGAGGAGTTCGCCGGGATCTTTTCGACCGAGACGATCGCCCGATACATCGAGGAGTCGACCGATCTTTTGAGCGGTGCTCGGATCTCGACCTACATCCCGCTGCTCGTGCATCGGTTCGCGCGCGAGCGACTGCATGCGCTGGCTCAGACGCAGGGCGCCGTTGAGACGACACAGCCGGAAGTGCTGTTCGTCTGCGTGCACAACGCGGGCCGCAGCCAGATGGCAGCAGGCCTCGTCAAGCTCCGCTCCGGCGGCCGCATCCATGTGCGCTCGGCGGGCTCGGATCCGGCCGATCGGATCAACCCCGCCGTCGTCGAGGCGATGCGCGAGGTGGGCGTGGACATGGCGGAGGAGTTTCCGAAGCCGCTCACCGACGAAGTGGTCCGCGCCGCTGACGTCGTGATCACGATGGGCTGCGGCGACGCCTGTCCGATCTATCCGGGCAAAAAGTACGAGGACTGGGAGTTGGACGACCCCGCCGGTCAGGATCTTGCGGCCGTGCGGCAGATCCGCGACGAGATCGATCAACGCGTGCAGCGGCTGGTCGCTGAGCTGCTGCCCGAGTGACCGACGATTCCGCGTTCGCACGGTCGCTGGTAGCCGAGGCGATCGGCACCTTCTCGCTCGTGTTCGCGGGCTGCGGCGCGATCGTGGTCGACGCGAAAACCGGGGCCCTCGGCCACCTCGGGGTCGCGTTCAGCTTCGGGCTCGTGATCATGGTGATGATCTATGCGCTAGGACACATCTCGGGCGCGCACTTCAACCCGGCCGTCACGTTCGCATTCGCACTGACGCGGCACTTCCCATGGACTCGTACCGCTGCGTATTGGGTCGCACAGCTCGCAGGCGCACTCCTCGCAGCCGCACTTTTGCGTGGGTCACTCGGCGAGCACGGCCACGACGGCGCGACGCTTCCCAGCGGCTCGCAGGGTCAGGCGTTCCTCTGGGAGCTGGTGCTCACCTTCTTCCTCATGTTCGTGATCATGGCCGTCGCGACCGACTCGCGAGCCGTCGGCGAGGCCGCGGCGATCGCGATCGGCGGCACCGTCGGGTTGGACGCCCTCTTCGGCGGGCCGATCAGCGGCGCCTCGATGAACCCGGCACGGTCGGCCGGCCCCGCAATCGTCTCGGGCGACCTGCACGCGCTCTGGCTCTACGTCGTCGCGCCTGCGACCGGCGCGGCACTCGCAGGACTCACGTACCAATTCCTGCGCGGCGAGCGAACCCGCCTGGCCTAGTCGAGAGCGGCGAGAAGACGCTCTGGAGAACTCACGGCTGTGGGCTGTGCATGAGTGCCCGCGACCTCGGCAGGCGCTGCCAGGCACGGCGTTGGCACATCGGGCAGGCCGGCAGCTCGCCCCTCAAGCTGATCCCGTAGCCACACTTGAGACAGCGGAACTGGACGGTCTGGACGCTCCGAGCTTCGAGCTCGGCCCGCGGGCTCAGCGTGATCACCATCGGCGTCCACCCCGCGATCGGGCGGCACGCCAGCGGACAACCGCCCACCCGCCGATCGCCATGGTCGCGATCGAGGCACCCACCAGGAACGTGATCAGTCCACCCATGTCAAACGTCCAGACGGGGAGGTGCCGGCGCTCGAGAAGGCCCGCGACTGCGGGCCTTCTCTTGTTCCTCCGAGCCGAAGGCTCAGACGAGTGCCGGCGCCTTCGTCTCGTGCGCGAGCACCTTGCGGGTCATGACCTTGGGCGGATTCGGAACGAGCTCGTTGAGCTTCTCCTCCTGCGTCCACTCGGCAGCGACCCGAGTCGAGTCCTCGGCCTGCTCGGAGGTATCGAACAGGCTGGTCGACCTGACGATGCCATCGCCGGCTTCGACCAGGAAGTAGCCCTTGAACCCGGGAAGCTTGCTCAGCCGCGGGATCAGGCCGTCGTTCACCTTCCGAGTCAGCTCGTCGATGCGGGTCTTATCGATGCCCTCGTAGCGCCTATTGGTGGCATACATATGCTGCTCCTCACTGCTCATGCTGCAAAGATGGAGAACTCAAGCCGAGCTCTCCTGCTGCACTTAGGCCAGGTTTCGCAAGTCGAAGAGGAAGTTCGTGGGAGCCTCAGCGGCTTCCGCGCTAGGACCTACGCGCCCAACCACCCTAGCCGCAATCTCGCCTCGCCGTAGGATCACGAACGTCACGGTGGCGCATGACTCCGCGGATTAGGCCGCGCGCTACCATTTCGGCATCATGGCCGAGGCCACGATTCGCCATCTCCGTGTCCTGATCGCCAACGAGAAACGCGAGCGGCTCGAGCTGCTCGCACAGGTCGTGGCCGGGCTCGGGCACGAGGTGATCGCACGCGAGATCCACGTCACGGAGGTCGGCGCGGTGACAGCCAGCGAGCGGCCCGACGTCGCGCTGGTCGGGCTTGGCCTGCACTCCGAGCATGCGCTCGACCTGATTACCGAGATCGTCCGCGAGTCCTCCTGCCCGGTGATCGCGCTGCTGTCGGCCAACGACCCCGCC
The DNA here is from genome assembly GCA_036723535.1 of Gaiellaceae bacterium. Taxonomy (GTDB): domain Bacteria; phylum Actinomycetota; class Thermoleophilia; order Gaiellales; family Gaiellaceae; genus Palsa-739. The sequence continues at coordinate 3,018 of DAIMGZ010000001.1, forward strand.
TACGTCCACGAGGCCGCCAAGCGAGGCGTCTTTGCGTACATCGTCGAGGGCAGCCCGGAAGAGTTGCAGAGCGCGATCGACATCACACTGCAACGCTTCGCCGAATACCACAGCCTGCAAGGAGCGTTCGGGCGTCGGGCGACGATCGAGCAGGCGAAGGGGATCCTGATGGCCCGCCACGCAGTCGATGCCGACCGGGCGTTCGACATGCTGCGCGACCACTCGCAGCACAACGGCCACAAACTCGTCGACGTCGCCCAGGCGATCGTCGACAGCCACCTCCTGCTGCTGCCGCCGCTCGTACAACCTGCCCCGGCCGTACCGGCGACGTAGGCGACGGTGTCGCCGGTAACACGCGATGCCGCTTCGGTGGTAGCTTTGAGGGCCGCGGCGCCTTAGCGATCGGCGCCACGTAGAGTCCTCCCTCAGCAAAGTGGGTTGGAGCCGTATCTGGCCGACCTCAACATCCTGGTCGGCGTCGACGGTTCGACCCGGAGGTTGCTGATGGTGGAGATTCGCGTTGCCGTCACAGACGCCGCGCGCGTGCACGGGCTCATGCGACCGTCTCGGCGGGCTCTTCGACCGCTCGTCGGTCTCGTTCGACGGAGCGCGAAGAGAAGTTCGCGTTCGTTCCGAGTGGGAATCGCGGTCGGTGGTCGAGGTGATCGACGCCGTCCAGTCGTGGCTGGCAGCCGACCGCATCGGTCCGGCCACGTTGTCGGTCGGCGATCGCTCCTACACGATGGTCGCCCCGACGGCCCTCGGAGCGCCGAGTGGACAGGCCGCATGACCGCGCTCACGCCACAGTTCGTCCCTCTCGGGCCGCTTCCGCCCGGCTAAACCGAACGCGGCCCGGGTGCTACTTCCCGCGTGAGGTCTTCTTCTTCGGCTTCGGCTTTGCCGGCTGGTCCTTGCCCGCCGCCGCGGCCCGTGCCTTCTGCTTCTTCGTCGCCATCCGCCCACCCTAGTCGCTGTCCCCTGTGAGCGCGGGCCGATTCGAGACCGAGAGCCCGGATTGCAGCTAGAATTGCTGGGCTTAGAGCTTGCGCGGAAGCCGCCGAGGCTCCATCTGTCTTCTCTCCGACTTGCCTGCCGGCCCGAGTACCACGGCGGACCTGCGACCCAGGTGTCGCCGTCCCGCAAGTCCAACGGTTTGGAGAGTAGATGTCTACGTGGGCAGAGCCGATCCCCGGCGGGCTTAGCAGCGGCTCGCTGAGCCGGCTCCGCGAATCACAACGAATGCGCCGGGGGCTCGCTGTCGGCTCGATTCTCGTCACGGCCGGGCTTGCCGTGGTCGCCGCGCGCCACTTCGCGAGCACGCCGTGGCCGTTGTCCGGCGGACAGCCTGGGCTGCTCGTGGCGGCCGGATTGCTGCTGCTCCTCGCGCAGGGCCTGAAGGCGCTCGGCTGGGGTCGCCTGTTCCGAGGCGCCGAGCGTCCCAGCATGCTCGCCTTGGCGGCGGGCAACGGCGGGGCAGCCCTGGTCGGGGTCGTTCTGCCGGGTCGGTTCGACGACGCAACACGCGTGGCGGTGGTGCGGCGCTATCCGCGCTGTCCGGCCGGGGTGCGTGTTCTCTGTCTCTCGCTGGTGATGCTCGGGCTGATCGACAGCGTTGCGCTCGCACCGCTTGCGCTCGCAGGTGCAGTCATCCCCGGCACGGGGCTCGCCGCGCGAGCCGGGCTTGCCGTCGTGGCGGCCGGCGGCCTTGCAGCGACGGCCGTGATCGTGGCGCTACCGCGGCTGGTGACGATGAAGGCTGTACTGCGTTTTCGGTTGGGCCGGTGGATGCGGCCGCGAACGACGTCGCTCCGCGCCGCCTCGCAAGCACTCGCGTTCGTGGGGGGCTGCTGGCTCGTTCGCGCTCTGGCCGTGTTCTTGCTGCTCGGAGGGCTCGGCGTCGGCTTCTCGCTTCCACGGACGCTTCTGTTCATATGCGCCGGCGCGGCCGCCGCCGCGCTACCGATCGGACCTGCCGGAGCAGCGACGCAGGTCGGCGCCTCCGGCGCAAGCCTGGTGGCCGCCGGCGTCGGCACGGCGCCCGCCTTCGGGGCCGCCCTCTCGATGGGCGCACTCGGCGTCCTCTCAGGCACCTTCATCATGGTCCTCGCGGTCGCGTGGACGTCCGCCGCGGCACTCGCACGACGAAGACGTCCGGCATGAGACTCGCCGTCGGAGACATGGTCGTCTACCGCTCGCACGGGGCCGGGCCCGTGTCGGCGCGAGAGAGCAGAGTCGTCCTTGGCAGGCGGCAAGAGGTGGTCGTGCTGGCGCTCGCGAGCGGGCTGCGGGTCGAACTCCCGATCGAGCGCGCGCATGAGCTCTTGCGGCCCCTGGCGGACGAGTCGGACATCTCCCGCGTGCAAGCGGCGCTCGGCGCCGATCGAGCCCTCAGCCGCGATACCTGGCTCAAGCGTCAGCGAGAGTCCCTCGCGACGCTGAGCGACGGTGATCCGATCGGTCTCGCCCACATCATCCGCGACAGCGCAAGCCGCCAGGCTGCGCGGCCCGCGAAGGGCAACACTTCACGTCTGTCGGGGTGGGAGCGGGAAATAGCCACAAAGGCCCGCGGGCTTCTCTCGACCGAGATCGCGTTCGCACGCCACGTCGAGCCGGAAGAAGCGAACTGCTGGATCGACCGGCAACTGGATCGACGCCCGTGAGCGACGACCGTGCTGCGGCCGATCCCGCGGCGCATCCGCTGCGCTGTTCCCGGTGCATCCGGGCGCCTCGAGATCCGGATGATCGAACGACCTGGGTCACCATCGACGACGACCCGATCTGCCCCGGCTGCGTGACGCTGAACGATCGCGAGCGGCTGGGGATGGACCGAGATTAGGTCCAGCGCTCGTTCGGTTGCGGGGCCTCAGCTTCCAGGGCCGCGGACCGAGACGAAGATCGTGCCGCCGACCGTCTCGTAGACCGAGGCGCAGCGGAGCGAATCGTCCGTGACGGCGTCGAGCTGGTACGTCCGGGCCGACTCCGAGAGCCCCAGGCCGCTCGCGGCAGCTCGCACCGACGCCACGGCGGCCCGCAGCGATTCGCAGCTCTGCGTGAGCGGACGCAGCTTGTCGGCGAGCTTCTCGAACGTCGTCTCAGGGCCGGTCGCAGCGTCGCTCGCGATCAGCGTGACGGTCTTGCTCGCCGGATCGACGACGTCGGAGTTCGTGCAGGAGCCCTCGTTCCGGACGGTGACCGTCCAGCCGGTGAAGCCGAACCGGGCGAGCTTTGCCTCCGCGAGCGCGGTGGCGGCCTTGCCGTCAAGGCAGCTCGCGTTGAGGCCGCTGATGTAGTCGTCCAGGGAGTCCTGGAGCTGGATCAGCGCGACGTCCTGCGACAGAATGGGCTTCCAGCCCGCAAGCGGCTTCTCGCTGCGCGGGAGGACGGTGACACCCCCATTGCCGTTGTCGTAGGCGACGAGCGGCGGCGAAGCCGTACCGAGCTCGCGCCGCCATTCGGCCGCGCAATCGCTCGCCGGCTTGCCGGAGGTTGCCGGGATGATCGTGTCCGTCCCCGCGATCACGCACTCGATGCTCGTGGTCTCCTGCGCGGAGGAGCGGAGGATCGCCCAGGCCGTCGCGGCCGTCCCCAACACGACGACGACTGCGAGCGCGACCACGAGCGGGCGGCGACGGCGCGTCGCGTGCCGAATCCGTCCCGGGCGGCCGACCGGCAGGCGCGTCACTCCCCCGAGCAGCTCCTCGCGGCCGGCGGCGCCGAAGACGGCGGCGGCTGCCACGTCGGAAACGGGCGAAAGCCGCCGCAGCGAATCGATCGAGCTACGTCCACTCATGCTCTTCTCCTCCGGTGAGTCGGAGCGGCGCTGGCGCTCCCGTTTTCTCGTCGAGCGCCTCGCGCAGGCGCCTACGCGCGCGGTGCAGGCGGAGCCGGACCGTGGCGCGATTCGTCCCGAGGACGACGGCGATCTCTGCCCTCGTCAGGCCCTCCCAGGCGACAAGGGAGAGAAGCTCGCGGTCGGATTCGTTCAAGTTGGCGAAGGCGCGCGCGAGCTCGTTCGTGGCTTCGTCTGGGCGGGCCGTTTCGAGGGCCGCGTGATCGACGTTCGCCGCCAGCCGCTCGCCGAGCGCGCTACGCCTGCCCTCGCCGCGGCGCTGGTTCGCGATGACGCGCCGCGCCACACCGAACAGCCATGGCCGCAGCTCGGCGTCCTGCGGGCAGGCGTCGAAGCGTCGCCACAGCGTGGCGAAGGTTTCTGCGATCACCTCCGCGGCGTCTTCGGGCTCGCGGACCCGGCGCAGGGCATAGCCGCAGATCGGCGCATACAGCTCGCGATAGACCGCCTCGAAACGTTCGCGGCGCTCGGCGACCCCGTCGGCCATCACGCCATCCTGCTTGCGAGCGCTGCCGTGCACAACCGGAACATGTCCGGCTCGGGCCGCAGCGTTTCAGGTCGCGCAAACGCGGGCCCGGCCGCCGCCGGGCCCGCGTCTTCCATCGGAGCTCAGTTCACGGATCCGGACGGTGGCGCTCCACCCCAGCCGCCGCGGCGGGCCATGACGTTGAAGGAGCTGTCGAGGTGGATCTCGACAGTGCTGCCGTCCGACTTCGTCACGGTCACCTCGTAGCCGTTGCCGAAGTAGTCGGTCGTGACGTCGCCGGCCGTGCCTCCGCCGGCGGCGTTGACCGCGGCGGCTTGCGCCTTCGTCGCCGCGTCGCCGGTGACCGGCTTTTCCGCGTCCTCGTGCGCGGCGGTGCCCGGCGCAGGCATGTTCCTCAGCGCCGGCGGTGGATGTCCGGGCCTCGTGGCCGTGGTCGTCGTCGCCGATGTGCCGGAGTGCGACGTTGCGGCGCCGGCGACCGCTGCCCCGCCGACGGCGGCTCCGGTGAGGGCGGCCACGCCGAGTGCGAGCTTCTTGACCTTGCTGAGCATGGGTGCTCCTTTTCGATCGACCGGGATTTCCCGGGTTCGGGAACCACGGTGCAGGCGCCGGGTTGGAGGACGCTTCGGCGTCGCTGGGAAGGTGCTGAGGATGGAATACCCGGGCGTTTTCCCAGGAGATTCACAGCACGCCGTGTCAAGGTTGGGGGCATGAACGAACCAAGCCCGAACGGCGGCGGCAGGATCCTCGTCGTCGACGACGAGCCGTCGATCGTCGATGCGGTCGCAACGGCGCTCCGCTACGAGGGCTTCGAGGTGCGGGAGGAGGGGACGGGCCGCGGCGCGATCTCCGCCGTCGCGGCTTTCGAGCCCGATCTCGTCGTGCTCGACTGGATGCTTCCCGATCTCGACGGGCTGGAGGTCGGCCGCCGCTTGCGCGAGCGCGGCTTCAAGACTGCGATCCTTTTCCTCACCGCGAAGGACGCAGTAGAGAACAAGGTCGAGGCGCTGCGGGCGGGCGGTGACGACTACGTCACGAAGCCGTTCAGCCTCGCCGAGGTCGTCGCTCGGGTCCAGGCCATTCTGCGGCGCACGGCCGGCGACCTGCCCGGGGACGTGCTGCGCTTCGCAGACGTGACGCTCGACGAGACTCGGCACGAGGTCCACCGCGGCGAGATCCGCGTCGATCTGACCGCGACCGAGTTCGCCCTACTCCGCTACTTCCTCCTCAACCCGCGGCGCGTGCTCTCGAAGGGGCAGATCCTCCAGAACGTCTGGCGCTACGACTTCGGCGGCAACTCGAACGTCGTCGAGACGTACGTGAGCTACCTGCGCAAGAAGCTCGACGCGCTCGGGCCGTCGCTGATCCGGACGGTACGGCAGGCGGGCTACATGCTCGACGAAGGGGAGTAGGTGCACCGGCTCTCGCTGCGGGCGCGGCTGCTGCTCGGCGTCGTCCTCCTCGCGGCGCTCGGGCTCGTCGCCGCCGACATCGCCACGTACTCGTCGCTGCACTCCTTCCTGCTCCAGCGTGTGGACAGCACGCTCGAGGCGGACCATGTCGGCGCGGAGCACCAGAACTTCGAGCACGGCGGCCCCGCCCAGCCGAACGATTTCGTCGAGCTGCGGACGCCGAGCGGGACGGTGGTCTACTCGTCGGGCGTCCCCCACTTCCCGGGCACGAAAGCGCCGCCACAGCCCAACCTCCCGAGGACGATCACGGGCCTCCACCGCGTGGGGCCGGATCTCGTCCGCTACTTCAACGTCCCGGCGGTGAGCGGCGGCGGCCGTTACCGCGTGCGTGCGTCCCTCGACAGCGGGTCACCCGACCTGCTGATCATCGCCACCTCGCTCGGCGACGTCGACAGCACGCTGCATCGGCTGCTGCTGATCGAGCTGCTCGCGACGGCGGCTGTCCTCGCCGCGCTCGCCGCCGTCGGCCTCTGGGTCGTGCGGCTCGGCTTGCGGCCGCTACGCGCGATTGAGCTGACGGCGGCCGCGATCACGGCCGGTGACCTGTCTCGCCGAGTGGAGCATCCGGATCCGCAGACCGAGGTCGGCCGGGTCGGCAGCGCGCTCAACGCGATGCTCGACCGGATCGAGGCTTCGGACCGGCGCCTGCGCCGCTTCGTCGCCGACGCGTCGCACGAGCTCCGGACGCCGCTTGCGGCCGTGCGCGCGTACGCCGAGCTGTTCGGGCGGGGAGCGGCCGCGCATCCCGAGGATCTCGAGCGCTCGATGGCCGGGATCACGCGCGAGGCCGAGCGGATGAGCCTGCTCGTCGACGACCTGCTCCTCCTCGCCCGCCTCGACGAGGGCCGTCCCCTCGAGCGCAACCCTGTCGACCTCGCGCAACTCGTCGGCGAGGCGGTCGAGGCGGCCCGGGTCGTCGAGCCCGACCGTCCGATCGACGTCTCGATCGAGCCGGCGACGGTCGCCGGCGACCACGCCCGACTGCGCCAGGTGCTCGACAACCTCTTGGCCAACGCGCGGTCGCATACGCCGCCGGGCACGGCCGTCTCGGTCGACCTTCACCGCGTCGACGGTCGAGCGAGGCTGAGCATCGCCGACCACGGGCCCGGGCTGACCGAGGAACAGGCCGCGCGCGTCTTCGAACGCTTCTACCGCGCCGACACCTCGCGCGCCCGCGGGAGCGGCGGGGTCGGCCTGGGGCTCTCGATCGTCGCCGCGGTCACCGAGGCGCACGGTGGGACGGCCGAGGCTCAGCCGACGCCGGGCGGCGGCGTGACCTTCGTGATCACGCTGCCGCTCGACGCCGACTGAATCAGGCCGCGAGGTCGTTGGGGAGAGGGGCCGCGAACGCGTAGATCGCGGCTTCGTCCTTGCGGCGGTCGAGCATGAACGGGACGCGCATGATCGCCGCGACGGCGAGCACCACGCCGAGGTCGAGGATGCCGTTGAGGAAGATGGCGGTGTCGAGTGACATGTTCGCTCCTTGCGGCTCGTTGTCTGGTGCCTCCAGACTCGCGCGCCGCCCTGTGCTGACCCTGGACGCGATCTGTGAAGACGCTGCGAAGCAGTGAGGGAGGCCGCTCGTGCGGCCTCCCTCCTCGGCATCTACTCCATCCGGAAGCCGAACCGGAGGATGATCCCCGGATCGTCGCCGGCGGGGAGATCGGGATCCCGCGTGGCGACCCACGCGTATTCGTGCTCCGGGTAGGCGACGACATCGGGGAAGCTGCCGGCGCTCATGGCAAGCAGGCGCGCCGGCTCGTCGTGCGGGTTGCTGAACGCGTGCAGCCCGGCCCGCCCCTCGGGACAGAACAGGAAGTCACCCGGTGCGAGCTCTTCCTCGTGCTCCATGTTGCGGAAGACGGGTCGCCCGCTCAGGACGAAGAACATCTCCTCGGCGCCGTAGTGCATGTGCATCTTGTCTCCGTCATAGCCCGGGTCCAGCTCGTAGAGCGTGGCTCCCATCCGCGCGTCGTCCGGCCGCCAGAAGATGCGGCGACGCGTGCCGGTCTCGGTGTCCTCGTCGTCCCAGGGGGAGTCGGCGAAGAGGTTCTGCCGATTCATCAGTTCGTACCTCCGTTGCGCTAGCGGTTGCGGCAAGGCGATCCGCCCGCCGTCGGCGGCCGGACACCTCGCCCGAAGCCAAAAAAACCGCTAGTACGCCGCCGGATCCACGCGGCGATCGTAGATGATCTCCGCTCCGGGGCGGAGTACCCGGGGGCACACGAACCTGCCCAGCCCGAATAGCTCGCCGCCTCGAGCTTCTGGGCGCGATCTCAGCAATTTTCCCGGATGCCGGCACACGGCCCGGCGACGACGATCCAGGTAACGGACCGGAGGACAACGATGGACAGCCAGACCTACGAGAACGTCGTCGCGGCGCTGCACGGCGAGGCGTTCGCCCACGCGCGCTACACGCTCTTCGCGGAGGCCGCTCGGAAGCGCGGCGACGACAGGCTCGCCTCGATGTTCGAGGAAATCGCAGCGGTCGAGTTGCACGAGCACTTCGCCGAGCTGGCCGAGCTCGTCGACCTCATCGGAGCCGATCGTGACAACATCCGCGCGGCGATCCACGACGAGAAGCTCGAGGTCGAGGCTCAGTACCCGCAGTTCGCGAAGCAGGCCCGGTCGGCCGGAGAGGCCGCGGTCGCCGCTCGCTTCGAGGAGCTCGCGGAGGACGAGCGGGAGCATGAAAAGACGCTCGAGAATGCGCTTGAGCGCCCCGAGGCGCCGGCGTAGGAAGGCCGACGTCCTGCTCGCGCTCGGGCGTGGACGAAAGACGGGTCAACGCAGTTGCTCAGCGTCGCCGGCGGGCGGCGACGACTACGATGCGACGCCTGAACGATGAGGAGCGCGCGTTGACGATCACCGACCGACCCGAAGACAGCCTCGCTGCGCACGGGCTGCGCGTCGTCGGTCGCGTGCTCCGCAATCCGACGACGTCGCAGCTCTACACGGCAGCGCTCGAGCGCGGTGAGGCCGTCCTCGCGGAGGACGGGCCGCTCGTCGTCGATACCGGCCGCTTTACCGGCCGCTCGCCGAAGGACAAGTTCGTCGTGCGCGAGGCCGGCTCGGAGGACCGGATCTGGTGGAGCGAGACCAACGCCGAGATGTCGGAGGAGCACTTCTCGGGGCTGCGCGCGAAGGTCGTGGCGCACCTCGAGGATGGCGACGTCTACGTGATCGATGCCTTCTGCGGCGCCGACCCGAAGCACCGGCTGGCGGTGCGCGTCCTCACGACGCACCCGTACCACGCGCTCTTCGCGAAGACGATGTTCATCGAGCCCGCCGAGGCCGACCTCGCCGACTTCGAGCCTGACGTGCTCGTCCTCCACGAGCCCGAGGTCGAGGCCAATCCGGAACGGGACGGCACTCGCACGGGCGTCTTCGTCTGTCTCCACCCGTCCCGCGGCGAGATCCTGATCGGCGGCACCTTCTACGGCGGCGAGATCAAGAAGTCCGTCTTCACGCTGATGAACGACCGGCTCCCGCTCGAGGGCGTGATGCCGATGCACTGCTCGGCGAACGTTTCCGAGGACGGGAAGGACGTCGCGGTCTTCTTCGGCCTCTCCGGCACGGGCAAGACGACGCTCTCGGCGGACCCCGAGCGGCTACTGATCGGGGACGACGAGCACGGCTGGGGCGACGACGGCGTCTTCAACTTCGAGGGCGGCTGCTACGCGAAGACGATCCGGCTCTCTGCGGACGCCGAGCCCGAGATCTGGAAGGCCGTGCACAGCTTCGGCACCGTGCTCGAGAACGTCGTCGTCGACGAGCGCGGCGTCCTCGACCTCGACGACGACTCGAAGACCGAGAACACGCGCGCCGCGTACACGCTCGAGCGGATTGCGAACGCGCTGCCGGCGAAGCGTGCCGGCCATCCGCGGTCGGTCATCTTCCTTGCCGCGGACGCCTTCGGGATCCTGCCGCCGATCGCGCGGCTCAGCCGCGAGCAGGCGCTCTTCTACTTCCTCTCCGGCTACACGTCGAAGCTGGCCGGCACGGAGCTCGGCGTGACCGAGCCACAGCCGACGTTCTCGACGTGCTTCGGGGCGCCGTTCCTGCCGCAGCCGCCGACCGTCTACGCGAAGTTGCTGGGCGAGAAGCTAGACCGGCACGGCGCGACGGTCTGGCTGATCAACACGGGCTGGACCGGCGGGCCGTTCGGCGAGGGGCACCGGATGCCGATCCAGGCCACGCGTGCGCTACTCGTCGCTGTGCTGTCAGGCGAGCTCGCAGGCGTCGAGTTCCGGGAGGATCCCGTCTTCGGCTTCCAGGTGCCGGTGACGGCGCCGGAGGTGGACGAGTCGCTGCTCGACCCGCGCTCGACGTGGGCGGATCCGGACGCGTACGACCGGAAGGCCCGAGAGCTGGCGCAGATGTTCGCCGACAACTTCTCGACGAAGCACGCGGACGCGCCGGCCGAGGTCAGCGCAGCCGCTCCTCGGCCCGGCTGAGCCCGCTCAGCGCAGCCGCGCCCGCGCCCGGCCCTCCCTCGACCGCAGCTTCCACTTCCGCACCTCCTCCTTGCGCAGCACCGCATCGTGACGCATGGCGATCGCGCGCAGCTCGCGCTGGAGTTTGCGCCAGCTGTCGAGGCGCTCGCGCGGCAGCTCTCCGCTCTCGACCGCGGCGAGGACGGCGCAGCCCGGCTCGTGCACATGCGTGCAGTCGCCGAAGCGGCAGCCGGCGGCGAGCTCCTCGACGTCCGCGAACGTCGCGTCGAGGCCCGCAGAGCCGACGTCCCAGAGCTGGAGCTCCCGGAGGCCGGGCGTGTCGATCACGAGCCCGCCGCCGGGCAGCACGAGCAGCTGCCGGTGCGACGTCGTGTGGCGGCCCTCGTCGTCGTCCTCGCGCGTCTCGCGCGTCGCCATCACTTCCTCGCCGAGCCAGCGGTTCACGAGCGTCGACTTGCCGACGCCGGAGGAGCCGAGGAGGACGGCGGTCGCACCGGGGGGGATGCGAGCCCGGAGGGCGTCGCAGCCCTGCCCGGTCACGGCCGAGACGACGTGGACCGGGACGCCGAGCGCGACAGCTTCGACTTCGGCTGCGAGCGGCCAGGGGTCGTCGAGCCGATCGGCCTTCGTCAGCACGATCTCCGGGGAGGCGCCGCTCTCCCAGATCGTGACGAGGTACCGCTCGATGCGGCGCGGCTCGATGTCGGGCCCGAGCGACGACACGACGAAGGCGATGTCGACGTTCGCGGCGAGCGTCTGGGCGCTCGTCGTCCGTTCGGCCGAGTTGCGGACGATCGCACTGCGGCGCGGCAGCACGGCGCGGATCAAGCCGTCCGAGATGCCCACCCAGTCCCCGACGCCGACGTCGACGTGGTCGTGCATCAGCCGGCCGGGCAGGCGCGAGCGGACGGCGCCGGCTGCCGTCCAGACGTCGAACGCCCCCCGGTGGGCGGCGGCGATGCGGCCCGGCACGAGGCCGGGCTCCAGGTTGTCTGCGAGGTCCGGATTCCAACCGAGCCCGCCTAAATCGAATCCAGGCAACACAAAGCTCCTTCGCGAGATTGGGACGCCGCGCGTCCCCGGAAAGGAGCGCCGGCGCTAGGTCAGGGAGACCAAGGAGGCAAAGGGCACAGTCATTTGTTCGAGCCTCCTCTCGCCGGGAACGGACTGAGGCAGCGTAGGCGCTACTTCGGCGCTCGTCAACCCCGCGCGAACTGCCACTCCCGCGCGTTCATGTTGGCGAAATGCGCGGCAGAGTGGTAGGAATCCTGCGCGATGCGCAGTGACGACGTCCAGCCGCTTCGAATTCCCACCAGCGGCTCGGAGCGCGGCCCGGTCTCGCCGGCGCGCCGGACGGACGAGCTCGACCGGCGCATCATCGAGGCGCTGCAGGCGAACGGGCGCGAGTCGTTTCGCTCCATCGCCGGCCGCGTCGGGGTCTCGGAGGCGACTGTTCGCGCCCGCTACGCGCGGCTGACGGCGGAGGGGATTCTCCAGGTCGTCGCCGTCACCAACCCGCTCGGGCTCGGCTACGAGCAGGCGCTCGTCGGCGTGAAGACGTCCGGCTCGCCGGAGAACGCGGCCGACGCGATCGCGCGCTGGCCCGAGGCGGACTACGTCATAGCCACGGCGGGGCAGTTCGACCTCGTCGTCGAGCTGGTGGCCTCGGACCGGCGCCACCTGCTCGAGCTCACGAGCCGGCTGCGCTCGCTGCCGGACGTCGTTTCGACCGAGACCTTCGTGTACCTGGAGATGTGGAAGCAGCTCTACGACTGGGGGAGTGGAATGCCAAAGGAGGAAACCACGAGATGAGCATCACGCAGGGCGCGCTGTCCGCCGACGAGCTGCGGCGTCTGGCGAACGACCACCTCTGGCTCCACTTCACGAACATGGGCGGCCCCGAGCCGCCGATCATCGTCCGCGGCGACGGCTGCTACCTAGAGGACGTCCACGGCAAGCGCTACCTCGACGGGCTGGCAGGGCTGTTCTCCGTCAACATCGGCTACGGCTTCGGCGAGGAGATCGGCCAGGCAGCGCTGGAGCAGATGCGGGAGCTGCCCTTCTACACGAACTGGACCTACGCGCATCCGCGCGCGATCGAGCTCGCGGCGGAGGTCGCGTCGCTGGCGCCCGGCGACCTGAACCGCGTCTTCTTCGTCTCTGGCGGCTCCGAGGCGGTCGAGTCGGCGTGGAAGCTCGCGCGTCAGTACTTCGCCGCCCGTGACGGCGGTGTCGAAGCGGTGGGCGTCGAGCCCGGACACCGGGTTCCCGAGCAGGCAGGCGGTCGCGAGCCCGCGCACAAGTACAAGGCGATCGCCCGCAACGTCGCCTACCACGGCACGACCTTCGGCGCGCTCTCGATCAATGGGGTGGCGGAGCTGCGGACGCCGTTCGAGCCGCTCGTGCCCGAGGTGCGGCACGTGAGCAACACGAACCGCTACCACCGCCCGCCGGAGGAGACGGAGGAGGAGTTCACGGCCTTCCTGCTCGACGAGCTCGAGCGGACGATCCTCGAGATGGGGCCGGAGACGGTGTGCCTCGTGCACATGGAACCGGTGCAGAACGCCGGCGGTGCGATCGTCGCCCCCGCCGGCTACTGGCGCGGGGTGCGCGAGCTCTGCGACCGCTACGACATCCTTCTCTCGGCCGACGAGGTGATCACCGGCTTTGGGCGGGTCGGCCATTGGTTCGCCTCGGAGCGCTACGACATCCGGCCGGACATCGTCACGTGCGCGAAGGGGCTCTCGTCCTCCTACGCGGCGATCGGGGCGGTCGTCGCCACCGACCGGGTGATGGAGCCGTTCCTGCACGGCAGCGCGATGTACACGCACGGGATAACGTTCGGCGGCCACCCCGTGATGAGCGCGATCGCGCTGAAGAACATCGAGATCATGAAGCGGGAGCGGATCATGGAGCACGTCCTCGGCAACGAAGACGCCTTCCGCGCGACGCTCGGCCAGCTGCTGGAGCTGCCGATCGCCGGCGACCTGCGCGGTACGGGCTTCTTCTACGCGCTCGAGCTCGTCAAGGACAAGGAGACGCGCGAGACGTTCTCCGCCGAGGAGTGCGACACGCTGCTGCGCGGTTTCCTCTCGCCGCGGCTGTTCGAGAAGGGGCTGATCTGCCGGGCCGACGACCGCGGCGACCCGGTCGTGCAGATCTCGCCCCCGCTCATCGCAACTCAGTCAGAGTTCGACGAGATGACCGGGATTCTGGGCGACGTTCTCGCCGAGGCGTGGGAGCAGCTGCATTGACCGCCGAGGTGGCGCAATCGCCTCCGCCTCCGGCCGCTGCCGCGGCGGAGTACGACATCCGGCTGATCGGCCTGACGAAGCGCTTCGACGACGTCGTCGCGGTCGACGCCGTCTCGCTCGACATCGACCGCGGCCACTTCTTCGCGCTTCTCGGGCCGTCGGGCTGTGGCAAGACGACGACGCTGCGGATGATCGGCGGCTTCGAGGAGCCGACGGAGGGGCGGATCGAGCTCGGGGGCGTCGACGTCGCGCCGCTGCCCCCGTACAAGCGGGACGTGAACACGGTCTTCCAGTCGTACGCGCTCTTCCCGCATCTCTCGATCTTCGAGAACGTCGCCTTCGGCCTCCGCCGCCGAGGCGTGAAGGGCGGCGACCTCCGTCAGCGCGTCGGCGATGCGCTCGAGCTCGTCGGCCTCGCCGGGCTCGAGCGGCGCAAGCCGCGGCAGCTCTCAGGCGGCCAGCAGCAGAGGATCGCGCTCGCGCGCGCACTCGTGAACCGGCCGCGCGTGCTCCTCCTCGACGAGCCGCTCGGCGCGCTCGACCTCAAGCTGCGCAAGGAGATGCAGCTTGAGCTGAAGCGGATCCAGCACGACGTCGGGATCACCTTCGTCCATGTCACGCACGACCAGGAGGAGGCCATGACCATGGCCGACCGGATCGTGATCATGAACGGCGGGCACATCGAGCAGCTCGGAACGCCGAGCGAGCTCTACGAGCGGCCTCGCACGTCGTTCGTAGCGGGTTTCCTCGGCGTCTCGAACCTGCTGGAGGCCGTGGTCGTGGGCGACGACCGGGTCAAGCTGTCCGACGAGACCCTCGTCCAGGTGCCGCGGGAGGCGCTTGGCGACAGGTCCGGCACGATTCAGATCGGCGTTCGGCCGGAGAAGCTCCGCATCGGAGCGGGAGAGGCAAACTCGCTCTCGGGGACCGTGACCGAGAGCGCGTACATCGGGGTCTCGACGCAGTACATCCTCGACACGCCGGCTGGTCCGGTGACCGTGTACGTTCAAAACGACCGGCCCGGCGGCCAGGTTGCGACAGGGGAGCGCCTGACGCTCAGCTGGAGCCCGGAGAGCACTTTCGTCGTCGACGTTCAGGAGGGCATGGAATGACCGATCGCATCACACGCAAGGTCTTTCTCCGCCGCGCTGCGGCGAGCGGATCGATCCTCACCGTCCCCGGACTCCTCGCCGCCTGCGGCGGCGGAGGCAGCAGCCCCGCCACCACCGGCGGCACGACCGTGCACAAGCTCGCGAAGACGCTCCACTTCGACAACTGGACGCTGTACATGGACGTCAACAAGAAGAACCACACGTTCCCATCCCTCGTCGAGTTCCAGAAGAAGTACGGCGTCCACGTCGACTACGTGGAGGACATCAACGACAACGCGTCCTACTACACGAGCAAGCTCCAGGGCCCGCTGAGCCGCGGGCAGTCGACCGGACGCGACATCGTCGTGCTCACGGACAACGACCGCTACCTCGGCCTGATGCTCGAGAAGGGCTGGGCGGAGAAGCTCGACAAGAGCGCCATTCCGAACATCAAGAACCTCGTCGACGTACAGAAGCATCCGAGCTTCGATCCCCACCGCGACTACACGCTGCCGTGGCAGTCGGGTATGACGGGCATCGCCTACAACGACACGCTCACCGACCCGGTGCTGTCGCTCGACGACCTGTTCGAGAACCCGAAGCTGAAGGGCAAGATCACCTGCCTCAACTCGATGGGAGATGCGCTCACGATCGTGATGCTCGCGAATGGAGACGATCCGTCGAAGGTGACCGACAAGTCGTTCAACGCCGCCTTCAACCGGGTCAAGAAGGCCGCCGACAACCACCAGATCCGCGCCTTCACCGGCAACGACTACGCGCCGTCGCTGGCGAAGGGCGACCTCGCCGCCGCGATGTCGTGGTCAGGTGACATCCCGCAGATCGCGAGCCCGCACATCCACTGGAACGTGCCGAAGGACGGCGGCGCCATCTGGACCGACAATATGCTGATCCCGAAGGGCGGCGACGTCTACACGGCCTGCTTCTATATGAACTACGTCTACGACCCAAAGATCCAGGGCCTGATGGAGGCCGGCGACCCGAAGCGGAACATCACCGGCATCTACTACATCCCCCCCGTCAAGGGCGCCGGCACGTGGGCCAAGAAGGACAACGCGGCCGTGGGGAGCGACCCGCTCATCTTCCCGACCGAGAAGACGCTCATCAGCGTCCACATCTTCGACAATGCCGCACTGAACAACGAGAACTACCTGACGCAGTGGAACAACCTCATCTCGGGGTAGCGAACTGGGCCTCTTCCACCGCCATAAGGGGCTGACGCCCTACCTCTTGCTCGCGCCGGGGCTGCTCTGGCTGACGATCTTCTTCGTCGTGCCGCTCGGGTTCCTCGCCTACCAGTCGCTGCAGTCCGGGAACATCGACTTCGGCTACGCCTTCACCTGGGCCTGGGGGAACTACTGGGACGCCATCCGCGGCTACCGCCCGCAGTTCCTGCGCTCGCTCGAGTACGCGGGAATTGCGACGGCGATTGCCCTCGTGGTGAGCTACCCGGTGGCGTACTGGATCGCCTTTCGCGGCGGACGGTGGAAGAACCTGCTGCTGCTCTTCATCGTGGCGCCGTTCTTCGTCACCTACCTGATCCGGACGCTCGCCTGGCAGACGATCCTGGCCGACCACGGGTTCGTCGTCAGCACCCTCCAAAGCCTGCACGTCCTCGGCAGCGGCGGCAGGCTGCTCGCGACCGGTACGGCGGTAGTCGCAGGGATCACCTACAACTTCCTGCCCTTCATGGCGCTGCCGTTGTACGTCTCCCTCGAGCAGGTCGACCCGCGGCTGATCGAGGCTGCCGAGGATCTCTATGCCAACAAGATCCGCGCCTTCCTGCGGGTGACGCTGCCTCTCTCGCTGCCGGGGGTGGTGGCGGGCACGCTGCTGACGTTCATCCCGGCGGCCGGCGACTTCATCAACGCGCAGCTGCTCGGGGGCCCCGACAACCACATGATCGGCAACGTGATCCAGTCGAAGTTCCTTGAGTTGGCCGACTACCCGGCGGCGGCCGGAATGTCCTTCATCCTCATGGCCGCGATCCTGGTGTTCGTGACCGTCTACGCGCGCTTCGTCGGCACCGAGCAGCTGACGGGGACACCGGCATGAGCGCCGTCGCGGTCGAAGGTAGCCGTCCCGGGCGCAACGTCCTCGCCTTGGCCTGGGCGTTCGTGAAGCACCACGTCCTGACCGTTTACGCGTTCCTCTTCTTCGCCTACCTGTTGCTGCCGATCGTCGTGGTCGCGCTCTTCTCCTTCAACAATCCGATCGGGAAGTTCAACTACACGTGGCAGGGCTTCACCTGGAACAACTGGCGCTACTGGAACGGCGTCCCCGGAATCCAGAACGCGATCGTCCTCTCGCTCGAGATCGCTCTGATCGCGAGCCTCGTTGCGACAGCACTGGGCACGATGATCGCGCTGGCACTCGTCCGCTACAACTTCCGCACTCGTGCGGCGACGAACGTCCTGATCTTCCTTCCGCTCTCGACGCCGGAGATCGTCCTCGGCGCCTCGCTGCTGACCCTCTTCCTGCATTTCACGTTCGTCAGGTTCGGCTTCCAGACGATCCTGGTCGCCCACGTCATGTTCTGCATCAGCTTCGCCGTCGTCACGGTGAAAGCCCGCCTGATCGGGTTCGACCGTCACCTCGAGGAGGCGGCGATGGACCTCGGCGCGAACGAGTGGATGACGTTCCAGAAGGTGACGCTGCCGTTGATCACGCCCGCGATCCTGGCGGCCTTCCTCCTCTGCTTCGCCATCTCGATCGACGACTTCGTCGTGACGTACTTCAACGCCGGCTCGTCCGTCACCTTCCCGATCTTCGTGTGGGGCGCGGCGCGCATCGGCGCACCGGCTCAGGTCAACGTGATCGGGACCGCGATCTTCGTGATCGCCGTCTCGGGGATGCTGGCCAACACGCTCATCCAGATGCGCCGCGCCAAGGGCGCTTGAGCCCCCCTTCGGTCGAGCCGAGGCTGCCCTCCTGGTGGCTGGAGGACGCGCTCGGGCGGGAGGGCGACCCGGCGCCGGCTCCCGCCCTGTCGGGCGATTCGACGGCCGACGTCGCGATCGTCGGGGGCGGCTACACGGGCCTCTGGACGGCGCTCGCGCTCCGCGAGCAGGCGCCGGGGCTGCGAATCGCGCTGCTCGAGGCCGAGATCTGCGGCCACGGGCCGAGCGGTCGCAACGGCGGCTTTCTGCACGGCTACTGGGCCGCGCTTGCTTCGACCCTCCCGGTGCTCGGCGAGGAACGGGCGCTCGAGCTCGCACGCGCGGGCGAGCGGATCATCCCTGGGATTCGCGCCTGGGCGGAGCAGCGCGGGGAGGACGTGTGGCTGCGCGAGGCGGGGATGCTCGAGGTGTCGGCGGCGCCGGCCCAGGACGGCTCCGCCGAGAAGGCGGTCGGCGCCGCGGCCCGGGTGGGCCGCCCGGACCAGGCGGTCGGTCTGACACCGGAGGAGGTGGCGCAGCGCGTCTCGTCGCCTGTCTTCCGGGGCGGCGTCTTCTATCCCGAATGCGCGACCGTCCATCCGGGGCTGCTCGTGCGGGCGCTGCGGCGGGCGGCGCTCGACGCCGGTGTGACTGTCCACGAGGGGACGCCGGTCACGGCCGTGCGCGCCGGTGCGCCGAACGAGCTCGAGACGCCGCGCGGGATCCTCCGCGCGCCCGACGTCGTGCTGGCGACGAACGCCGCCCTGACGGGCTGGGCGCCGGCTTCGCGCAACCTGACGAACTTCGGCTCCTACGTCGTCCTGACGGAGCCGGCGCCGGAGCGGCTCGCGGAGATCGGCTGGATCGGCGGCGAGGCGATCGTCGACGGGCGGATGTTCCTCCACTACTTCCGCACGACGAACGACGGACGGGTTCTCATGGGCAGCGGCACCGGGCCGATCGGCTTCGGCGGGCGCATCGACGACCGCTTCTCGCACGACCTGCCGACGGCCGCCCGGGCCGAGGCCGGGCTGCGGCGGCTGCTGCCCGGGCTCGCCGGTGTTCGCGTCGAGCGCGCGTGGGGCGGCCCGATCGACGTCTCGGCCGACCACCTGCCCTTCTTCCGCACGAAGCCGGGGACGCGGATCCACTACGGGGCCGGCTACTCGGGTCACGGCGTCGGCCCGAGCTGGCTCGGCGGCCGCATCCTTGCCTCGCTCGTGCTCGGTGCCGACGACGAATGGACGCGCCTGCCGCTCGCTACGCGTGCGGTGCCGCGCCTGCCGCGCGAGCCGTTCCGCCGGCTCGGCGGCGGGCTCGTCCGCTGGGCGATCATGACCTGCGAGGCAGCCGAGGAGGACGGACGGCGTCCACCGCTCGCTGCGCGTGCGGGTGCGGCGCTGCCTCGGTTGCTCGGGATGGAGCTCGGGACCCGCTAGGCGCTGGGGTGCGTCTCGCGGACGCCGGTGCCCGCAGCGACCGCCCGTGCGACGTCGAGCGTCGAGATAACCCCGATCGGCCGGCGGGAGAGCGGGTCGGTGACCGCGAGGTGCGCGATCCCGTGCTGCGCCATGAGCTCGGCGGCTTCGCCGAGCGGGCGGTCGGCCGCGACCGTCACGAACGGCGTAACTGCCGTTGTTCCCGCCGTGGTCGTGTCGAGGTCGAGCCGCGTCGCCGCGACGAGGTCGAGGTCGGAGATGACGCCCCAGAGGCCGGCAGCCTCCTCGTCGCCGTCCTGGTGCCCGAAGACGAAGATCGCGTGGACGCCGAACGTCGCCATCATCCGCGCCGCGACTCGCAGCGGCGTCTCGGGTGGGCAGCTGATGATGCCGCGGCTCATGGAGTCGCCGACGAGCGCGGCGTCGAACGGAACCGGCACCGCCTGTGGGCGATGTGTCGTGTCGACCATGAGCGGATGGTGCCCGCCTCCGCGCGGGGCGGCATCCGCACGAACTACGGAGGAGCAGGGGTGGAGTACGCTCGGCGCGGTGGCGATCACGGTATGCGACGTCGGGCCGCGGGACGGCCTGCAGAACGAGCCGGAGGTGCTGCCGGCCGCGACCCGGGCGGAGCTCGTCGAGCGGCTCTCGGCGACGGGGCTGCCGCGAATCGAGGCCGTGAGCTTCGTCCGGGCCGACCGCGTGCCGCAGATGGCCGACGCGGAGGAAGTCGTCGCGGGGGTGACCCGGCGCGAGGGCGTCGAGCTGTCCGGCCTCGTCCTCAACGAGCGCGGCTGGGAGCGCTTCGCCGCCGCCGGGCTCGACCGCGTCAACGTGACGTTCGCGGCGACGGAGACCTTCAACCTCCGGAACGGGAACGCGACGCTCGCCGAGGCGGTCGAGCGCGCGGACGCGATCCTGGCCGCGGCGGGCGAGACGCCGGCGACCGTGACGATCTCGTGCTCCTTCGGCTGTCCGTTCGAGGGGCGCGTGGATCCGGGCGTCGTCGCGGCGCTCGCCGCGCCCTTCGCCGGGCGCGCCGAGGTCGTCCTCGCCGACACGATCGGCGTCGCTACGCCGTCCGCGGTTCGCTCGCTCGTCGAGCGGGCGCGTGCGAACGGCTTCCACGGGCACAACACGCGCAACACCGGCTACGCGAACTGCCTCGCCGCGCTCGAGGCGGGCGCGCGCGTTCTCGACGCCTCGGTCGGCGGCACCGGCGGCTGCCCGTTCTCGCCGCGCGCCACGGGCAACGTCGCGACGGAGGATCTCGTCTACCTGCTCGAGGGCGAGGGCGTGGACACGGGCGTCGACCTCGACGCGCTCGTCGGCGTCGCGCAGTGGCTCGAGGGGGTGCTCGGCCGCACGCTCGAGGGCTACGTTCATCGAGCCACACCGTGGCCGTGAGGCGGATCCCCTGGGAGATTTCGGCGCTGCTGGTGCTGCTGGTGCTCGACGGCGTGGCGGTCATCGCGACGTACTCGCGCTTCCCGGCGACGGAGCTCTACAACGTCCACCACAGTGGGATCGCGGCCGGCTTCGGCCGGGAGCTCGTCGCGCTCAACTTCCCGTTCGCCCTGATCGGGATCGCCCTCGTCGGGCTCGCCTGGCCGCGACTGGGACGGCTGCGGCCTCTCGGCATGCTCGCGATCGCGCTCTGTGCGGTCGTCTACTTCGCGGTCGACCAGGCGAACCTCGACGCGAAGCCGCTCAATGCGGTGCCGGCCCTCGGTCTCGCGGTCGCGGTGGCGCTCGTGCTCGCGGTCGGCGTCTCGCCCGCGCCGACGAGAGTGCGCGGTGACCGAGTACGGATCGTGCTCGCCGCGCTGCTCGTCTTCTTCGCGGTGCCGCTGATCGCGGCCGAGCTGGGCTTCTTCCTCGATCGCGTGCCGCTACTCGGCTGGCTCTTCGAGACCGGCAGGCTCGCGAGCCAGCCCGGCGTGCCGGGGCTGCACCACGCCGTCCACCACGGCCAGCACCACGGCTGGGAAGCGACGATGCTGGCGCTGAGCGCACTCGGCCTCTCGCGCTTGCCGCGCCCCCGGCTGCTCGACGCGTACCTCGCGCTCATGCTCGCCTACGGCGTCGGCAACCTCGTCAACGACGACTGGCTGGAGCAGGTGGTCAAGCGCGGCTGGACGAATTACCAGCTGCCGAGCGTCCTCGTGCCCACCGCGAACTGGGGCTGGGCGGCGGTGCTCGCCGGCGCGGTTGCCGTTTGGCTGGTCTGGTTCCGTCAGCCGAGCCGGACGACGCCGGCCCCGGCGAGCTCCGCGATCTCGTCCTCGGCGTAGCCGAGCTCGCGGAGGATCTCGGCGCTGTGCGCGCCGAGCGCGGGAGGCGGCGCGTGATGCCGCACCCGCTCGCCGTCGGCCGAGAGCGGCGCCGCCACGGTGACGAGGTCGGCGACCGCGCCGCCCGGCAGCGACTGCAGCATCCCGAGCGCCTCTGTCTGCGGATGCCGCGCCGCCTCGCCGACGTCGTGCACGGGTGACACCGGCACGCCCGCTTCGACGAGCTTCTCCAGCAGTTCGGCCGACTCCCTCTCCCTCGTCCGTTCCTCGAGCAATGCGAGCAGCTCCGGCCGGTTCGCGACCCGGTCGGGATTCGTGAGGAAGCGCGGATCGTCCACGAGCTCCGGCACGCCGAGGACGTCGCACAGCGCCGCGAAGAGCTTGTCGTTGCCGGCGACGATCATGAGGTCTCCGTCCTGGGTCGGAAACACTTGGTACGGCGCGATCTGCGAGAACGCGCTCCCCTCACGGCCTGGCACGACGCCGGTGCCGAGGTAGCCGACGAGCTGGTACGAGAGCTGCGAGAGCGCGGTCTCGTAGAGGGAGACCTCGAGCATGCGGCCGACGCCGGTGCGTTCGCGCTCGTACAGCGCGGCGAGCACGCCGAGCGCCGCCCAGATGCCGGTGCCGAGGTCGATCAGAGACACGCCCACGCGCACCGGCGGCCGGTCGTCCTCGCCGGTGACGCTCATTATCCCCGACGCGGCCTGCAGGAGCGGGTCGTAGCCGGGCTGGCTGCTCAGCGGACCGTGCGCTCCGAACGCTCCGATCGAGCAGTAGACCAGCCGAGGGTTGCGCTCGCGGAGCGCCGTCGCGCCGAGGCTGTGCCGCTCGGCGGCTCCCGGCCGGAGGCTCTGGAGGAACACGTCGGCGCCGTCGACGAGGCGCAGCACGATCTCGCGGCCGCGGTCGTCTCCGAGGTCGACGGCGAGCGAGCGCTTGCCCGCGTTCGAGGCGAGGAACATCGCGCCTTCGCCTTGGAGGAACGGCGGCCCCCAGGCGCGGGCGTGGTCGCCGGCGAGCGGCTCCACCTTGACCACGTCGGCGCCGAGCGCCGCGAGCAGCTGCGTCGCCGTCGGGCCGGCGATGGAGGAGGTGACGTCGACGACGCGTACGCCGGTGAACGGGCGGAGCTCCGTCATCGCTCGATCGAGTAGAGTCGGGTGGGCTTGCCTCTGACCTCCACGTCCCGCTCGTATCGCTCGCCGAGCCTCTCTGCAACACGGGCAGACCGCAGGTTTTCGTGCTGGATCAGCGAGATGAGGCGGGTCAGGTCCCGCTCGTCGAGGGCCCAGTCGCGGAGCGCGAGCGCAGCCTCGGTCGCGTAGCCGTGGCTCCAGTGCTCGCGCGCGAGCAGCCAGCCGAGCTCCGTCTCGTTGCCGCCGATCTGCCACGTCTCGGGATCCCAGCGGAGGAAGCCGGCGCGTCCGAGGACGCGACCATCTGCATGCCGCTCGAGCGAGAACAAGCTCATGCCCCAGCTCTCCCAGCGTTCCAGCCACTCATCGATGCCCGCCTCGACCTCGGTGAGCGTCGCCGTGCTGCCGTCGCCCATGAACCGGACGACCTCGGGATCGGCGTAGGCGACAGCCAGGTCCACGGCGTCCTCCCGACGTGGCCTCCGGAGGATCAGCCGCTCGGTCGTGATCACCGTGGGTGCTCCCAGACGACGTGCGGGCCGTTGTCGAACAGCTCGATCGTCTCGCCGGGTGTTGCGCCCAGTCGCTGAGCGACGCGCTGCGAGCGGACGTTCGCCGCCTCGATCAAGGAGATGAGTCGCCCGAAGCCTCGCTCGGCATAGGCCCATCCGCGCACCGCGAGCACCGCCTCGGCCGCATAGCCGTTGCCCCAGTGCTCGCGCGCAAGCGCCCAGCCAAGCTCGGGCTGCGCGTACTCGCCCGCGCTCGCGAACGTCGTGTGCGTCCACGTCCGCACGTCCCACACGAGCACGCCGGTGCGGCCGAGCCAGCGGCCGTCCTCGCGCCGGACGATGGAGAAGGGCCCGCAGTCGTTGTCGTCCCACCGTTCCAGCCAGCGGCGCACGACGAACTCCGGGTCGGACGCCGCATTCGGATGGACGCCGCCGATGAACTCCATCGCGACCGGGTCCGTGATGAGGGCGAGCGCAGGTTCCGCGTCCTCGAGCACCGGCAGCCGCAGCAGAAGCCGTTCCGTCTCGATCACAGCGGCAACATGATCGAGCGCTCGAACTCGATCACCGCCTCGTCGCGCTGGTTGAGCCCGCGCGTGCGGACGGTGACGATGCCGAAGCCGGGGCGCGAGCGCGACTCGCGCTTGGCGAGCACCTCCGTCTCGGCGTGGATCGTGTCGCCCGCGAAGACCGGCGCCGGCAGGCGCACCTCGCGCCAGCCGAGGTTGATGCCGCGCTCGGACACGTCCGCGACGGACAAGCCGGTCACGAGCGCCAGCGTGAAGGTCGAGTCGACGAGCGGCCGCTCCCACTCGGTCGTCGCCGCGTACTCGGCGTCGAAGTGGATCGGGTTCGTGTTCAGCGTGAGCAGCGTGAACCAGACGTTGTCGGCCTCCAGTACGGTGCGCCCGAAGCGGCTTCGGTAGACGGCCCCGACCTCCAGCTCCTCGTACGTGCGACTCACTCCCGAGATCATCGCAGCGATGCACGAGCTCGCCCTCGAGCAGCGGCGCGAGCTCGGAGTGCGCGCTCCCTGGCACGTCGGCGACGTCACCTGGGGGCTCCGCCAGCACGAAGGGCGGGAGGACGAGTGGAAGATCCGGATCTGGAAGGACGGCGACTGCACCCTCGCCTGGTCGTGGCTGAAGGGAGACCGCGCGCTGCTCGAGTTCGACGTCCGGCGCGACCGGCTCGATCTCCTGGACGAGATCCTCGCCGACCCGGACGCGCGGACGACGGTCGCCTTCGAGGGCGACGAGGAGGTCCGCGCCGCGCTCGAGCGCAACGGCTTCACCCGACCCGGCGAGACGAACGTGAACCGTCAGGGCCCGCTCATGCACTTCCTCGCGCGCGATCTGCCGGAGGCGCCCGAGCCGCCGCCGCTGCCTGCGGGCTTCCGCTGCCGAACGGTCGAGCCGGACGACCTCGCGGAGCGCGTGGCGATCCACCGAGACGTCTGGGCGCCGTCGCGCCTCACCGAGTCGAGCTTCGCGAGCGTCCAGGCCTCTTGGCCCTACCGCGCGTCCCTCGACTGCGTCGTGGAAGCGCCCGACGGCCGCTTCGCCGCCTACTGCCTGATCTGGCCGGACGACGAGAACCGGGTCGGCGAGCTCGAGCCGGTCGGCGTGCGGGAGGAGTTCCGCCGCCGCGGCCTCGGGGCGGCTGTCTGCACGTTCGCGCTTCGCCGCCTGCACGAGGAGGGCGGCCGGCAGGCGATCGTCTACTGCGTCACCGACGCGGCGTGCGGGCTGTACGAGTCGATCGGCTTCCGCCGCCACGCGACGCTCGTCGGCTACTCGCGCTGAAGGCCAGAGCTCTCAAAAGAAGACGACCTTCACGAGCAGCACGATCGCCACGACCACCACGACGAACATCAGCAGCACGCCGAACCCGATCGCCGCGCCGCCGAAGGCGAGCTTCGTGGGAACCTTCGGCGTGCCGCCCTCGTCGAACGCCGACTCGAGCTGACGCTCGACATAGGCCGTGATGCGGTCCTCGAACCGCGCCGCCATGTCCTCCTGCCGCGACTTCGGAGCCTGCGTCTTCAGCTGACGCGGGGACGCGGCACGACCGTCGATCGACACGCGCGCTGCTCGGCAATCAGCTCCCCGAGGGCGTCGCCGTGCACGACCTGGGCGAGCAGCACCTCAAGGACATCCAGCACGAGCACATCTACGAGCTCGTCTCCGA
Organism: Gaiellaceae bacterium; assembly: GCA_036723535.1. Lineage (GTDB taxonomy): Bacteria > Actinomycetota > Thermoleophilia > Gaiellales > Gaiellaceae > Palsa-739. The sequence goes on from DAIMGZ010000001.1 coordinate 28,100, forward strand.
GACGAGGATCTGCCCGCCGTGACCGGCGGCGGAGATGCGCGCGGCGCGCACGACGTCGAGGCCGAGGTAGCCCTCCTCGCCCATGTGCGGCTCGCCTGTGTGCAGCCCCATGCGCACCAGCACCTCGTGCCCGTCCGGCCACTCGTGATCGCGGAGGGCACGCTGCGCGTCGACCGCAGCAGCGACCGCGTCGCGCGCCCGCGGGAACGAGAAGAAGAACGCGTCGCCCTGCGTGTCGATCTCGGTGCCGCCCCGCCCGCCGAAGGTTTCGCGTACGAGGTGCCGGTGATCGCCGGAGACGCGCCCATAGCGCTCGTCGCCGAGCTCCTGCAGGAGTCGCGTAGAGCCTTCGATGTCGGTGAAGACGAACGTGACGGTGCCGCCGGGCAGCTGGGCCATGGGCGCCTACGCTACCCCGATGAACCTGCTCGCGCAGGAGACGAGCCCGTACCTCCTCCAGCATGCGGACAATCCGGTCGACTGGCATCCGTGGGGGGAGGAGGCGCTCGGCCGCGCCCGCGCGGAGGGGAAGCCGTTGCTCGTCTCGATCGGCTACTCCTCCTGCCACTGGTGCCACGTGATGGAGCGCGAGTCGTTCGCCGACGAGGCGACCGCCTCGCTCATGAACGAGCTCTACGTCAGCGTCAAGGTCGACCGTGAGGAGCGGCCGGATGTCGACGCGGTGTACATGGACGCCGTCGTCGCCCTCACCGGCCAGGGTGGGTGGCCGCTCACCGTCTTCCTCACGCCCGACGGCGAGCCGTTCTTCGGCGGCACGTACTTCCCGCCCGAGCCCCGGCACGGCCTGCCCTCGTTCCGGCAGGTGCTGCGCGCGGTCGCCGACGCGTACCGGGAGCGGCCGGAGGACGTCGCGGCGCAGGCCGAGGCGCTCGTCGGCGCGCTGCGCCGCGCGGCGGAGACCGAGCCGTCGCGCGAGCCGCTCACGGAGGCGCTGCTCGCCGAGGCTGAGCGCGTCCTGATCTCCCAGCTCGACCCGCGCTGGGGCGGCTTCGGCCACGCGCCGAAGTTCCCGCCCGCGTCGGCGCTCGAGTTCCTCCTACGGCGGCGGGCGCTCGACCCGGTGCTCCTCACGCTCGACGGGATGGCGGCGGGCGGGATGCACGACCTCGTCGGCGGGGGCTTTCACCGCTACTCCGTCGACGCGCAGTGGCTCGTGCCGCACTTCGAGAAGATGCTCTACGACAACGCGCTCCTGGTCCCGCCGTACCTCCACGCCTGGCTGCTCACGGGAGAGGAGCGGTACCGCGAGGCGGCCGAGCGGACGCTCGACTACATGGTGCGCGAGCTGCGGCTGCCGGGCGGCGGATTCGCCTCCTCGCAGGACGCGGACACGGACGGCGTCGAGGGGCTCACGTACGCGTGGACGGCCGAGGAGGGAGCGCCGCCCGAGCTGCTGGAGCCGTTCGAGCACGGGCGCTCGATCGTGCGCGGGCAGCTCGACGAGGAGACGCGGGTACGACTTCTGGAGATTCGCGCCCGCCGGCCACAACCCGCCCTGGACGACAAGGTCATCGCGTCGTGGAACGGGCTCGCGCTCGCTGCGCTGGCGGAGGGAGCGCGCCGCCTCGCTCGTCCCGACCTCCTCGCCGCTGCGCGCGAGCTGGGGGCGTTGCTCGCGGTCGATCCCCTGTGGCGGACGCTGCGCGACGGCCGCGCGAAGTATCCCGCCTATCTCGACGACTACGCGAACGTCGCGCACGGCCTCTACGAGCTGCACGTCGCGACCGGCGAGCTCCGCTGGCTACGGGAGGCGCGGCGGCTCGCGCTCCTCGCTGTCGAGCTGTTCGGCGACTCGGAGCGCGGCGGCTTCTTCCTCACTCCGCTGGACGGCGAGCCACTCGTCGCGCGGCAGAAGGCCTTCGACGACAACCCGACCCCGGCGGGGAGCTCGATGCTCGCGTTCGTCCTGCTGCGGCTCGCCAGGATCTGGGGCGACGACGAGCTCGAGCGGCAGGCGGTGGGAGCGCTGCGCCTCGTCCGCGATCTCCTCGCCCGGGCGCCGACCGCGTTCGGCTGGGCGCTCTGTGCGCTCGACCTCCACCTCTCACCGCCGCGCGAGCTTGCCATCATCGGCGGCGCGGAATCGGACGTCGCCCGCGCCGCCCTTGCCGGCTTCGACCCGAACGCCGTCGTCGCCTTCGGCCCCGCCGACGACGTCCCGCTGCTCGAGGGGAAGGAGCTCGTCGACGCAAACCCCGCGGTCTACGTCTGCGAGCGCTTCGCCTGCCAGGCGCCTATCGTGAGCGGGCGAGACCTGCGGTCTCGCCCGCTGGGGTAACGGAACTCCGCGCGGTCGAGAGCGTGGTCTCGACCGCGCTCCGTGCTGCTCTTTGGTTTAGACGTTTCGAACCTTCACCAAGGCAAGGGCGGCGGCATAACGGTGCGTTACGACGCCGCCGGAGTAGCGAGCGCGCACGCCGCAGGCTTGCGCGCTCGCGACGGAAGCGCGGTCTGAACCTTGCGTCAGCCCTCTTGTGCTCTCAGCACGGAGCCGGCCGGAGACCCCGCTCTCCGGCCGGCGCAGCTCGTTTTTCTCGGGGCGAAGAGCGCAGCTCTTCGCCCCGCTATATCAATGGAGGCCGCTGAAGATCTTGCCGAAGGCGTGCCAGTCGCCGCCCGCGCCGCCGCTCCACTTGGTGAAGATCAGCTGCTCCATCGGGAAGGTCCGCGTCTTCGAGGTCTGGACAGTCATCCCGGGGTAGATGAACGGGTTCTTGGTCTCCTTCATGTGCCGCAGCGCCTTCATCAGGCTCGCCCGCGTCGGGCTCTTGCCCGCGTGCTTGAGCGCGTCGACGAACGTCCACGCCGAGGCGAGCCCGTAGACGAGGTTCAGGTCGCCCGTCGCGAAGTCCTGGTCGAGGGCAGGTGCGTACTTGTGGATGATGCTCTTCGCGAGCTTCATCCCCGGCAGGCTCGGCTGCTGCGTCTGGCTCCCGACGTAGGTCGTGGAGATGATCCCGTTGAGACTGGCCCCGTTCTGGCCGGCGGCTAGCTCGAACAGGCGGTTCCCGGACACGTTGTTGACGAACGTCAGCGGGTCCCAGCCGATCAGCGTCCTGGCCACGAGCGACTGGATGGTCGCCGTCGGCGTCGCGAAGATCACGAACGTGTCCGCCCCGTGCGCCCGCAGCGCTACGACGTGGGCCGCGATCACCTGGGCGGAATCGCCGAGGTTGTAGGACTCGGCGTCGACGATCTGGCTCGCGTGCGAGCCGAGCCCGGTCTTCAGGCCGCCGAGGTAGTTCTTGCCGTAGGCGTCGTTCTGGTAGATGACGCCGATCTTCGCGCCCGCCTTGTGCGCGAGGATGTACTTCGCATAGAGCTTCGCCTCGCCCGGATAGTCCGGCTGCCACCCGAGTGTCCACGGCTTCGTCGAGCCCTGGCACTTGTGGTGGACGCAGTTGCCCCAGAAGGCGTCGCCGGTCGCGACGAGCACCTGCGGCACGTGCCTCTTGTTGAGGTAGTCCCACGTGGAGAGGATCGGCGCGGTGCCGAGGCTGCCGACGACCGCGAAGACGTGATCCTGCTCGACGAGCTTCTGTGTCTGCGGCACCGTCTGGGCGGGGTTGTACGCGTCGTCGAGGACGATGTCCTGGATCTTGCGGTGGAAGACGCCGCCGTGCGCGTTGACGTAGGCGTAGTAGGCCGCCTCCGCCGCCGGGATCGTCTTGTAGAGCGACGCGGGACCGGTCAGCGGGAACGTGCCGCCGATCACGATCTTCTTCTTCGACACGCCCGGCGTGCCCGTGTGTGAAGCGGCCGCTGCGCCTGCCGCCGCGGCTGTTACGAGAAGAGCGCAGAGCAGCGCTCCAAGCTTCCTGCGGTTAACAGCCATGCGCCCCTCCTGCGGGTCGGTTGTGTCCGTAGAGACGAGTTCCGGAGCAGTTTGATTGAGACTCTACTCGCGGCTCAAGCGCGCCGCAGCCGTGCGAGCAGACCGGCAAAGCCGCCGGGAAGCAGGAGCATGACGAGGACTACCGCGGCGCCGAAGACGACGTCGCGGCCGTGGTCCGAGCCGATCACCGGCACGCTGCTCGAGACGGCGGGCAGGAGCCCGACGAAGGCGGCGCCTACGAGGACTCCCCAGAGCGAGCCGAGCCCTGCGACGGCGGCGCCGATGAGGAGCTGGAGCGAGAGGATGACGCCGAACTCGTCCGGGGCCGCGAAGCCGTTGGTTGCGAGGACGAACAGGGAGCCGGCGACGCCGGCGTAGGCGGCGGAGATCCCGAAGGCGAGCGTCTTGTAGACGGGCAGCTCGATTCCGGACGCGACAGCCGCGATCTCGCTGTCGCGGACCGCGCGGAAGGCACGGCCGACGCGGCCGCGCAGGATCAGCCAGGCGAGCACGAAGAGGATCGCGGAAGCCGTCCAGGCGGCTCCGTAGAGCCAGAAGTGGCTGACGGTCCGGGACGTTTGGACGCCGTCCCTCCCCCCGAGGAAATTCGACCACTTCAGCGGCAGCTGCGGCACCGAGACCGCGAGGGCGAACGTCGCGAGGGCGAGGTAGACGCCCGAGAGCCGCAGCGCGGGCAGCCCGACGAGCAGGCCGAAGAGGAAGCAGATCGCGAAGGCCGCGAGCATCGTGACGACGAGGTTCGTGTGGTGGTCGCGCGACAGCACCGCGGTCGTGTACCCGCCGATCGCCATGAAAGCGCCGTGGCCGATCGAGATCTGGCCCGTGTAGCCGGTGAGGATGTTGAGGCCGAGCACCGCGATGAAGAAGATCCCCACCTGCGCCGCAAGCGCGACGTGGTAGGCGCTCAGGGTGAACGGCAGCCCGGCGAGCACCCCCGCGACCACGACGAGCAAGACGAGGGCGGGGAGATGCCGCTTCATACGCGCCGCACCTCCCGGCGCCCGAAGAGCCCCGACGGCTTGATCAGGAGCACGACGACGAGGACGGCGAAGGCGAACGGGAGCTGCAGCTCGGAGCTGATCGCCGGCACGTACTGGACGACGAGATTGAGGGAGACCCCGATCGCGAGCCCGCCGACGACCGCTCCCGCCGGGCTCTCGAGGCCGCCGAGAACGGCTGCGGCGAACGCATAGACGAGGATCGGCTGCATCAGGGTCGGGTCGAGAAAGAACTGCGACGGCTCGGCCATCAGTCCCGCGACGGCGCCGAGCACCGCAGCGAGACCCCAGCCGATCGCGAGCATCCAGTCGACACGGACGCCGACGAGGGCCGCCTCCGCCGGCCGGAACGCCGCCGCGCGCATGCCGAGGCCGAGCTTCGTGAACCGGAAGAGGGCCCAGACGAGCAGCACCGAGATGAGGACGACGCCGAGCATCCCGGGGTACAGCCGTGCGATGGAGACGCCGCCAACGCGGTAGATCTTGTTCCCGAACGGCGCCGGCATGGACTTGAAGGCGCCTCCCCAGATCCAGTTGACGACGCCGTCGACGAGGATGAAGAGGCCGACGGTGACGATGACCGCGGCGATCACCGAGCGGCGCTGCACGGGCCGCACGAGCACGACCTCGAGCACGGTCCCGAGCGCGAACGCGATCGCGAGCGTCGCAAAGAACGCTTCCCAGTACGACAGGCCCCACTGGATGAGCTGGTAGGCGACGTATGTCGTCGCCATCGCGAGCTCGCCCTGCGCGAAGTTGACGACGCGGGTCGCGCGGTAGACGAGGACGAGCGCGAGCGCGAGGCTGCCGTAGACCGCCCCGAGCGCGATCCCCTGGACCGTCAGCTGCGCGAAGGTCGCGCTGCGCAGCGAGCCGACGAGGAGTCCTGCAGCCGCGGCGACGAGGAGCAAGCTGATGGGCGGCGGGAGGCGTTCGAGCGTGGGCACGGACCTAGTAGCCGAGGTAGCTGCGGCGGACGGAGTCGTCGGCCCTGAGCTCGGCGCTCGTGCCGGAAAGCGCGACGCGGCCCGCCTCGAGCACGTAGCCGGCGTCGGCGGCCTGCAGGGCGAGGTGCGCGTTCTGCTCGACGACGAGGACGGTCAGGCCCTCCCGCTCGTTCAGCTCGCGGACGATCCGGAAGAGCTCGGCGACGAGCACGGGCGCCAATCCGAGCGAGGGCTCGTCGAGGAGCAGCAGCCGCGGCCGGTGCGCGAAGGCGCGCGCGAGCGCGAGCATCTGCTGCTCACCGCCGCTCAGCGTCCCGGCCACCTGTCTCCGCCGCTCCGAGAGCCAGGGGAAGTAGGAGAAGACGCGCTCGAGCCCGGGCTCGATCGAGCCGCGGCGCGTGTATGCGCCGAGGCGGAGGTTCTCCCAGACCGTCAGCTCCGAGAACGTCCCGCGACCCTCGGGCACATGAGCGACGCCGAGGCGGGCGACGGCGTCGGGACCGAGCCGGTCGAGCGGCCGTCCGGCGAACCGGACATGCCCTGAGCGCCGAACCGTGCCCGAGACGGCGCGGAGCGTCGTCGTCTTGCCCGCGCCGTTGGGGCCGAGCACCGCGACGATCGATCCCTCCTCGACCGCGAGCGAGATCCCGTGCAGCGCGTGCACCGGCCCGTACCGCGCTTCGACGTCCTCCAGCTCGAGTAGAGCCGTCATGCCGCCAGTTCCCCGCCGAGATAGGCCTCGATCACCGCCGGGTCGCGCTGCACTTCGGCAGGCGCGCCGGCCGCGATCGTCCGTCCGAAGTCGAGGACGTGGACGTGCTCGCAGACCTCCATCACCAGCCGCATGTGGTGCTCGACGAGGAGGATCGTCAGCTCGCGCTCGTCGCGCAGCCGCCGGACGAGGCCGACGAGCTCGTCGACCTCCTCGTGGTTGAGCCCGCCTGCCGGCTCGTCGAGGAGGAGCAGCCGCGGCCGGCTCGCGAGGGCGCGCGCCAGCTCGACACGCTTGAGCGTCCCGAACGGGAGGCCGGACGCCCGACGCGCGGCGTGCTCGGCGATCCCGACGTCGGCCAGCGTCTCGAGCGCGAGACGCTGCTGGTCGCGCTCCCGCTTTAGGCGGGTCGCGGCATGGGCGCCTATGAGGACGTTCTCCAGCACCGTGAGCGTCGGGAACAGCTCGAGATTCTGGAAGGTGCGGGCGATCCCGAGCCGGATCACGCGGCTCGGCCGGACCCGCCGGAGCGAGCGGCCGTCGAAGACGACGTCCCCCGCGTCGAGCCGATAGAGGCGCGTGATCGCGTTGAAGGCCGTCGTCTTCCCGGCGCCGTTCGGGCCGATCAGGCCGACGATCGAGCCTTCCGCGACCTCGAGGGAGACGTCGTCGAGCGCGACGATCCCGCCGAAACGCAGCCGAGCGTGGTCGAGTGCCAGGAGCGCCATGCGACTCAGTCGGCGGCTTGCAGCGATTGGCCGCCGGCTGACTGCATCCCGGCGAGCATGCCGGGCGGCGCGGCTCCGTCGGGGAAGCGCGCCAGCAGCTCGTCGAGGAGCGCGTCGGGCTCCCAGCCGTCCGGAGCATCGAGCAGCTCGCCGGCGCTCCAGCCGCGGAGGACGTTCACGGCGCCGCCCCAGACATGGATGACCTGGCCCGTGATCGCCTGCGCCTCGTCGGCGCAGAGCGCGACGACGACGGCCGAGACGTTCGCCGGGTCGAGTGGGTCGAAGCCCTCCGGCGGCGCTTCCATCTGGAACGTCTCCTCCGTCATGCGCGTGCGCGCGTTCGGCGCGAGGCAGTTGACGGTGACGCCGTAGCGCTGCAGCTCCTGCGCGGCGATGATCGTGAACCCCGCGATGCCCGCCTTCGCCGCGCCGTAGTTCGCCTGGCCGACGTTGCCGAAGACGCCCGACGGGCTGGAGGTGTTGATGACCCTGCCGCGCACCTCCTCGCCTGCCTTCGACTGCTCGCGCCAGTAGGCGGCGGCGTGTCTAGTGGGTGCGAAGTGCCCCTTGAGGTGGACGGCGAGGACGGCGTCCCACTCGTCCTCGGTCATGTTCACGAGCATCCGGTCGCGGAGGATCCCGGCGTTGTTGACGAGGATGTCGAGCCGGCCGAACTCGTCGATCGCCTGCTGCACGAGCCGTTCCGCACCCACGAAGTCCGCGACGTTCTCGCCGTTCGTCGACGCCTCGCCGCCCGCGGCGCGGATCTCCTCGACGACCTGCTCCGCCGGGCCGGAATCGGAGCCCTCGCCGGCGAGCCCGGCGCCGAGGTCGTTGACGACGACCTTCGCTCCGGCGCGGGCGAGCGCGAGCGCATGCGAGCGGCCGATGCCGCGGCCAGCTCCCGTGACGATCGCGACCTTGCCGTTCAGATCCGGCATGGTGCGCAGCTTATTCGCCGCCGTCGTAGCGCTCGAGGTAGTGCGGGCTCGCGATCCGCAGCCGCTCCTCGACGTTCGCCTTCACGCGGACGAGCGTGCCGGCCGGGACGTCGCCGGCCCGGATCCGCGCCGCTAGCTCGCGCTGCTCGACGTCGTCCTCCGGCGGTAGCTTCGCGAGCTCGCGCCGGACGATGCTGAGCGCGTTGAGCGCGACGAGCGTGCGGAAGCGGAGTCGGCGGTCGTCCAGCGTGGGGAGGATCTCGCCGGCGAGGAACTCCTCGATCGCCTCCGCGAGCTCTTCCGGCGTGGGACGGTCGCTCACGTGACGCCCTGCCCCTCGAGCAGGTGGCAGATCTCGTACTCGACCTCGGCGCCGAGCCGGCCGAGGATCGCGAGCTCGACGCTGCGGTCCTGCCCCGTCAGGTGCCGCCGCGCCTGCGTGAGGCAGCCGATCGCCCAGGCGACGTTTCCGGCGAGCTCCCAGTAGTCGAGCTCCTCGGGCCGCACGTCGAAGCCGGTCAGCTCGTTGTAGCGCTCGAGGTACGGCTCGACGTCGCCGATCCCGCCGAGCCTGAGGTTGTCCGCACCGAAGCGCCACGCGCGGACGAGCGCGAAGCTGAGGTCCCGGGCGGGATCGTCGAGGTGCGCGAACTCCCAGTCGAGAACGCCGACGAGGCCCGTCCCGTCGACTACGAGGTTGCCGATGCGGAAGTCGCCGTGGACGACGACCGGCTGACGGGCGGGCGGCCGGTGCTCGCGCAGCCACCAGAGTCCGAGCTCGATCGCCGGATGCGGTTCCGCGATCTCGTCGAGCTCCTCGACGAGCCGGTCGACTGTGGCCTCCTCGAGGAACGGCAGCTCCTCCGGCGGCAGGGCGTGGATCTTGGCCAGCTCCTCCGCCATCTGCACCGGCAGCCGCTCGGGCACGTCCATGCGCACGATGCGGCGGCCGATCGTCTCGCCCTCCAGCCGCTCCATCACGAACGCCTCTCGCCCGTCGAGGTCCTCGATGTAGGCGACCGGCCGTGGCGACTTCACGCCCGCCTCGTACGCCGCACCCAGGACCTCGAACTCGTGCCGCAGCGAGAGCGTGTGCCGGTGGATGACGCCGCCCCCTGCTCGCCTGACAAGCAGCGGCTCGTCGGCGGCGTCGACCGCCCACGCCTCCTTCGACGCGCCGCCCGCGAGCAGCACGGGCTCGGAGATGGGCCCGAGCACCGCCTGGAGCGCCTCGCGCATGTCTGCGATCATCGCCGCTGTGGCTGACCGGCGCGAGAGCGTGCGCGCGTTCATGGAGGAGCACGTCTATCCGAATGAACGGGCGCTGACGGGAGAGGACGACGCGGCCGACGCGCTCGTCCGCGAGTTGCAGCAGAAGGCGAAGGACGCGGGCCTCTGGGCTCCGCACCTGCCGCCGGAGGCGGGCGGCTCCGGCAGCGGCTTCCTCGAGTACGCGCACCTCAACGAGGAGATCGGACGCAGCTTCGTCGCGCAGCTGATCTTCGGCTGTCAGGCGCCCGACGCCGGCAACGCCGAGATCCTCCACCTCTACGGCACCGCCGAGCAGAAGGAGCGCTTCCTTCGCCCGCTCGTCGCCGGCGAGGTGCGCTCCTTCTTCGGCATGACCGAGCCGGAGGTGGCGGGCTCCGACCCGACGCTCCTCCGCGGCCGGGCGGAGCGGGACGGCGACGAGTGGGTGATCGACGCGCACAAATGGTTCTCGTCCGGCGCCGACGGCGCCGCCTTCGGGATCGTCATGGTCGTGACCGAGCCCGAGGCCGAGCCGCACCGGCGCGCCTCGATGATCCTCGTCCCGACCGACACGCCCGGCTACGAGCTCGTGCGCCGCGTCCCGGTGATGGGGCACGAGGGCCGCGGCTGGGGGACGCACTGCGAGACGCGCTTCAGCGGAGTCCGCGTCCCGCTTGCGAACACGCTCGGCGAGCCCGGCGACGGCTTCCGGATCGCGCAGAAGCGGCTCGGGCCGGGCCGGATCCACCACGTCATGCGCTGGCTCGGGCAGATGGAGCGCGCCTTCGAGCTCATGTGCGCCCGCGCGCTCGAGCGAGAGGCGTTCGGCGGCCCGCTCGCTGAGAAGCAGACCGTCCAGAACTGGATCGCCGAGTCGGCCGCCGACATCCAGGCGTGCCGGCTGATGACGCTGCAGGCCGCACACCGCCTCGACGAGGGAGATGAGGCACGGGTCGAGATCTCGCTGATCAAGTTCCACGCGGCGCGCGTGCTGGGCGAGGTGCTCGACCGCGCGATCCAGGTGCACGGCGGGCTCGGCCTCACCGACGACACGCCGCTCGCGCTCATGTGGCGGATGGCCCGCGGCGGCCGCATCTACGACGGGCCCGACGAGGTGCACAAGACCGTCGTCGCGCGCCGGATCCTGCGCGCGTTCTCCGAGGGGGACGGCTGGCGCTTCACGTAGTCCTCGAGGGCGAGCACGTCCGGCTCGAGCCGCTCGAGCCCCGGCACGAGGAGGCGCTCTGGGCGATCGCCCACGATCCGCGCATCTGGACGCTGATGAAGGTGCGCGGTCACGAGAGCCGCGGGCTCTTCCATGCGTGGTTCGAGTCCGTCCAGCTCGGGTTTGCGCACTACTTCGACGGCGAGCTCGTCGGCCACACGAGCTACCACAACGACCGCCCCTCCGACCGCGTGGTCGAGATCGGGAACACGTGGCTGCGCCCCGAAGCGTGGGGGACGGGCGCGAACACCGAGGCGAAGTACCTCCTCCTGCAGCACGCGTTCGAGGACGAGGGCTACCTCCGCGTCGAGTTCAAGACGGACGCGACGAATGAGCGCGCGCGGGCGGCGCTCGCGGCGTTGCCGGCCGAGTTCGAGGGCGTGTTCCGCAAGCACATGCTCGTGCGCGGCGGCGAGCGGCGCGACTCGGCGTGGTATGCGGTGATCGACGACGACTGGCCGGAGGTGAAGGCGGGCCTCGAGCGCCGGCTCGGGTGGCCGGAATGAGCGTCGAGGTCGTCTTCGAGACGCACGCGACGAGCGAGGACAACGAGGCCGGGATCGCGACCGGCTGGCCGCCGGGCAAGCTCTCGGCGGCCGGCCGGGAGCAGGCGCGAGAGCTGGGGGAGCGTCGGCGCGACGACGGGCTGGCAGTCGTCTTCACGTCCGACCTGCGCCGCGCCGTCGAGACGGCGGAGATCGCCTTCGCCGGGTCGCCGCTGCGCGTCGTTCCCGACGAGCGCCTGCGCGAGTGCGACTACGGCGAGCTGAACGGGACGGTCGAGCCGATCAGCGACCGCGCCGCACGCCTCGACGTGCCGTACCCGAACGGCGAGAGCTGGCGGCAGGCGGTCGAGCGGGTGGCGGGCTTCCTCGAGGAGCTGCGGGCGGAGCGTGACGGCGAGCGCGTGCTCGTGATCGGCCACAGCGCGACGCGGCTCGCCCTCGAGGTCGTCGCCGAGGGCCGCGCGCTGGACGAGCTCGTCGGTGCGCCGTTCGAATGGCAGCCCGGCTGGGAGTACGTTCTCTAGGCGCCGCGCACGATCTGCGTGCAGCGGGCGCTGGCCAGGAGCTCGCCGTCCTGGAACAGCTCGGCTGCGCAGAAGACGACACGCCGGTTCCGCTGCACGACGTGTCCTTCGGCCCGCAGTGTCCCGGGCCGGCCCGAGCGGTGGAACTCGGTGCGCAGGTCGGCGGTGAGGAAGTCCTCGTCCTCCGCCATCAGCGTCCAGCAAGCGCCGCCCATCGCGGTGTCGAGGAGCGCCGCGACCATGCCGCCGTGGACGATCGGCCCGCTCGGCGAGTGGAAGCAGTACTCCGGGGTCGCGTCCCACTCGATCACCGCACGGCCGTCGGCCTGCTCGACGCCGCGGTAGCGAAGCGTGTTCCAGACGTGCGGGTCGGGCGGCGGGAACTCGCCCCACGGCTTCCGGCTCCGAGGACTCATCGGGGTCCCGGAACCCCCGGGAAGCGGAACGGCTCGACGCGGTTCGGCTGCACGATCCAGGCGCAGCCGGTCTCGGGATCCTCGAGTACGCGCAGCGCCGCCTCGGCGACGAACGACGCGTCCATGAGCGGAAGGTCGAGCCGCCCGCGCAGCTCCGCGTCGACGAGCGGCGTGTCGGTGAAGCCCGGGCAGAGCGCGTTGAGCCGGATGCCGCGCGTCGCGAGCGCCGGCGCCGCCGCGCGCACCCAGCCGACGACGGCGTGCTTCGTCGCCGTGTAGGCGGGATCGTGCGGCATCGCGGTGAGACCGGCGAGCGAGGCCGTGGCGACGATCGAGCCGCCGCGGGGCATCAGCCGGGCCGCGAGCTCCCGCGTCCCGTAGACGACGCCCTCGAGGTTCGCTCTGAGGATGCGTTGCCACTCGTCGTCGGCCAGCTCGGCAGCGTCGGCGCAACCGCTGCCGGTGCCGGCGTTGAGAAAGGCGGCGTCGAACTCTCCCTCGAGCGACCGCCACGCCTCCGGCTCGCCGACGTCGAAGTCGGGCAGGTCGAGGACGGTCACCTCAGCGTTGCCGAGCGCCTCGGCGATCGCCGAGCCGATCGCGCCGCGGCCACCGGTCACGAGCGCCTTCATGGCAGCAGCACCACCTTCCCGACGCTCCGGCGCGACTCGACGAGCGCATGTGCCTGCTCGACCTCGGCGTGAGGGAACTCCGCGCCGACGTGCGGCCGGATCGTGCCCGCGCGCCAGAGCTCGAGCAGCTCGCTCGTCGCGCCTGCGACGACGTCCGGCGCGTGGCGAAGCAGGCGGCCGAGGTAGACGCCCTGGACGCCGACGTTCCGGCCCACGAGCTGCACCGGCTGCAGCTCGGACCAGCGTCCGCCCGCGTAGCCGATCGCCACGAGCTGGCCGAGCGGGCGCAGCCGCCCGACCGCGGCCTCGAACAGCTCGCCGCCGACCGGGTCGACGACCACGTCGACGCGCAGGTCGTCCGGAAGCTCGTCGTAGACGAAGGCCTCCTCGGCTCCGAGCTCGCGGCAGAGCTCGAGCTTCTCGGGCGAGCCGGCAGCCGCCACGACGCGCGCGCCGAGCGCCCGCGCGACCTGGATCGTCGCGGTGCCGACGCCGCCGGCCGCGGCGTGCACGAGCACCGTCGCGCCGTCGCGGAGCCGCACCTGCCGCGTCAGCGGCACGTACGCGGTGAGGAAGGTGAGGAGGAAGCCGGCGCCCTCGGCGAAGCTCGCCCCGTCCGGCAGCGGTACGAGCGAGGCGCGGGGAACGGCGGCGAGCTCGGCGTAGCCGCCCGCGGAGAGAAGCGCCATCACGCGCGTCCCGTCCTCGAGCTCGCCCGCGAGCTCCGCGCCGAGGACGGTCGGCAGCTCCGGCATCTGCGGGTAGCGGCCCCGCCGGATGAGGATGTCGAGGAAGTTGATCCCGGCCGCGCGCACGCGCACGAGAGCCTCGCCGTCCTGTGGGACAGGGTCGGCGACCTCGCGGAGCTCGAAGGCCCCGTCGACCTCGTTGAGGACGGCCGCTCTCAACCGGTCTGCGCCGGCTCGGCCGCGAACCGCTCGCGTAGGTCGATCTTGCGGAACTTGCCGACGCTCGTCTTCGGGATCTCGTCCACGAACTCGAACCGGTCCGGCAGCCACCACTTCGCGAACCGTGGCGCAAGGAACTCCTGCAGCTCCTCGGCGGTCGCGGAGGCGCCCTCCTTCAGGACCACCGCTGCGAGCGGCCGCTCGCCCCATTTCTCGTCCGGCACGGCGATCACCGCGGCCTCGGCGACGGCCGGATGCGCCATGAGCGCGTTCTCGAGCTCGACGGACGAGATCCACTCTCCGCCGGACTTGATTACGTCCTTCGAGCGGTCCTTGATCTGGATGAACCCGCGCGGGTGGATGGAGACGATGTCGCCGGTGCGGAACCAGCCGTCCTCCGTCCAGCGATCGGCGCACTCCGGCGCGTCGTGGTACGCCGCCGCGACCCACGGCCCGCGCACCTCGAGCTCGCCCATCGCCTCGCCGTCCCACGGCACCTCCTCGTCGCCGGCGCGCACGCGGATCTCGACGAACGGGAGCGGGATGCCGGCGGTCGCCTGGAAGTCCCAGCGCGTGTCGGCGTCCGCCTCGGCCAGGTCGTACGGGAGAGCAACCGTCGAGGCGACTGGAGACGTCTCGGTCATTCCCCAGCCCTGGCAGATGCGGAGGCCGTGGCGCTCCTCGAAGGCGGCGATCAGCGCGCGCGGCACCGCCGAGCCGCCGATGAGCATCGCCTTCATCGCCGAGAGATCCCAGCGGCCGGGCTCGGCGTCGAGCCGCGCGAGGATCCCCATCCAGATCGTCGGCACGCCCGCGGCCCACGAGACGCGCTCCTGCTCCATGTCCTCGAGCAGGCTGTCGGCGTCGAGGTGCGGCCCGGGATAGACAAGCTTCGCGCCCTGCATCGTTGCGAGGTACGGGTAGCCCCACGCGTTCGCGTGGAACATCGGCACGACCGGCATGACGGCGTCGTCGATGCCGACGCCCAGCCCGAGTGGGTTGTTCGCGCCGACGCCGAGTGCGTGCAGGACGGACGAGCGGTGCGAGTAGACGACGCCGCGCGGCCGGCCCGTCGTGCCGCTCGTGTAGCACATCGCCGCCGCCTCACGCTCGTCGAGCTCCGGGTCCTCCCACTCGTCGGGATCGGCGGTCGCGAGCAGCTCCTCGTACGAGTCCTCGACGACCCAGACGTGCTCGATCGGCGTCCTCTCGCGGAACTGTTCGAGCAGCGGCAGGAGCGCACGGTCGACGATCACCGCGCGGTCGCCGGCGTGGGTTGCGATGTACGCGAGGTCGTTCGGATGGAGGCGGAGGTTGAGCGTGTGGAGGACGAAGCCGCCGCACGGGACGCCGAAGTACGCCTCGTGGTGCTGGTGGTGGTTCCAGCAGAGCGTCGCCACGCGGTCGCCGCGCTCGAGGCCGGCCTTCCGCAAGGCCGCGGCCAGCTGCCGGGCGCGCCGCAGCGTCTCGCGGTGGTTGGTGCGGTGGAAGCTCTTGTCGGGGAGGCGGGTGACGATCTCGCCGTCGCCGAAGAACGTCTCCGCCCGGCGCAGCAGGTGCGTGAGCGTGAGCGGGAAGTCCATCATCAGGCCTTCCATCCGGCTCATGGTCTCACGTCAGGATCGCCTCCGCGAGCTCCAGCCTGAGCTCGCCGGGACGGCGGCCGAAGCCCTCGAGCCAGAGGGCGCGCTTGTAGAACCGGTGCAGCGGGTGCTCCCACGTGAAGCCGATGCCGCCGTGCACCTGAATCGAGCGCTCACACGCAGCTACTGCGGCCTCGGTCGCGAACGCTTTAGCGGCCGCGGCGGCGAGCGGCGCGCGCTCGTCCTCCTCCGCGACGCACCAGGCAGCCCAGTAGACGAGCGACCGGGCGAGCTCTACGTCGGTGTACGTCTGCGCGAGCGGATGGGAGACGGCCTGATACGTGCCGATCGGCTTCTCGAACTGGAGGCGCGTCTTCGCGTGCTCGACGCCGAGGTCGAGCGCCCGCTGCGCGACGCCGAGCGCCTCGGCCGCGCTTGCCGTGCGGGCACGCGGCAGGTTGCGGTTTCCCGCGAGGGGTGTCCCGTCGCCGCGCTCGAGGACGCCGAGCGGCCGGGACGGATCGACGCTCGGGCGGTCCTCTCCTCGAGCCGGGTAGGCCGTGCCTCCGCCGGCGACGACGTAGTCGACCGCTTGGAGCCACGGGACGTAGCCGTCCACCTCGACCGACCAGCGCTCCGCGCCGGCTGCGACCTGCGCCCGCTGCTCCGGCGAAAGCCACGGAAGCGCGAAGCCGACGGTCGCGAGATACGGGCCCGGGTAGCCGGCGTAGCCGAGCTCCTCGAGCAGCAGCGCCTCCTCGACGAAGCCGAGCTCCGCGTCGGCGACGTCGAGCCAGCCGAGCTCGGCGAGCTCGCCCCAGCGGTCGTCCGGCGAATCCCAGTCGCGGTCGAGGGGGAAGCGGTCGGCGAGCCACGCACGCGCCTGCTGCTTCAGCTCGAGCTGCTCTTCGGTCAGCGTGAAGTCCATCAGCGCGACCTCGGGAGGCCGAGCACCCGCTCGGCGATGATGTTGCGGAGCACCTCCGACGTGCCGGCCTCGATCGTGTTGCCGCGGCTGCGGAGCTGCTGGTGGTTCCACCAGCCGTCGTCGAGGATGCCGCCGGCCTCGTCGAGCTCCCGCGCGAGCTTCGTCAGCCGCTGGTTCGCCTCCGACCAGCGCAGCTTGACCCCTGAGCCTTCCGGGCCCGGGACGCCGGTGCGCTGGTACGTGCCGAGGGCGCGGTAGTTCGTGTAGCGGAGGCCCTGCAGCTCGATCCACTCGCGCGCGACGGCCTCGCGCAGGCGCGGGTCGAGATCGTGCGCGCGCGCGTCCTCGAGCAGCCGCCCGAACAACGCGTCGAGGGTGGCCGTGAGCGCGAAGCCGAGCGTCGCGCGCTCGTGCAGGAGCGTCGTCATCGCCACCTGCCAGCCGTCGCCGTCCTCGCCCAAGCGGTTCTCAACCGGCACCTGGACATCCGTGAAGAAGATCTCGTTGAACTCCGCCTCGCCCGTGATCTGCCGCAGCGGCCGCACCTCGACGCCGGGCGCGTGCATGTCGACGAGGAGGTACGTGAGGTTCCGGTACCGCGGCGCGTCCGGGTCGCTCTGCGTGACGAGGATGCAGAAGTCGGCGATGTGCGCGAAAGACGACCACACCTTCTGGCCGTTGACGGCGTAGACGTCGCCGCGGCGCTCGGCTCGCGTGCGCACGGCGGCGAGGTCGGAGCCGGCGTCCGGCTCGGAGAAGCCCTGGCACCAGATCTCGTCGGCGGCAAGGATCGGCTGGAGGTAGCGCGCCTTCTGCTCCTCCGTCCCGTGCGCGACGATCGTCGGCCCGGCCATGCTGAGGCCGATCACGCCCACGTGGGAGGGAGCCTGCGCCGCGACGAGCTCCTCGTAGAGGATGGCCTGGAAGCTGTGTGGCGCTCCCGCGCCGCCGTACTCCTTCGACCAGGTCAGCCCGGCGTAGCCGGCCGCGTACAGCTTCCGGCTCCACTCGCGGACGAACGGATCCTCGAAGCGCTGCGCTCCGCCGCGGCCGCCGCGCTTCTCGGGCGGCAGGTTCGCGTCGACCCAGGCGCGCAGCTCCGCGCGGAACCGAGCCTCCTCCGGCGTATCGCGGAGGTCCACGCCTGGAGGCTATCCGGCCGCGGGTGCCGGAAGAAGCTCCCCCGGCCCCTCGGCGACGACGCGCTGTCGCTCGACCGGCAGCAGCGTCACGACGAGGACGATGATCGCGAAGCCGAGCCACTGCGACCAGACGAGCCCGATGTTGTAGGCGTAGACGCCGGCGAGGACGAGGACAGCGGGGTTCGTGAGCTCCGCGATCGACGAGAGAACGGCGGGCGTGCGTTGCAGGCCGTAGTAGTAGAGCGCAAGGGAGAACAGCCCGGTCACGAGGGCAAGGGACAGGATCCAGCCGGTCGCATGCACGCCGGCATACCACTCCGCGTTCAGCGCGACGACGGCAACCGCCGACGCGGCGAGGCCGAACAGGAAGCGCAGGGCGAGGACGTGGTCGAAAGAGACGCGCCGGATCAGGTAGCGGCCCAGCACGGTGCCGAGACCCCAGAGGACGGCGGCGGCGAGCGCCTCGAGCACAGCCCGGAGACCGTTTGCACTCGGGTCGAGCGGGTGGGCCTGGTTGACGAGCCAGAGCCCCGCGAGGCCGCCGGCGAGGAACCAGCCGAAGCGCGGCCGCGGGCGTTCGCCGAGGATCAGCGCCGCTCCCATCACCGCCACGAGCGGTTGCGCCTTCTGCATCACGACCGCCGAGACGAAGTCGTGCTGCAGCGCCTGCGTGAAGAGAATCGTGGCCGCAGCAGAGGCGCCGGCCCCGACCACGACTGCCGCGACGACGTAACGTGCGCCGGCGCTCCACACCGCACGGAGCGCCGGCAGCAGCAAGGGCAACGTGAGCAGCACGAGGAAGACGTGCTCGCCGAAGACGATGGTGCTTGCCGGGACGCTCAGGATGGACTTGCGGAGGAGCGGGTCGGTGCCCCACATCGCGGCGGCGACCGCGACGAGGACGACCCCGGGAACGGCTGCCGGCTTCACACGCATCCGGAGCTGAGGCTAGCGCGCCGGCAGCACCCGGAGTACGCTCCGCGGGTGATCCTGTATTGGCTGTTCAAGAGGATCCGCCGCTGGTGGGCGGCCCGTCAGTCCACGTCTGCGGGCTGACCCTCACACTTCGAAGCGCAGTAGATCGCCGACGGTCTCCCGTTCGCGGATCAGGCGTGCCCCGCCGTCCGCAACGAGCACGACCGCCGGCCGCGGGACGCCGTTGTACGTCGAGCCGAGCGCCAGCGTGTAGGCGCCCGTCGCCGGCACCGCGAGCAGGTCGCCCGGCCGCGGCTCCGGCAGCTCCGCCGCCTCGATCAGGACGTCGCCCGACTCGCAGTGCTTGCCGGCGATCCGATAGACGCCGGTCGGCAGCTCCTCTGCGCGGTTCCCGAGCAGCGCCTCGTAGCGCGCGCCGTAGAGCTGCGGGGCGGGTTGTCCGACATGCCCCCGTCGATCGCGGCGTACGTGACGCCGCCCGACTCCTTGACGGTGCCGATGCGGTAGAGCGTCACGCCTGCGCGGCCGACGAGCGAGCGTCCCGGCTCGAGGATCAGCGAGACACCCTCGGGCACCTGCTCGGCGAGCGGGCGGACGAACTCCGCCACAGAGAGCAGCTCCTCCTCGCGGTTGTGGCGGACGCCGAGGCCGCCGCCGAGGTCGAGCACGCGCGGCCTCCACTGAAGCCGTTCGAGAAACGCGAGCACACGCTCGAGCGCGAGGACGCTCTCGTCAACTCGTCCGAGCTGCGAGCCGACGTGGACGTGGACGCCTTCGACCTCGAGCCCGAGCTCGCGCGCCCGCTCGATCTCCCGGACGGCCGCCTCGGGAGCCAGGCCGAACTTCGACTCCTCGTGTGCCGTCTGGATCGAGCGGTGCGTCACGGCCTCGACGCCCGGCGTCAGCCGCACGAGCACGCGCCGGACTCCCGCTGCCGCCGCCGGCTCCGCCTCGCCGGGCGAGTCGAGGACGACGAGTGCGCCGGCCTCGGCCGCGGCGTGAAGCTCGTCGTGCGACTTGTTGTTGCCGTGGAACACGATCCGCTCGCCCGGAATCCCTGCGGCCTGCGCGAAGGCGAGCTCGCCGAGGGTGGAGACGTCGGCCCCGACTCCCTCCTCCGCGAGCAGCCGCAGCAGCGCGACGTTGGCGAACGCCTTCGTCCCGTAGACGATCAGCGCGCCGGGCGCAGCGTCGCGGTACGCGCGCACCTGGTCGCGAATCGTGCGCTCGCAGTAGACGAGAAGCGGTGTCCCGTGCTCGTCGGCCAGGCGGGTTGCGGGCACGCCGCCGAGGGTCAGCTCTCCTCCCTCGATCCGGGCGCTTTCTGGAAGGAATTCGAGCACGCTGCTAGTATCGGGAACCCAATGCAGGAGCTGCTTCTTACGTAGGAAAGGGAGACACGCGCGGTGACCCCGCGCCGACCTCCCCACGGCCTCTCCTCGGAGAGGTTTTTTCGTTCCAGAAGACGTTTTCGATGACACCGAGATACGAACCCAACGAGATCGAGGCCAAGTGGCAGCGCGTCTGGGAGGACGAGCGGGCGTTTCACGTCCCGAATCCGGTTCCCGGCGAACCGACGCAGGAGCGGCACTGGTACCAGCTCGAGATGCTGCCGTACCCGTCGGCGCCGAGCCTCCACATGGGCCACGTCCTCAACTACACGATGGGCGACGTCCAGACGCATGTGCGCCGCCGCAGCGGCTGGCACGTGGTGCGCCCGATGGGCTGGGATGCGTTCGGGCTGCCGGCGGAGAACGCCGCGATCCGTGAGGGCCGCCATCCGCGGGAGACGATCGAGCGGAACATCGAGACGATGCGCGCCCAGATGAAGCGGCTCGGCTGGGCGATCGACTGGGACCGTGAGGTCGCCGCGCACCAGCCGACCTTCTACCGCTGGACGCAATGGCTGTTCCAGCAGTTCGTCGCGCGCGGCCTCGGCTACCGCAAGGAGGGGCCGGTCAACTGGTGCCCCAACGACCAGACGGTGATCGCCAACGAGTACGTCGTCGACGGTCGTTGCGAGCGTTGCGGCGCGGAGGTCGAGCTGCGGAACATGACGCAGTGGTACTTCCGGACGACCGCCTACGCCGACGAGCTGCTCGAGTACGAGGGCGCCGAGTGGCCACAGCGCACGAAGACGATCCAGCGCAACTGGATCGGCCGCTCCGAGGGCGCAGAGATCCTCTTCCGCGTCGAGGAGACGGGCGAGGATCTGCCGGTCTTCACGACGCGCGCCGACACGCTCTACGGCGCGACCTTCTTCGTCGTCGCGCCGGAGCATCCGTTCGTCGAGGCGCACGCGAGCGAGGAGGCGAGGGAGTACGCGCGCCACGCCGGCGCGCGTCCGGTCGAGGAGCGCGCCGCGGAGACGAAGAAGACCGGCGTTTTCTCAGGGCTTCATGCGGTCAACCCCATCAACGGCGAGCGGCTGCCGATCTGGGTGGCCGACTACGTCCTCATGGACTACGGAACCGGCGCGATCATGGCCGTCCCCGCGCACGACGAGCGCGACGGCGAGTTCGCCGAGACGTTCGTCCTGCCCACGAAGGTCGTGATCGACGACGACGGCAAGCTCGTCAACTCCGACCGCTTCGACGGGCTCCCCGCGGCGGAGGGCGCGCGGGCGATCGTCGCCGCGCTCGAGGAGGAGGGCCGCGGCCGACCCACCGTCTCGTACCGCCTGCGCGACTGGAGCGTGTCCCGCCAGCGCTACTGGGGCTGCCCGATCCCGTTCATCCACTGCGAACGTTGCGGCGTCGTGCCCGTGCCGGAGAAGGACCTGCCCGTGATCCTGCCCGACATCGAGGACTACGCCCCGAAGGGGAAGCCGCCGCTCGCGACCAACGAGGAGTACATGACGGTCGACTGCCCGCAGTGTGGCGGCCCGGCTCGGCGGGATCCCGACACGATGGACACGTTCGTCGACTCGTCCTGGTACTTCCTCCGCTACATCGACTCACACAACGACGAGGCGCCGTTCGACCGCTTCGTCGTCGACTACTGGCTGCCGGTCTCCCAGTACATCGGCGGCATCGACCATTCGACTGGCCACCTGCTCTATTCGCGCTTCTTCGTCAAGGCGATGAACGACTGGGGGATGCTCGGCTTCCGCGAGCCGTTCGCGCGCGTCTTCCACCAGGGCTGGGTGACGCTCGGCGGCTCGAAGATGTCGAAGACGCGCGGCAACGTCGAAGGGCCGGACCCGTTCGTCGACAAGTACGGCGCCGACGCGGTCCGGCTCTACATCCTCTTCATGGGCCCCGCGGACGAGGACATGGAGTGGACGCCGGCCGGGGTCGAGGGGATCGTGCGCTTCCTGCGCCGGCTGTGGCGCATCGTGCACGAGGTCGCCGAGGCGGCGCCCTCTCCCGGTTCGACCGAGGGCGCGCTGTCCCGGAAGGCGAACGAGACGATCGCGCGGGTCACGGACGACGTCCTGCGCCGCTTCCAGTTCCACACGCCGATCTCGGCGGTGATGGAGCTGGTGAACGAGCTCGGCGGCTCCGTCGACGCGCCGGACGCGCGCTTCGCCGCCGAGACGGCCGTCTCGCTGATCCAGCCGTACGCGCCGCACGTCGCCGAGGAGCTATGGACGGTGCTCGGCCACGAGCGGCTGTGGGAGGCCGCGTGGCCGGAGGCCGACGAGTCGCAGCTCGTGCGCGAGACGTTCGAGCTCGTCGTGCAGGTGAACGGCAAGCTGCGCGACCGGTTCGAGGTGGAGGTCGGCCTGAGCGAGGAGGAGCTCGTCGCGCGGGCGCTCGAGTCGGAGCGCGTGCGGGCGCACCTCGACGGCGGCGAGCCGCGCAAGACGATCGTCGTCCCCCGCAAGCTCGTGAACTTCGTGATCTAGGGCCTAGCGCTCGCGCGGGTCGGGGCGGTCGACATTCCAGTGCCGCCCGACCGCGGCCAACCAGCGCAGCCCGTCGTCGCCTTCGCGCGGCGTGAGCAGGAAGCGGCTGATCACGCGCTGGCCGCCCTCGAAGTCGCCGTAGAGGATGTCGATGCTCATCCGCTGCGGCGCCTCGACCGCACGGCGGGCGGCGCGGTAGCCGTCGCTCGCCGGGTCGCGGAAGGCTCCCTGCCAAAAGCCGACGTCACCGGGGGCGACGTAGAGGTCGCGGGTCAGCATCGTGAAGTCCTCCAGCGGAGTAGGGGCCATTTCGGCTCCGAGCTGGATCTCGGGGTACAGGTGCCAGCCGTGGAGGACGGCGATCCCCGTGCCCACGTTGCGGACGGCGATGACGAAGTAGACGGCCTCGTTCGTCGCGCTCGCGATCCCCTGGCCGCCGGGCACCAAGAACCAGACGTCATCGGAGAAACCGGCCTTGACATCCGGGTCCTGTGTGCGCGACG
Source organism: Gaiellaceae bacterium (assembly GCA_036723535.1). Taxonomy (GTDB): domain Bacteria; phylum Actinomycetota; class Thermoleophilia; order Gaiellales; family Gaiellaceae; genus Palsa-739. Next base: position 50,707 of record DAIMGZ010000001.1, read on the forward strand.
GGACGAGGAGCGGGCGCTGGGCGGCGAGGAGAGACTGCTCGGCTACTCGAGCGGCCCGGTTGGCGGAGCGGACCGAGGCGAGGGTCACGCCGGCGAGGGCGAGCGTGCCGCCTGCGGTCGATAGCGCGGAGATCGTCACCCAGTCCGCCACGGCGCGAGTCTACGGTCAAGAACCCGCGACAGACACGTGACGGGTTCGGCGTCACCCTGGACGGAATGGACGTCCGGCTCCCGGCCCTGTCGCGGCGGCAGCTCTTTGGCGCTGCTTCAGCCGTTGCTGTCCTGCTCGTGCTCCTCGTTCGGCACCTCGGCGGCCACGCCGGCGCCCCGGCGCCCGTTGTCGCGCCGGTGCGTGCCCCGGCGAAGCCTGCGGCGGCGAAGCTGCTCGTGATCGACGTTGCGGGCGCGGTGCAACGGCCGGGGCTCTACCGCCTGCGGGCCGGTTCCCGCATCGACGATGCAATCGCGGCTGCCGGCGGCGCTACCGGTAAGGCCGAGCTCGACGGGGTCAATCTCGCCGCGCCAATCGCCGACGGTGAGCAGGTCGTCGTCCCGGGTCGCGGCGCGGGCGGTGCGGCGGCGGCGAGCCCTCCCGCTGCTGCCGGCTCCTCGCCGTCCGCGCCGCTCGACCTCAACTCGGCGACGCTCGAGCAGCTCGAGGCGCTGCCCGGGATCGGGCCGGTGACGGCGCAGAAGATCCTCTTCTAAGAGGCTCGGTCTCAGCCGCCCGGAAGCGCCGTATTCAAGCCGTCCGGGTCCGCCGAGATCCGGTCAGCTGCGGTCAGGTCGGTAGAACTTTCTACCGGTCCCAGGAGCCGCGTCTCGAGCGCGGCGGCCTCGTCCCGGAAGACGGTGCCGGCGAGATGGAGGTAGACCCTTGTCGTCTTCATGTCCGAGTGTCCCGCCTTCGTCATGAGCGCGATCGGCGACGAGCCGGTGGCGGCCTCGTTCGTCAATGCGGTGTGCCGGAGGTCGTGGAACGGCCGAACGTAGTCGGTGATCCCGGCCGCCCGGAGCGCCTGCCGGAACGTCTCTGCCCACATCTTCTCTGAGTACCTGCAGCCCTTGACCGTGTGGCAGAAGACGCGCTCGTCGTCGCCCTTGTACGCCGTTCGCCCGTAGTGCGCGGACAGCGCATCTAGGAGCCGAGCGGGGAGCGCGATCGCCCGCTCGCCCTCCTCTGTCTTCGACTTGCGGACGCGCAAGACGCCATCGAGCAGGTCGATGTCCTTCCACCGGAGACCCTGCAGCTCATGCCGGCGTATCCCGGTCAGGACGAGCGTGAGGAAGACGACGCGCGCCTGCTCGTCCGTGAACGCGGCCAGGACTCGTCCGACCTCGACGGGCTCGAGGATCCGCCAGCGGCGGCGTGCCTTCTTCGGATGCTCCGCCGATGCGGCCGGGTTAGCGTCGACGAGCTCCTCCCGCATCGCGGACGCGAACAGGTCATGGAGGATGCTCAGGTCACGGCTCACGGTCGACGCCTCGAGCTCGCCCGCCTTCGCGCTGACGTACTCGGCGACGTGGCGCGGCCGGATCTCTCCGAGCGGGAACGGGTCGAAGTGCTCGCCGAGCCGCTTGAGGATCGAGCGGTACTGGATGACGGTGCGCGGCGCCCAGCGACGCCGCGTCCGCCCCTCCTCGAACCACGTCTCGCGGTAGGAGCGGAACGTGGTCGGCTTCGGCCGCCGGTATGCCTTTCGCTCCACGCGGACGAGTCGCTCCCGGAGCTCTGCCTCCGCTTTCCGACGGTCCCAGCCCTCACGTTCCGGGCCGAGCGTCTCCATCACCTGCTTGCCGTCCGCGTCGGCGTACTTGATCCGCCATACGACGCCGCGCTTGCCTTCGTACCGGATGACTGCCGAGCCGCTAGGCATCGCCGGTCACCTCCTCAGCGCAACAGCCTCCGAGCACGACGATTAGGGCGCCGGCCCGGAGGCCATGCGCATCTTGGCAGCGTGCACGAGAGGTGTGCGTCCCTAATCCGCACGGACCGATCATGCCACTCCCGTCGGGCGGTGTCTACGGAATGTCGGGCCGCCGCCCGCCTTCAGCGACTCCACCCATGCGAGCACGTCGCCGCGGTCGTAACGGACATAGCGGCCGAGCGGCACATGCGGGATCGCGCCGCTGCGAGTGTGCTCCCGGACCCAGCGCACCGGGACGCCGAGCAACTCGGCGACTTCCCTTGCCTCGAGGAGACGATCGGGCGACGCTGGCGACGGGACCGCGCTCATGTCAGCGTCTCCCGCAGCTCGAGCAGCCCCGGTACGCGGTCACGGAAGCCGCGTGCGTCCGGGTGATCGGAGATACACCCGGGACGCACGGGACGCATGCATGGGACGCAGCCCGGGACGCACCGGGACGCACCGGGACGCACCGCATGGTTAAGCGGAATCGGCGGGACGCAGCCGGGACGCGATCGGCCGAGAAGAGCGGGACGCAACCCGGGACGCGCCTACCCATTGCGTCCCGCTTCTGCGAGGGGGTCGGTCGCCTCGCGGTAGGGCCGGATCGACTCGACGCCCTGGCCCTTCGCGCCGCGCGCGTAGCCCTCGCGGATCAGGCACTCGATAGCGATGCGTGCGTACCGGCCCTTACCTCCGGTCGCGTCGGTGATCACTCTGCGGGCCGGCGGTTCGGCGCAGTTCTCGATGAAGATCGACGCGCGTTCCATGAGGTGCGTTGGTCTGAACCCGGGGCGCCTCGTCGTCGGAACCGCCGTCGATGCGGCGCCATGAGCCGAAGACGCCGCCGCCGATCTCGAGCTCCCAGCGGCCGCTGTTGCCGAAGCGCGAGTCGGTGATCTCGAGCCGGACGATCCCGGTCGCGTCGACGGTGAACCGCTCGACCGTCTCGACCGCGAAGAGGATCTCGTTCAGGTCGCCCTTGGCGCTGGCGCCGCGGCTCCGCTTCGGGTCGGTGTGGCCGCTGTTGTCGAGGATCAGGGTTGCGATGCCGGCGCGGAAGAGCGGGTCGACGAGCGCGGCCATGAACGCGGCGTAGTCGTCATTGCCCGACTCCTCGAGGCCGAGGTCGCTGAGGAACATCCGCTGCGAGTCGAAGACGACGAGGTCGGCACCGGCGCAAAGCGCGACGAGGTCCGCCTCGTCGCTGTCGCGGAAGCGCGGAAACTCGTAGTAGGCGATCTGCGCGGCGAGTTCGGCCTGCTCCTCGTCGTCGAGGCCTCGAGCCGTGATGATCTGGCCGAGCCGCTCGGCGTAGAGGTTGCCGCCGTTCTCTCGGTCGAAGATCACGACCCGCGCGCCAGCCAAGACCATGTCAGCGGTTTGGACGAGCGCGCCGATCGACTTGCCGACCTTCTTCGGCGCAACCCATTGGTGCCGCTTGCCCGCTCGCAGCATCCCGGGCGACGCAGGCAGGTCGGCGGCCTCCGGGATGCCGTCTCGGAGCCGCCGGACGAGGTCGACGCGGCGCGAGACCACCCGCTCGTCGAAGCTTCCGCTTGGCGGGTTGCCGGTCGCGCTCGACTCGAAGCCGTATCCGGCGGCGTCGACGTCGGCATCAATCAGGGCGCGCAGCGTCTCGGCGTCGTCCGGGTCCCAACCGAGGGTCGGCTCGGCGCTCACGCGGCCGTCCTGGACGAGACTCGCGTACAGCAAACGCACCAACCTGTCGCGTCATCGAGCCTATTGCAGAGGTCCCCGCAGGAAGGGCAGACCTCGGGGACGGCTTCGACCTGCAGGCGCCGACGGCGTTTCCGGCTCCGGCAGGTTGAACCGTGCGAGAGAGCTCCGCGGCGTTTGTCACCGAGCGGCAGCCCGCAGCCTTCGCAGAGGCGCTCCGTCACCGGGCGCCTCCGGCGGAGGCTAGGTCAGGTTCCTCGTCTCGTTCTCGAGGGGGCCCGCGGCGGCGTGATGACGCTCTGCATGTGTGGCGAGCAGTCGTCGGCCTATGGCCACGGCCACGTGGCCCGCGAATCGCTGCGGATGGACACGCAAGCCCTCGCGGCGGCTGGAGACGGTCGCGTCGATGCCACTCGATGCGCCTCCGTTCGCCTGCGAGTCGCAGCAGCCCGTCAGCGGCGACCCCGTCGGAAATCGAGAGCTCTTCGCCCGACTCCCGCTTCGCGTTGATTTCGGCGGCGCGCTCCTCGGTCACGTTGCGACCGTCGAGCTCGGGAAACTCGTCCAAGGTGCCGTCGTACTCGGCCTTCTCAGCCTCGTCGAGCGTCTCGCCCGCCTCGATCTTCACTCTCAGTTCCAAGAAGCGCGGGTAGACAGCGCCTAGGCGCGCGATGCGGTCCTGCTCTCGCAGTTGCGCCGCGAGCTCGGCCCGCGTTTCGGCGTTCGCTAGTAGCTCGTCGAGGCGAGGCATGGCGTCGGGGACTGCGTCGTCGAGGGTGCTGCCCTCATTGCGGGAGACTCTAGAACCGCGCCCGGATGCAAACGACGGACGCCCCGCGGAGGACGGGGCGCCACATCGAGCATTTCGACAACGAGCCTCGACAGCTCGAGACGGATTGTACGGCGGGGTGCGGAAAGCTTCAGCGTCACTTCTCTAAGCGTTGCATCAGCCGCGAAGGGCGACGCAACACTTAGAAGCATGAGTACGCAAACCGAAGAACTGCGGGTCCTCACGCTCCGCGCGC
>DAIMGZ010000002.1:0-43358 GCA_036723535.1 Gaiellaceae bacterium
AGGGCCAGCTCACGATCTTCGGCTCGGAGCCGGGCGAGTCGGACTACAACCCGCTCTGGGAAGAGGTCTTCATGACCTGGAAGCCGGGAGTCAAGCCCGTCCTCATCGGCCAGGACGACCAGATCGACGCGCTCGAGAAGAAGGGCAAGATGACGGAGAAGGACGCCCAAATCGTCCTGAACGCGCCGATCCTCAAGGTCGGAAAGGGCGGCTGATCGACGGGGTCTTGCGCCGGTCGACGCAGATCCCCCGAAAGGGGGAGGCCAGGCAGGACCGAGGCGCGAGATGATCGTTTTGACTCCCGCTCGGGGCTGACGGCAACAACTCTGCGGCGGAGTTTCTGAAGCGGCGGGCTAGCCCGCCGCTTCGCCGTTTCTAGGAAGCTCGCGGGGGCTGCGAACCCGCTCGCTGGCAGGAGGAACTCCGCGCGGTCGAGAGCGCAGTCTGGCCTGCGCATACGCTCGCGCGTACGCTCCTACCCTGGCCAACGGGAGACCGCGGTCTTCCCATTGGCGGAGTTCCTTATCCCAGCGAGCGAAGCGTCTGCTTCGCGAGTTCAGCCGACGAGAGACAGCGGCGTCATCGGCAGCGGCCCCTGCTGCAAGAGCCGCTCGGCCTCCTCCGCCGGAGCCGGCCGGCCGAAGAGATAGCCCTGGCCGAGGCGGCAGCCGAGCTGCCGCAAGCGTTCCGCCTGCGCCGGATGCTCGATTCCCTCGCCCACGGCCGCAAGGCCGAGCGAGTCGCCGAGGCGCAGGATCGCGTCGACGAACGCCTCGTCAGCGTCCTCGCCGACGAGCTTGTCGACGAACGGCTTCGGAATCTTCAGCGACTGGATCGGGAACTCGGCGAGGCGGCTCAGAGACGAGTAGCCGGTACCGAAGTCGTCGATGCTCAATCCGACGCCGAGGTCGCGGAGCCGCCGCATCGCCAAGAGCGCTGCGTCGCTCCCCTGGACGACACCCAGCTCGGTCACCTCGATCACGAGCCGGCTCGGCTCGACGCCGAACCGCTCGAGCGACTCGGCGAGAGTCTCGACGAGCCGCTCGTTCGCGAGCTCGGCGGGCGCGAGATTGAACCAGATGCTCAGCTCGTCGGGCCACCGACGGGCGACGTCGAGAGCCTGCTGGAGCACGAGGCGCCCGAGCTCGACGGTCAATCCCGTCTCCTCAGCGGCCGGCAGGAAGTCGGCGGCGCTGAGCAGGCCGCGGGTCGGATGCGGCCACCGCGCGAGCACCTCGAATCCCTCGATCTCGCCGTCCGCGAGTCGCACGACCGGCTGGTAGTGGACGACGATCTCCTCTCGTTCGAGCGCCGCCTCGAGATCGAGGCCCATCTGCCGCTGCGCACGAAGCTGTTCGTGCAAGTCCGCCTCGTACAGCGTGTACGACCGCTCCGAGCGCTTGACGCTGTACATCGCAATGTCCGCGTTGCGGAGAAGATCCCCGGCACTCGTCGCGCCGGCCGCCCCGACGGCGATGCCGACGCTCACGTGGCAGGCGACGTCTCCGCACCCGAGCGCGTATGTGCCGTCGATCGCCTCCAGCAAGCGGCGCGCCACGGCGACCGCGTCGTCCGGGTCCGCCTCGCGGACGAGGACGGCGAACTCGTCGCCGCCGAGCCGGGCTGCGAGGTCCTGGGCGCGGATCGCGCCGCCGAGGCGGCGCGCGAACTCGCTGAGCAGCTCGTCGCCGGCGCTGTGTCCCCACGTGTCATTGACCGTCTTGAAACGGTCGAGGTCGAGATAGAGGACAGCCATCGAGCCGCCGCCGTGGTCGAGCTCGTGCTCGACCGCCTCCAGCAGGTGAGGGCGGTTGGGCAGGCCTGTGAGCGCGTCGTGGTACGCCTGGTGGCGGAGCTGCTCCTTGAGCTGCGTCACCTGCGCGAGCGAATGCTCGAGCCGGCCGTTCTCGAGCAGGATGCTCGCGTGGCCGGCGAAGGTTTCGAAGAGCTCGACGTCGGCGTCGCCGAACGTGCTGACGTCGCCGACGCGCTCGCCGACGACGAGCAGGCCGAAGGTCCGGTCCTCGCCGCTTAACCGCCCGACGATCGCGTCCTCTAGCCCGCGCGAGCGGAGAAACGCGTCGAGCGCATGAGCTGAGCGGCGCCGCGTGAGCAGCGTCGCCGAGCCGCTGGAGGCGAGTTCCGAGAACGCAGCGGCGTCCTCCGCTGCGAAACGCTCCTCCGGGTGCATGAGCAGCTCGCCGTCCGCGCCACTGACGCTCCTCAGCGGGCCTTCGTTCTCGGATGCCGGGAGGAGCAGGATCTCCGCGTACTCGGCCCGGAGCAGCCGGCGTGCGGCAACGAGGAGCTGCCCAACCGCGAGCCCGAACTCCGGCGCACCCTGGGTTGCGCGCATCGACTCGTAGAGGAACTCCACATGCTCCCGCTGCTCGCGTTGTTCCATGTACCCGCGGAAGGCCGCGACGCAGGCGAGGACGGGGACGACGAGGAGGAGGACTGCGAGCGGGCGGACGTCGAGGAGCTCGACGACCGCGAGGCCGAGCGATGCGGTGGCCAGCGCACCAACCGTCGAGGTGAGGAGCGTCCGGCCGAGCTGGGGCGCCTGGAAGCGGTCCTCGGCGATGGCGATCACCGTCGAGACGAGCAGGATGCCGACCCCTTGCGCGACCGCGCACGCAAGGAGGACGAGCGTCCAGATATGCGGCGCGGAATCGGCGGGATCGGCGAGCGCCCGGAAGATGATCAACGCGATGCCGCTGCAGAGCGGCAGCTCCGCGACGTTGAAGGCGAGCTTGACGAGCGGTTGGCGCCTGTTGAGAACGAGCGCGACGATTGTGCCTGCTAGCTGTCCGAACAGAAGCGCCGAAGGCGCGCCGAGCAGGAGGCCGAGGGTGAGCCCGATCTCCGTCAGCGACAGGGTGTGCGCCTGCTTCCGGAACTGGAGGTGGACGACGAAGACCTCGGCGAAGTAGAACGCGACCGCGAGTCCCCACCAGGCCAGGTGCGGGCCGTGCACGAACGTAGGCTCGTCGAAGCTCCCGACTGTGAGCGCCCACACGAGTGAGCACAGGAGCGCGAGGACGCCGTTGAAGACCCAGACGCGCCGCGGCCCGTGGAAGGCGTCGCGCACGACGGCGCCAAGCGGGCGCAGCACCTCGCGCGGCGTAGGACGTGGATTGGTGAGGGACCGGTCGGCGTTCACCCGCCGCCCCCTCCAGCGATCAACCCCAGCTCGCGCCGAGCCATGACCCACCGGACCAGCTGCTGCCGCTCCAGCTCGAGCCGCTCCAGCTCGACCCGCTCCACGAGCTGCCCGACCAGGACGAGCCGCTCCACGAGCTACCCGACCAGGACGAGCCACTCCACGAGCTACCCGACCAGGACGAGCCACTCCACGAGCTACCCGTCCAGACGGAGCCATTCCAGATCCCGCCCGACCAGCTGGAGCCGGCCGCCTCGAGCGCTGCGATCCCGGCGGAGAGGAACGGCTTGCCGAAGATGTCCTGCTCGCCCTGGAGCACGACGCCGTTGATCGAGATGTGGTCGGTTCCGCGCGAGGCCTCGAGGAGACCCGTGCCCGCCGAGAGTGCGTTGTACTGTTGCGAAGCCAACACCGAGGGAACCGCGGAGCTGAGAAGCTTGCTCATGTCGAGCTCGCCGCACCCCTGCTGCTTCCAGTTGTAGGAGGCGAGCCTGTCGCAGCCCGAGGTCAGCATTGCTTTCACCTGGTCCGGCGTCAATTGCGGGTAGCGCTGCAGGAGGTCGGCGGCAGCACCGGAGACGAACGCCGTCGCCTCGGAGGTGCCGCTGCCGCGGAAGTAGCGGTCGCTGAGGACACCGCCTGGATTGTTCTGGTCGATGTACGAGCCGGCGACGCGCAGGCCTTGCATGTGCGTGCCGGGCGCGATCAAGTCGGGTGCGCGGCAGCCGTTGCCGCAGCTCGCCGCACTCGCCGAGTACGAGGCGACCTGGTCGTCCCAGGGCGCGGCTGTTCCCGTCGTGTCCGCCGCGCCCACCGCGAGGATCTGCGGATCGTACGCCGGGTCGGCGAGGCCCTGGGCGCTCGCGCCCTTCTGGTAGCCGGAGTTGCCGGCCGCCGAGACGACGACGATGCCCGCCTTCCACGCTTGCTCCACTGCGTACGCGAGCGGGTCGCCCTGGTACGGCTGCGTCGAGTTCGTGCCGTACGAGAGGTTGAGGACGCGGATGTTCATCCCGTCGTCGTTGCGGTGCTGGACGACCCAGTCGATCGCCGCGATCACCTGGGTGACGTCGACACCGCCGTCGGCCACGCCAACCTTGAGCGAGACGATGCGTGCGTCGGGGGCTACGCCGCGGTAGCCCCCCGGCTGGCCGTCGTTGCCGGCGATCAGCCCGGCCATGAACGTCCCGTGGCCGTTCGTGTCGAGGTGCTGCAGACTCGGATTCTGGGATTCGAGGGAGAGGTCCGGTCCGTTGATCACCTTGCCGGGGGCGTCGAGGCCCGCTACGGGCGAGACGCCTGTGTCGATGACTGCGACGTCGACGCCGTTGCCGGTGTACCCCGCCTTCCACCACGTCTGCACGCCGTCAGCCGCTGTGACGCTCTGCGTCGAGTACGGATCGGACGTCGGGTCGTAGGCGGAAGAGCCCCACGAGGCGCCCGAGCGGATCATGCCGAGCGCGATTACCAACACGACTGTGAGAAAACTTACCTGCCAGGTGCGGAAACGTGAGCCGTCGCGCTCAGTGAGGGCTGCCCCCACGTCTACCTCCTTGTCGCGACCGCCCTGATGCCGCAGAACGTGCCGCAGTAGCCGCCAATCAGTCGCCGGAACGTAGGTGGCCGGCGGAGAGCGCTCCTCCCGCAAAAGGGGGAGCCGATTCGCTCGGACGAGGGATTTTGAACGCCCGCGATCCTCCCGAAAGGCGGTGCTCGACGTCACATAGCATCGGTGAGCTTTGAGTTCCGTCCTCGACTCGACGCCGCCGCGGTTCACGGCCGACGAGGCCGCGCGTATCGCTGCCGGGCTGTTCGGCGTCCACGGGAGCGCCACTGATCTCGGCAGCGAGCGCGACCAGACGTTCCTGCTGAGCGACACAGGCCCCGGAGCCGTCCTCAAGATCTCGAACAGCGGCGAGTCGGCGGCGGTGCTCGACCTGGAGGAGGCCGCGATCGCACACGTCGCGGCGGTCGATCCGGAGCTACCGGTCACCCGGCCGCTCGCGCCACGCGCCACGTTCGACGGCCACCACGTGCGGCTGTTCGAACGGCGGCACGGCCGCAAGGCAGGCCCGGAGCTCGACGACAGCGCTGTGCACGCGATCGCCGCCATGCAAGGCCGCCTCTGCCTCGCGCTGCGCTCGTTCTTCCACCCGGCGGCGGGCCGGGAGCTGTTGTGGAACCCCCACGCGGCTCCTCGGCTGCGACCGCTGCTCGAGGAGATCGCCGACCCGGACCGACGGGCGCTCGTGACGCGCGCGCTCGATCGGTTCGAGGTGCGCGTGCTTCCGGAATGGGAACGCCTGCGCGGCCAAGTCGTCCACGGCGACTTCAACCTCGACAACCTCCTGCTCGACGAACACGATCGGGTCGCCGGGATCCTCGACTTCGGCGACTGCTGCCATTCCGCCCTGGCGGCCGACGTCGCCGTCGCCGTTGCGTCGCTCCTGCGCGGCCGGCCGCTCGAGGACGCCTTCCGCGTCGCCCGGATCGCGCTGGACGGCTTCGCCTCCCGCCTGCCGCTCGAGCCGCTCGAGCTCGAGCTGCTCGGCGACCTCGTCGTGGCCAGGCTTGCCGCCATCGTCTGCATCAGCACCTGGCGCTCCCGCCGCTTTCCCGAGAACGCTGCCTACATAGAGGCGTGGGACGACGATTCCTGGCGCTTGCTCGAGCTGTTCGACGGGCTCGCCCCGGAGGAGGTCGCGCACGAGCTCGGCGCGCGACGCCCGCCCGCCGCCAGCCGCGAGCTCGTACGGCGACGGAGCGCGGCGCTCGGCGCTCTTCTGACGCCGCTCACCTATGGCCGCCCCGTTCATGCCGTCCGGGCCGAGGGCGTCTGGATCCACGAGCAGAACGGACGCCGGCTCCTCGACGCCTACAACAACGTCCCCGTCGTCGGTCACTGCCATCCGCGCGTGACCGAGGCGGTCGTCCGCCAGACGCGGCTCGGCGCAGTGAACGCGCGCTACCTCGCGGAGCCGCTCGTCGAGCTCGCCGAGCGGTTGCTCGAGACGTTTGCTTCGGACGCAGCGTTCGACACGGTGCTGCTGGTCAACTCCGGCAGCGAGGCGAACGACATCGCCTGGCGGCTTGCCGCCGGAGCGACCGGCCACAACGGCGCGCTCGTGACTGAGAACGCGTATCACGGCGTCACTGCGGCGACGACCGCCCTCTCGCCCGAGGACTGGCCACCCGAGAGCCGGCCGCCCCACGTCGCCCGCATCCCGCCACCCGGCAGCGGCGCCGATCTCGCGTCGGCACTCGACGTGGCGCTGGGGGAGCTCGACGGCGGTCCGGCGGCGACTTTCCTCGACGGGTCGCTCATGAGCGACGGGATCTACACGCCTGAGGACTCCGAGCTCCGCCTGCTCATGGAACGGACACGCGCGGCCGGAGGGCTCTACGTCGCGGACGAGGTGCAAGCCGGCCACGGCCGGATAGGCCCCGACCTCTGGTCTTTCGCCCGCCACGGCATCGCACCGGACGTCGTGACGCTCGGCAAGCCGATGGGTAACGGCTATCCCGTCGCAGCTGTCGTCACGCGTCGGGAGCTGGCAGAGCGGTTCCCGTACGCCGGCAGGACGTTCTCGACCTTCGGCGGCAACCCGGTCGCCGCGCGCGCCGCCCTCGCCGTGCTCGACGTGCTCGAGGACGAACGGCTGCCGGAGCGCGCCGCGGGCGTCGGCGAACGGCTCCGGGCCGCGGTCGCGGCGCTCGGAAAGCAGGACGTCCTCGAGGTGCGCGGCAGCGGCCTCCTCGCCGGCGTCCAGCTCTCGAGCGGCGAGCTCGCAGGACAGGTCGCCGACGCCATGCGCGAGGAGGGCATCCTCGTAGGCCTCACAGGGAAGCAGGACGACGTCCTCAAGGTCCGGCCGCCACTCGTGTTCTCCGACGAGCACGCCGAGCTGCTCGTGTCGGCACTTGGCCGCATCCTTCCCTGAGCTCGTCCGGATCGTGACGATCCGGTCGCGAAGTCGTATCGTCCCGCCCATGGCCGTCGAGCAGAGCGATGCGCAGCTCGTCGCCCGCTGCCGTGCGGGCGACGCGGGCGCCTGGAACGAGTTCGTGGAACGGTTCTCGCGTTACGTGTACGCGATCTGCGGCCGCGGCTTCCGCCTCGCGCAGCACGACGCGGAGGACGTCTTCCAGGAGGTCTTCGCACGCGCCTTCGAGAGGCTGTCGGAGCTGCGGAGCGACGAGGCGGTCCGCCCCTGGCTCGCGCAGCTGACACGCAGGCTCTGCATCGACAAGCTACGCCTGCTCGCGCGAGACACGCCTTCGGATGCGGAGCCCGAACCGGACGAGCGAGAGGTCGACGACCTGCTCGGGACGCTCGACGAGGCGATGGCCGTGCGGGCTGCGCTCGACAGCGTGGGCGACCCGTGTCGCGAGATCCTCGACCGCTTTTTCTGCCAAGACGAGAGCTACCGCACGATCGGTGACGTCCTCGAAATCCCCGCCGGTACGGTCGCCAGCCGGATCTCGCGCTGCCTCGAGAAAGTTCGTGCCGAACTCGATGGAAGGAGTCGGGGCTCTCGCCCGTCATGAGGAGTGAGATGAACGGATTCGACGAGGAGCAAATCGGCCGCTTGCTACGCCTCCTTCCGCCTGCACCCGAGGGTTGGGTACGCGCGGCGCAGGAGCTGCCGGCTGCGCGGGCGGTGCTCGACGAGCTCGTCGCGCGTGCCGAGCAGGACGCCGCGTTCCGGCTCCAGCTCCAAGCCGACCTCGAGCGTGCGGTCGCCGCGGCCGGTTACGAGCCCTCGCCGTTCGTCGTCTCGCGGCTGCGCCAGCTCCTCAAGGCGGTCTAATACGCGCGGGACGTGCGCCGGTTGAGACACTGCCGCGGTGCTCACCGGCCTCTCCCTCCCCGCGCTACTCGAGGAGCTGGCCGCGCCGCGCGAGGTTCCGGGCGCGGGCTCCGCTCTCGCCGTCGCGCTCGCGGCGGCAGCAGCCGTCGTGCAGATGGCCGCGCGGCTCTCGCCGGCGAGCTGGGCTGACGCGGCAGGAGTAGCCGCTCAGGCGGAGTCGCTGTGCGAGCGGGCCGCGAAGCTCGTCGACGAGGACGCGGACGCATACCGGCGCGCCCTCGAGGCACGGGCTGCAACGGACGAGACGGCGAAGCCCGAGCAACGCGACTGGTCGCTCGGCCGCGTCACCGCCGAAGCTGCCGAGCCCCCGCTCGCGCTGGCGCGCCTAGCAGCCGATCTGGCAGACCTCTGCGCCGCGGCGGGCGGGCGCGTCGAGCCGCGCGTCCGTGCCGACGTCGCGGCGGCGGCCGGCCTCGCAGCGGCCGTCGCGCGTGGGGCGCGAGAGCTCGTCGCGGTCAACCTCACCGCGGTGCCCGGCGACGCGCGTGTGGAGGAGGCCGACCGCCTCGTCTCCGCCGCCGATGCGGCGGCCAGGTCGCTCTACTACTCCTAGGACCACGAGAAGGCCCGGCCGGAGCCGGGCCTTCTCGTCACGCGACAGTCAGATCAGTCAGATCTAGATGTGACGGGGAGACTCCATCCGCACGTTCGCCTTGCGCACGTGCGCCTCGACCTCGTCCTTCTCCTCGCCCTCGGCAGGCGGCTCGATGTTCGCCAGATGCCGAGGCTCGATATGCCTAGGGCCGTGACCCTCGACCTCGGGCTCTTCGCCCTTCTGCTGCTCGTCCGACATTGCTCCTCCTTGGAATTCTCTGTACGCCGGGTTCGGCGCTGTCATCTCTCTAGACGGACCTCGCAACTGAAATCTTCCACACCCCGCTGCAACTGACAATCCCCCAGGTGGACCACGAAAAGGCCCGGCTCTCAGCCGGGCCTTTCGCGTAACACAGATGCTCCTAGATGTGGCGGGGGTTCGCCTTGCGAACGTGCGCCTCGACCTCGTCCTCGGTGGTCTCCTCATCGCTCGGCTCGTCGTTCTCAGCCTTCTGGACGTGGCCCTCGACCTCGGTCTCCTCATCCTTGCGCTGCTCGTCCGACATTGCTCCTCCTTCGGAATCTCTACGCCGCTTCGGCGCTGTCATCTCTCCAGACGTGCCCGGGAGCACGAATCTTCCCATCGACTCTTCAAATTCGCAACCAACCCTGCGATCCTGCCCCGGTGGACCGGTACGCCGCTTCGCTCCGTGCCTTCGGGAAGGTCTTTGCGAATAAGCGGGTCCGTAGCGTACAGCTCGCCGGGGTGGGCTCGACGCTCGGGACCTGGGCGTACGCGGTCGCACTGCCGGTCTACGCCTACCACTCGGGCGGCGCCCGCGCAGTCGGGCTGCTGTTTTTCGCGCGTTTTGTCCTCGCAGCGCTTGCGGCGCCGTGGCTCGGCGTCCTCGCGGATCGCTGGTCGCGCCGGCAGCTGATGCTGAGCGCCGACCTCGTCCGCTGCGCGATCTTCGCGGCGATGACGGCGGTCGCGAACGCAGGCAGCAGCGCGTACATCATCTACGTGCTCGCGGTCACGTCCACGATCGTCTCCGGCGCCTACGCGCCCGCGCAGGCTGCGCTCATGCCTTCACTCGTCGACTCGCCCGACGAGCTGACGGCGGCGAATCTCGTCGGCAACACCGTCTCGAGCTTGGGCATGTTCGCCGGGCCGGCGATCGGCGGCGTCCTCCTTGCGCTCAGCGGCCCGCCCGCGGTGTTCGCGCTCAACGGGGCGCTCTTCCTATGGTCGGCTGCATTCGTCTTCCAGGTCCCGCGGGACAAACCCCCCGAGCGGGCGGAGCGGGCTCGCTTCCTGCCGGAGTTGACGGCGGGGTTCGCCACGGTGCTGCGCCGGCCGGCTCTCCGCGTGATCATCGCGCTCAGCACCGCGCAGACGATGGTGGAAGGAGCGGTCGAGGTGCTGCTCGTCGTGCTCGCGCTGCGGCTCCTGCACAGCGGCAACGCCGGTGTGGGCTGGCTGAACACGGCGATGGGGATCGGCAGTGTCGTGGGTGCCCTGGTCGTCGCCGCCATCGCAGCCCGGCGTCGGCTGGCAGGGGGCTTCGCGCTGGGGATCCTCCTCTGGGGCATCCCCATCGCGGTTGCGGCTGCCCTGTCGTCCCTTGCACCCGCGCTCATCGTGCTCGGCGCCGTCGGCACGGGTGCGATCCTCTGTCAGGTCAACAGCATCACTCTTCTGCAGCGCTCGGCGGAGAACGAGGTGCTGGGCCGCGTTTTCGCCGTCCTCGAGAGCCTGATGCTGGGCTCCATGGCTCTCGGCGCCGTCGTCGCGCCCGGCTTGGTCAGCTGGCTCGGCCCGCGCGGCGCACTCATCGCGACGGGGGCCTTCCTGCCCGTCGTCCTCGTGCCGCTCTGGCCGAGCCTGCGCCGAATCGACGCCGAGGCCGCGATCGACGAGGAGCCGCTCGAGCTGCTGCGAAGGATCGAGATCTTCGCCCACCTGCCGGAGACGGTGCTCGAGCGTCTCGCGGCGAGTGCAACCGCGGTCTCGGCCGCGGCGGAGCAGGTCGTCGTCTCTCGCGGAGAGGCGGGCCGCCACTTCTACGTCATCGCGGCGGGACGGGCCGTCGTCGAGCTCGACGACGGCGCGACGCGAGAGCTCCAGCCCGGCGACTTCTTTGGCGAGATCGCGTTGCTGCGCGACGTGCCGCGGACGGCGACGGTGCGGGCGCTCGAGCCGCTCCGGCTCTACGCCGTGGAGAGGGACGCGTTCATCGCAGCCGTGACCGGACACGCGCCGACGCTCGCGGCCGCCGAGAACATCGTGAGGTCCCGGCTCCCCGCCGGAGCCCTGCTCGGCTAAGCGCTCTCGGCGAGCACGCGCTCGAGCGCCCGCAGCAGCTCGAAGGCGGCGTCACGCTCCCCCTCCTCGAGCCGTGCCGCCACGCGAGCGAGCGGTGCGAGCCGGCCCTCGCCCGCAAGCGCCTCGCGCGCCCGTCGCGCCCGCTGCAGCAGGTCGAGCGCGATCGCGGCCTGATTCGCGAACAGGCCGAGCAGGTCGACCTCCGCCAGCCTCAGTTTCGACTCCGGCGGCCGATCGAGCACCTCGAGCACGCCGAGCGCGCGCTCCTCGACGAGGAGCGGTACGGCCATCATGCTCTTCGGCACGTAGCCGGTCGACTCGGCCGCAGAGCGCGACCAGCGCGTGTCCGCGCTCAGGTCGTCGACGACGAGCGGCTGCCGCGTCGTGAGCACCCAGCCGGCGATCCCGTTGCCGGCCGGAAAGCGCATCCCGATCAGCTCGCCCTCTCCCTCTCCGGCGACCGCCTCGAAAACGAGCTCCTCCGCCTCCTCGTCGAGCAGGAAGACGGACGCAGCCTTGGCGCCGAAGATCGCCCGCGCCACCTCGACCGTCGCCTGCAGGAGCGAGCGGTGGGCCTCGTCCGCACCCAGGACGCCGGCGGCGACGGCCGCCTCGAGATCGCTCATGCCGTCCCTCCGGCGTTCGAGGCCGTCTGGTAGAGGACGCTCTTGAGCTGGAACGGTGTCAGCTCGGGATGCAGGCCGAGGATGAGGGCGCAGATGGCCGCGATGTGCGGTGTCGCGAAGCTGTTGCCGGTGCAGCGGAGCGTGCCGCCGCCGAGCCAGGCGACGTCGAGGTCGAGACCCCGTCCGAAGAATTCGACCGGCGGCGACGGGTTGTAGTAGAAGGTCAGCGGGTCCGACTCCTCGTGGCTGCCCACCGAGATGACGCTCGCGAAGCGCCACGGGAAGCTCTCGACCGGCATGTTGTGGGCCGAGGCGACGAGCAGGACGCGGCGGAAGTAGGCGCGGTCGGCGAGCTCGTGCAGCCGCTCGACGTACTTCGTCCGCGTAGTCGAGAGGCTCATGTTCACGATCTGGAAACCCTGCTCGATCGCCCACCCGAGCCCGTGCAGCATGATCTCGCCCCCGCCCGTGTAGCCCTCGCCGAGGACGCGGACGCTCGTCAGCTCGGCCTCCGGCGCAACCGCCCGGATGACTCCCGCGCAGGCTGTGCCGTGACCGCAGAGATCCCCTTCTTCGTCGTCGACGACCTCCAGCCCGCCGTCCTCGCCCTTGACGACGGCGACCGAACGGTCGACGCGACCGACGAGCGGATGGTCGAGCTCGACGCCGCTGTCGAGGATGCACACTCGCACTCCGGCACCGGTCGAGCCGCCCCACGCCCACTCTCGCGTCACCTGCTCGGGCAGGGTCACCGGCAGGCGGATCCGGTCGACCGCCTCCGCCGGCAGGCTCCAGGCCGGTAGCTCCTCCTCTTCCTCGAATTCCTGCTCGTGCGGGACCACGGCCGTCACGCCGTCGATCATCGCACAGCTCAACGAGAGATCTGCACGGGCGTCCCGAGTGGGATCGTCCGCATGAGGTAGCGGACGACGGGCTCGCTTACGTGCAGGCACCCGGCCGAGACCGCCGAGCCCCGGCCCGAGCCTGCGTGGATGGCGACGTAGTAGGTGATTCTCCGGTTCCAGCCGGCGGGCAGCCGCGACTGGCGCGCGGTAAGGACCAGGATGCGGGAGCCGAGGGCGGGGCCGAACCGGCCGGAGAGCTTCTCGGCGACGGCGAAGCGGCCGGTGGGGGTCGGCGAGCTGGGAGCACCGATCGCGACGGGGACAGTCCGCACGGTCCGGCCGTCTCGCAGGACGTAGAGCTCTCGCCGAGAGAGCGAGGCGCGGAGCGTCCACTGGACGGGGTCCACCGCGACGTCGCGGCCGAACTCCACCCAGCCGTAGTGGCCGTTCGGCAGCGCCTCGGCCGTGACCTCGACCCAGCGGCCGCGGATTGCCACGACGCCGAGCATGAGCGGGCCGCCGAGCGGGCCGCGCAGCCCCACGCGCACGAGGGGCCTGCCGCCGGGCTGGGCACGGAGAACGACGTTCGCGCGCAGCGGCCGCGCCGCCAGGGCCGCCGTCCCGCCGTTCGGCGGTGCGACGGCGTGGGAGGCGGCCGCGACGAGAGCGGCGAGCGATGCCATCAGCCCGTGGGTCATCCGCCTGCCATTGTGCCGGAGTGCGGATCCGTGAGCTCAACTGGTTCCAGCTCGAGGAGTACTTGCGTGGCGACGACCGGGTCGTCCTCCCGATTGGCTCGACCGAGCAGCACGCCTACCTTTCGCTCGAGACGGACAACATCCTCGCCGAGCGGGTAGCAGCGGAGGCGGCAGAGCCGCTGGGCGTTCCCGTCCTGCCGGTCCTCGCCTACGGGCTCACGCCGAGGCCGACGCCGCTCGGCGGGAGTGGGCCGCCGGGCACTCCGACGCGCAGGTGCTGTTCCACAACTGGTGGATCGGCCCACGCGTCTGGCAGCTCGTACAGGAGCTCGACCCGGGCGCGAGCCACGCCTCGTGGATGGAGAACTTCCCGTGGACGCGCCTGCCCGGGGTCGAGCTGTCGCCTGAGTGCAAGGAGCCGCTTCCGCAACCGCTACCGGCGGCGCCGGCCGCGATGCGCGAGGCGGCCGGCGACGGCCAGTACGGCGGCTTCTACGCGCTGCCGGACGAGGACGTGCTCCAGGTCTGGGCGGCCGGCGTCGAGGAGACACGCGAGCTCCTCGAGCACGCCTGGTGCCGCCGCGGGTGACCCTGGTCTGTCAGCATTCGCAGCCGTCCGGCGTTCGAGGAAGGGGGAACTACATGCATCTCCGGCTTCTGTGCACCATCGGCTTCGCGTGCGCCGCAGTCGTCGCGCTCGCGGGCGCGGCCGCCGCACCGCGCGCCCATGCGGCCGGCAGCGGCCAGTCGCTCTGCATCGGCCACCATCCGCAGGAATACATCTGGTACACGTCGAGCTGCACCGGCCACGACGAGCCGGAGATCGACCCGCTCTCGAACGCGCCCGGCTCGGCCCAGGATCTGACGTGGACGATCGTCCTGCCGACCAACGAAGCCGGGACGACGGCCGCCCAGGTGGGGCAGGTCGACTCGGTCGGGCCGACGTTCTGGATCGGCGGCACCGTGACCGACCCGAACAGCCTGTTCGGCCAGGCCTTCCTCGAGCTCCAGTTCTATCCGAACAGCGTGGTCACGAACTGCGCCGCAGGCGGCGGCTACAACGTGACGTACTCGGCCAACACCTACAGCGCCTGCTCGCCGGTCTGGGAGGTCTCGCAGCACGGCAACTCGGAGTCGGCGGCCTTCAACGCAATGCTCACCGACAGTGCCATCGGCGGGCCGCTGCGCATGCACGCCGGCGACACGATCACGGACCACCAGTACGTGACGGCGGCGAAGGACGGGATGCACATCACCGTCACCGACGTCACCACCGGCGACTCCGGGACGATCGTCCTCCACAGCAAGCAGGACGGGCCGCTCATGCCGGCCTTCAGCGCGCAGAAGCTCGGCAACTCGCTGGGCTGGGGCCTCGTTCACGACGCGCCGAACGGCCTCGTCTGGGAGATCGGCCATACCGGCAACTACACGACGCCGGCCGGCCAGTTCTGCGTGCCCGGCAGCTCGACGAAGCCGCCCTGCTACTCGTTCGACGTCCCGAGCTGGCTGACTTTCAAGCCGCTCCAGATCAAGGGCGTCACGTTCGGCGACGGCAGCACGGCGAAGTCGTGGGCGGCCGTTTCGGACACCGGCGGCGAGGCCGAGATCCTCGGTAACTCGTTCGTCGGTCCGACGGACTGCTCCGGCTACGGCGGCCCGTTCTGCACCTATCCGTGGTACGCGTTCAACCGGACGCTCGACGCCTTCACGTACGGCGGCGACTACCCCGGCACGTCGAACGACTTCGGGCAGGCACTGCAGTTCCAGCAGGCCGAGAACTGCACGAGCCCGGCCGGGCCGTTTGCGCAGTACTGCGCCACCATTCTCAAGTAGGCGGAGGTGACAACCGCGGCGGCGGGGGCGCATAAGAAGCGAGATGCTCCGCGCCCTCGCCGCCGCGTCCTTGCTCGCCCTGTGCGCCGGTTCCGCCGCGGGCTGCGGCGCCTCGCATCGCGCCACAGCCCGAACGCATGGGCTGCGCCGCGCTGCCTACCGCGACGCGCGCCTGCTCGCCGACCCCCACCCGCAGCGCGTCCACGTCCAGGAAGGGGTCGCGCCTGCGTATGGGAGCAGGCGCATCGACGTGATCGAGCTTTGGGGCAGGCTCACCTGCAGCCTCAGGCAAAGGCATCGCTGCCCGTTCATGTGTCTTGCGGGCCGCCGACGATCCATGGCCCGAAGGCGTGCACGTTCCGCGGCAGCTTCGCGCGAATCGAGCTCGATTCGCGGACGCATCAGCTCCTGAGCTTCGAACTGGGACGCAAACCCTAGAGCGCGTCAGCCGGTGTGGGCGCGCAGCCACGACGCGAGGTTGCGTGCCTGCTCGACGGCGCTCGCGCCGGCCGCCGGCGGGGCGACGGCGTGCGGCGTCGAGCTCGGTGTCGCCGCGTGCCCGCCGGTGGTCAGGGCGACGGCGACCGCGAGGCTGGCCAGCGCCGCCGCGACGAGCGCTGCGGCCACCGCCAGTCGCCGGGCCGTCCACCGTCGCGCCGGCAGGCGAGAGGGCGACGCGAGGATCTCGGTGGCGCGCCGCGCCGGATCGGCAGGCAGCGAGAGCGTCTGCGCCTCCGAGGCGACGGGAGCGAGCAGCCGCGCCAGCGCCGCCGCCGAAGGGGGCCTGTCCTCGGGCCGCACCGACAGGCACGCTGTCACTGCGGCGACGAGCTCGACCGGCGCGGCCGGGAGGCGACCGGCGAGATCGGGAGGACGGAAACCGTCTTCGCCTCCCAGCTCGGTGAGCGAGACGGCGCTCCGGGTGGGCTCGCCCGTGAGCAGCTCGTACAGCACGGCGCCGACGGCGTAGATGTCCGCGGCGGCGCTGACCTGCTCACCGCGTGCCTGCTCCGGGGCGAGGTAGCCGGCCGTGCCGAGCACGGTGCCGACGAGAGTGAGCCGCGTGCCCTCGTGCCCCACGGCGATGCCGAAGTCGCCCAGCTTGAGGACGCCCTCCGTGCCGAGGAGGAGGTTCTGCGGCTTCACGTCGCGGTGGACGAGACCGGCGGCGTGAGCAGCCGCGAGTCCAGCGCACGCCTGCACGCCGAGCCTCGCGGCCTCCGGCGCCGGCAGCGGACCGCGGCGCGCGACGAGCTCGGCAAGCGTCTCCCCTTCGACGTACTCCATCGCGATGAACGGACGGCCGCCGTCCTCGCCGACGTCGAAGACGCGCACGACGTTCGGGTGCGCGAGCTTGGCCGCCAAGCGTGCCTCGCGGAGAAAGCGCCGCCGCAGGGCCTCGTCTCGCGCGAGATTCTCGGCGAGCCGCTTCAGCGCCACGGGCCGGTCGAGCTCGACGTCATGAGCGAGGTCGACGGTCGCCATCGCTCCGTGCCCGAGAGGCCGGACGAGCTCGTAGCGTCCGACGACGCGCGACGCGGTGCTCACGGCTTTCCCTTCCCCTTCGGCCCGTGGTGCTTCGGAGGCTTCGGAGGCTTGTGGTGAGGCGGACCTTTGGGTGTCGGGCTCACCGCTTGCGGCGTGCACGTGAGGCGATCGGCGAGTGCGTTCGCGCCGGCGACGAGGGGCGAGCGGAGACGGGCGGGCACCTTGCCCTCCTCTGCGATTATCTCGTCACGCAGAGAGGCTGCGAGGTGCAAGGCACCGCAGCTGTTCCCAGCGCCGGCGGCGTCTGCGATCGCAGATGCTTGAGTCGCCCACTCTTGCGCCAGCACCCGCGGCACCCCGCGGACTGCAGATCCATGCGGCCGAGCGGCGCCGCCGCAGCCGGCCGCAACGAGCACGACAAGAGCCACGGCGCAGACGATCCTCGACACGTTCGTGCCTGTACCCGCCACCGGGTCCAACGTAGCTTGGCAATTGCGTGCGTGAACGGTTAAGGTCCTGTTAATGCCGATGCTTCACGGTTGTGGGTTCCCGGGGTGCTCGACCTTCACGCTGAGCACCTACTGCGTCGAGCACGAGTTGCTCGTGCGCGCGATGAAGGAGTCCGAGCGCATTCATGCAGCCGCGTTGGACGAGCAGGCGGCAGACGCGCCCCTGTCCGCGGCTGCTGCAGACCAAGCGCAGCAGCCGGCGACGCTCTAGCCGTAGGGCTTTTACCGCCGCAGAACCTCCGTTTAGCGCTGGTACTCTCGAGCGCATGGGCTTCGTTCCCTCGTCGCCACGTATCCGGCGGCGCTTTGTCCGACTCGGAATCGCGCTCGCACTCATCGGCACCGCCGCGGCGATCGCCGTGCTCGTCCGGAGCCCGAAGCAGCCGAATCCGTCGCCGGCGAAGAACGCTCCGCCCGCACAGCTCGTCAAGCAGAGCACGTACGTCCCGCCCGCCGACCGGCGCGCGATCGACAAGACGCTCGACCAGTTCATCCCGGCGGCCCTCGGCGCTCGATCGCCGCAGACCGCCTGGCGCCTGGCCGGACCCGAGCTCAAGGGAGGAACGACCCTGCGGGAGTGGCGCCACGGCACCAGCCCGATCCCGTACTACCCGCCGCGCGGCAAGACCTTCCACAGCTGGACGACGATCGACGCCGGCCGCGGCTATGTCGACTTCAACCTCCTCGTCCACCCGAGGCATGGGGCGAAAGGATCCTCGGAGGTCTTCTCCGGGCAGATGCTGAAGCACGGCGGCCACTGGCTCGTGAATGGGCTGTACACGATCGCGGTCTTCGCGCGCCCGACGAAGAGCGGCCGGCACGAGGTCGGGCCGGCGGACTTTGCCGCCGGGTCGGCGGCCCAGAGCAGCGGCCAGGCGTCCCCGCCGCCGAGCGGACATAGCGCGTCACTCGGCACGGCGTGGCTGCTCGCCGCGGGCGGCGCTGTCGTCCTCGCCCTCCTCTTCCCCCTCGGCTTCGCCGTGGCCTCGGTCATCAGGTCGCGCCGCGCCCGTCGGCACTACGCGCGGTCCGACTCGCGGGCCCTACCTCCGCTTCCGAGCAGCGTGCACAGGGCTTCCGGGCCCGCACGAGGCGGCGGCGTAGGCGGCGAGCAGCGCTAACTTTCCTCTGGTACTTTGGTCTAACTTCGTATGGAGTCGTCTTCCTCCACCGCCCAAGGCGGCTTTCTCTCTTCGCCCCGCGCACAGCGCCGCTTCCGGTGGATCAGCGGCGGCGTCCTCGCCGTCGGGCTGCTCGTGTTCCTCTCGGTTTTCGTCTTCCGCGGCTCGAGCGGCCTCCATTCGCCGATCTCGGACAAGCCTGCCCAGAGCGTGAAGCCGCTGGTCAAGGCGCCGCCGGATCCGCAGGCGTACAAGGTTGCGAGGACGTTCATGGAGACGGCCGTGCTACGGAAGAACCTCGCCGTCGCCTACCCCCTCGTCAATCACGACCTCAAGGGCGGGATGACGCTGAAGCAGTGGGACAAGGGCACCATCGCGGTCATGCCCTACCCGGCCGAGAACGTCAAGTCGGCCGGCTTCGAGGTGGTCGACTCGTACAAGACGCAGATGTTGCTGATCGTCGACCTCGTCGCGAGGCCGGGCACGCACGTCCGGCCGCACCTCCCCTTCTGGATCGGCCTCGTCCGCGCCCACAACAAGCCCAACGGCCACTGGCTCGTCAATTACTGGCTGCCGTACTGGTCCCCGCCTGTCCCGATCGCCGGCGGCGGGTAACCCCGCAGACCCCGGCTACCAGCACTACCGTTTTAGGAGAAGAAGCCGGCGGGCCGGCCGGTCAGTGCCGGTCCAGGTCAGTGCCGGTCAGTCAGTTAGGCCGAGACAGACCCGCGCCGTGGCGCAGCAGCAGGCGCAGCAGCAGGCGCAGCAGGCACCCGCAGCCCGAGCGCAACATGCTTGACGCCAAGATTGCCGTCGCCACGATGACGGACGGCGATGCCTCTCGGCCAGAAGCCGAACCCCGCTGACGCGCGGCCGTGGTCGCTCCCCAACGGCACGGCGGAGACAGCCACGAGCACGGCCGCCGCCGCGGCAGCGGTCACCGCAGCGAACCTTGCTGCGACGCGCCTGGCGGCCGGACGCTGCACGAGCCAGACCTGCGGCGCGGGCTCCAGCGGCGTCGCGCGAAGCAGCTGTGTGCTTTCGCGTACGTCGGCCGCGAAGGCCGCGCAAGCCGCGCAGCCGTCGAGGTGCCGCCCGAGCAGCAGCGCCTCATGGGCCGACAGCTCGTCGTCGAGCTGCAGCGAGAGGCGCTCCCGCGCCCTTTCGCAATTGGTCCTCACATTAGGTTTGACGCCGATACGTGGTCAGGAGTTAGCGGATTCCCGGCGGCGCGTCAACCCAATCGGATCCGGGGATCGAGCCACGCGTAAGCAATGTCCACGATGAAGTTCGCGACGATCACCACGAGCGTGACGCAAACGATGACGCCGACGACGACCGGAACGTCACCGGCCCGTACCGCGTCGAGGAGCTCGACGCCCAGGCCGTGCAGGTTGAACACCCTCTCGACGAACAGCACAGTCCCGAGCACATACGCGACGTCCATGCCGAGCATGGTCACGACCGGAAGCAGGCTGTTGCGCAGGATGTGGCGAACCACGACGCGCCGCGCAGGTGCACCTTTCGCCCGTGCCGTGCGGACGTAGTCCTCGCTCGCAGTCTCGAGCAGACTCGCCCTGATGATGCGGACGTAGAGGGCAGCGAAGAGGAACGTGAAGGTCATCCACGGCAGGATCAGGTGGTCCGCCCAACGGAGCGGCCCGCTGCACTCACCTCCGGAGCCCGCAGAGAAGTTGCAGTAATCGGCGATCGGAGTCCAGCCCAGCCTGAAGCCGAAGACATAGGCGAGGATCAGACCCAGCCAGAGCGGCGGCGCCGAGATCCCGATGAGCACGAACACCATCGCGAACCGGTCGAACAGCGAGCGCGGCCGCAGTGCCGAGAGAATTCCCACGGGAAGCGAGATCAGGATCCAGAGCACCGCGCTGCCGAGGACGACCGAGCCTGTGACGCGCGCATCCTGGGCGAGGATCCAGCGCACAGAGGCGCCGTTCTGGAACGAGTAGCCGAGCGACTGGTGCCGGATGATGTTCCAGACGAAGATCCAGTACTGCTGGTACGCAGGTACGTCGAGATGCCACTGGCTATTGATCGACGCGGCCTGCACCGGCGACACCGCGAATCCGAACCCGGTAATTCGGCCCGGGCTGCTTGGGATGAGGAAGAAGATCACGTACGTGATGAAGGTGGCGACGAAGAAGAGCCACACCGCCCAGAAGGTCCTGCGGATCAGATAACGCGTCACCCGAGCCGCCGACCCCCCATCACGCTGTCAAGCCTAGGACGCCCGGGGCCCGCTTGGCGGCGCTCAGAACGCATTCCGCGAAGGGTCGAAGCCGGCGCCGATCAGGATCAGCAGGAGGCCGAGCGCGAAGAGCGCAAGCGAGCTCCGCCTGGCATCCGTTCGCTCGTCGAACGTCGTGCGCCGGATCGCGCGCGGCATGATGCCGGCGCGCCTGGGCGGCATCTCTGCCTCCTGCCCCTCTCCCCAGTCGGGGCGCAGCGGCCCTCGCAGGCCGAAGATGAAGCTGCCGATGAGCACGGCGGCACCGGCGACGTAGAAGCCGTCCGCGAGAGCGTGTTCAAGATTCCCGTGCGCAAGGGCTCCGATCGCAACCGAGACCGCGCTGGTCAGCGCGAAGATGACGACAAATACGATTAAGAGGCGGCGCAGCCCGCGACGAAGCACCGCGCTGCTACTCGGCGGCGCCTGCGTAGGCCGGCTTGCGGCGGAGCTCGTCCTCGTCCATCGGCCAGTGCTCGAGCGGGAAGTGACACGCGAACCGGTGGTCTGGATGCCCCGAGACCGGGTTCAGCTCAGGCTCGTCGACGTTGCACTTGCCGTCGACGAAGCGCGGACAGCGCGGATGGAAGCGGCAGGCGGCAGGCGGGTTGAGCGGGCTCGGGACGTCGCCGGTCAGCACGATCTGCTTGCGGGCACGCCCCGCGCTCGGATCGGCGATCGGCACCGCGGAGAGCAGCGCGCCCGTGTACGGGTGCTTCGGCTCGCTGTAGAGGTCCTGCTTCGAGGCCGTCTCGACCGGCTTGCCGAGGTACATGACCATCACGCGGTCGGAGACGTGGCGCACCACGTTGAGATCGTGCGCGATGAAGATGTACGTCAGGTCGAAGTCCTGCTGAAGGTCCTTGAGCAGGTTGAGGATCTGCGCCTGCACGGAGACGTCGAGCGCCGAGACCGGCTCGTCGCAGATGACGAGCTTCGGGTTGATCACCAGGGCGCGAGCGATCCCGATCCGCTGCCGCTGGCCACCGGAGAACTCGTGCGGGAAGCGGTTGTAGTGCTCCGGATTCAGCCCGACGATCTCGAGCAGCTCCTGCACCCGCCGCTTCCGGTCGTTCTCCGTCCCGATGTCGTGGACCTCGAGCGGCTCACCGACGATCGCGCCGACGCGCTTGCGGGCGTTGAGCGACGCGTACGGGTCCTGGAAGACCATCATCATGTCGCGGCGGATGGGCCGCATGTTGCTGCGGTTGAGGTGCGTGATGTCGCGGCCGTCGAAGACGATCTTGCCGCCCGTCGGCTCGAGCAGTCGCGCCAGGCAGCGTGCCATCGTCGACTTGCCGCAGCCCGACTCGCCGACGACGCCGAGTGTCTCGCCCTTCTCGAGCGTGAAGCTCACGCCGTCGACGGCCTTCACCTGGCCGACCTCCTTCTGGAAGAAGAGGCCGCGCGTGACCGGGAAGTACTTCTGCAGATCCTCGGCGACGAGGAGCTCGCTCACCGGTCAACCTCCGTCACGCCGCGCTCCCTTCCGCCGCCGAGAGTGCGGCCTTCTTCGCCTCCCAGATGCGGGCGCGGTCGTCATCGGCGAGATGACAGCGGAAACGGTGGCCCTCGCCGACGACTCCGACTCCGCTCCGCAGCTCCGGCAGCTCCTCGCGGCAGCGATCGAACACATAGGCGCAGCGCGGGTTGAAAGCGCAGCCTGTCGGCGGATGCAGCAGCGAGGGCGGCTGGCCGGGAATCTGCTCCAGCCGCGCCGCAGTGATGTCGAGCCGCGGCAGCGAGCCGAGCAAGCCCCACGTATAGGGCATCTCCGGCTTCGTGAAGAGGTCGTCGACGCTCGCCTGCTCAACCACGCGGCCGCCGTACATCACGAGCACCTCGTCGGAGAGCTCTGCGACGACGCCGAGGTCGTGCGTGATCATGACGATCGCCATCTGATGCTCTTCCTGCAGCTTCGTCATCAGCCGCAGGATCTGCGCCTGCGTCGTGACGTCGAGTGCCGTGGTCGGCTCGTCCGCGATCAGAACCTCCGGGTTGTTGATCAGCGCCATCGCAATCATCACGCGCTGTCGCATGCCGCCGGAGAACTGGTGCGCATAGTCGTCGATACGCGTATCGGCCTTCGGGATCTCGACCTCCTTGAGAATCTCGATCGCGCGCCGCCGTGCCTCGTCGTGCGTCACGTCGTTATGCAGGAGCACCGCCTCCTGGAGCTGCCAGCCGATCTTCTTGACCGGGTTGAGCGACGTCATCGGGTCCTGGAAGATCATCCCGATCCGCTGGCCGCGGATCTTCTGCAGCCGCTTGCCGCTCGCACCGAGGAGCTCGTCGCCGTCGAAGCGGGCGGAGCCGCTCACCTCGGCGTGGCGGAGGTCGACGAGCCCCATCACGGTGAGGAATGTCACGCTCTTGCCGGAGCCCGACTCTCCGACGACACCGAGCGTCTCGCCGCGGTCGAGCTTGAAGCTCACTCCGGAGACGGCCTTGACGATTCCGTCGTCCGTCCGGAAGCGCGTGTTCAGGTCAGTGACTTCGAGCAGCGCCACGTCAGGTACTGAGCCGGATTCTCGGATCGAGCCACGCGTACGCCACGTCGACCATGAAGTTGAAGACGATCACCGCGAGACACGCGAAGACGACGATCCCGACGACGACGGGCAGGTCGTCCCTTTGCGCCGATTGGATCAGCTGCGAGCCGAGGCCGCGGAGGTTGAACACAAACTCAGTGAAGACGGCGCCGCCAAGGGCGAGGCCGATGTCCATGCCGAGGATCGTCACCACCGGCAGCATGCTGTTGCGCAGCACGTGCTGGAAGAGCACGCGCACGGCAGAGGCTCCCTTCGCCCGCGCGGTGCGGACGTAGTCCTCCGACATCGTCTCCATCACGTTCGCACGTATCAGGCGCACGTAGAGGGCGGCGAAAAGGAACATGAACGTCATCCAGGGCAGGATCAGGTGGTACGCCCATTCGCCGGGGCCCGAGCACGTGCCGACCTGGGAGCTCGGCAGGAGGTTGCAGTAGGTCGCGATCGGCGTCCAACCGAGCCTGAAGCCGATGACGTAGGCGAGGATAAGTCCGATCCAGACCGGCGGCGCGGAGATCCCGATCAGCACGAAGACCATCCCGACACGGTCGCCGATCGACCGCGGCCGCAGGGCCGACAGGATCCCGATCGGAATCGAGAGCCCGAGCCAGAACACCGCGCCGCCGAACACGAGCGACGCCGTGACCGGCACGTCCTGACCGATTACGGAGTTCACGGACTCGCCGTCCGCGTACGAATGGCCGAGCGACTGGTGCCCGATCATGTTCCAGAGGAACAGCCAGTACTGCTGGTAGATCGGCAGGTCGAGGTGGAGGCTCTTGCGGACGTGCTCGATGATCTGGGGCGTGCAGTGCGTGCCGCACGCAATGCTCGCGGGGTCGGACGGAATGACGAAGAAGATGATGTAGGCGATGACCGTCGCGCACAGGAAGAGGAAAACTGCCCAGCAGAAGCGACGGATGAGGAAATAGAGCACTGCCTACGTTTCCTGTTCGACTATCTGTGTCTCTGGTACGGACGTTTCTTGTTCGGGAAGACTACTGGAGGGGCGCCCGTGGGCGCCCCTCCAGCTTGATGCGATTCGGCCTAGGGCTGCTTAGCCCACCGACATTGCGTTGAGGATCGGATAGCCGAAGTAGTTGCTGTAGATCACGTTCTTGACCCGCTGAGCGGTCAAGTACCGGAAGTTCGGGACATAGAGCGGGAACGCCGGTGCGTACTTCGTCATCAGCGACTTGTCCAGCGAGGCATACGCGTTAGCGCGAGCCGCGCCTGACTTCGAAGCCGCCTTGTCCATCAGACTGTTGAACGCCGAGTTGTTGAAGTAGAAGTAGTCGACGTTGCCGGTCGGCTGGATCGAGCGACCGTCGAAGTTGACGTTGATGAAGTCGAACGGATCGAAGTAGTCAGCGCACCAACCCGAGTGGGCGATGTTGTAATCCGTGCCCTTCGTCTCGAGCGGCCCGTAGTAGTCGGTCGGATCCGCCTTCTCGAGGTTGGCCTTCAGCCCGATCTTGCCGAGCTGGAACTGCTCGAACTCGGCCTCGTTCGTGCGAGTCGCACTGGCCGAGTTGTAGTAGATGTTGAGCGCCGGCTGGTTGTTCAGAGCGCTCCCACCGACCGCCTTCGCCTTGGCGAAGTTCGGGAAGTTGCCGTACGCCGCGAACTTCTTGTAACCCCGCAGGCCCGGGACCAGGATCTGGTCGGATGCGGCGCCGGCGAACGGGCCGAGCTGCTTGATGATCGGCGTGCGGCCAATCGCGTAGTTCAGCGCCTTCCGCACGCTCGCGTTGTTCGTCGGCGCCTTCGCGTTGTTGAAGGCCTCCCAGATGATGCAGGCCTGGCCTCCGACGTGGAACTGGCCCTTGTTCGGGCCGCCGTACTTCGCCGAGACCGTCTTGACGTCCGCGGACGGCACGCCGGCCATGTCGAAGTCAACCTGATTCTTCTCGATCTGGAGCAGCGACGCCTCGCCGTTCGAGTTCGGGAAGCTGTTGATCACGATCTGGTTCGGGTTGGCAATGCGGGAACCGTGGTAGAACTTGTTCCGCTTCAGCACCGTGAGGCGGCCAGGCGAGTTCGTCGCGATGTAGTACGGGCCTGCCGACGGGTACTTGAGAAGGCCACCCGAGCTCTTCGTGTACTTCATGCTCGGCTTCACGGCACCGAACCACTGCATGCCGAGAATGTTGACGAACGTCGGGTTCGACTTCACCAGATGGAAGGTGAGCTTGAGCCCCTTCGCCGAGATGCCCGAGATATGGGCGGCCTTACCGTCGGTGAACTTCTGTGCGCCGACGACCATCTTGTTCAGCTGGTCGAAGATGCCGTACTGCGCGTACATCTTCGGGCTGAGGATGCGCTCCCAGGCCCGCTGGTACGACGCGGCCGTGACCTTCGAGCCGTCGTTGAACCTCAGGCCCGCTCGAAGATGGAATGTGATGGTCTTGCCGTTCTTCGAGATCGTCGGGAACGCCTTGGAGGCCTCCGGGAACAACTGCGAGCCGGCCTGCCCCGCCTTGTTCGGGAAGTTGACGAGCAGCAACTGGGTCGAGTAGAGCACTTCCCAGTCATTCGTGACGTAGGCGAGACCCGGGTCGAGCGTGTCGAACGCGCCGGCGGACTGGTTCACCCGCAGCGTGCCGCCACGCAGCGCCTTCGAGGAGCTGACCTTCTGCGTCGCAGAGGTAGCTACCCCGACGGTCATCGCCGCGACGAGCAACGCAACTCCCATGCTCAACATGAGCAGGGAGAGCACTTGCTTCCTACGCATTAAGACTCCTTCCATCGCGGATCCGCTCGCCCTCACGAGCGATCCCGGTTGAGGTGAGTGAGAGACACCAGTAACTAGTGAGACGGTTCCGTGTCGAAAGAGTTAGGGACGGGTCACGGCCGCACTGCTCTCGAGCTAGAGCGTGCCGCGCGGATCGAACGCGTCGCGGAGGCCGTCGCCGAGCAGGTTGAACGCGATCGTCGTGAAAAGGATGGCGAGGCCCGGGAAGAGCAGGATCCAGACGTCGGTCTGGTAGTACTGCGGTGCCTGTGCCAGGAGGGTGCCCCAGCTGGCCTGCGACGGGTCGATGCCCAGGCCGAGGAACGAAAGGCCCGCCTCGCCGAGGATGTTCTGCGCCACGAGGATGGTCGAGTAGACGATGATCGGCGCCACCAGGTGCGGCAGGAGGTGCGACCTCATGATCCGCCAGTCGCTCGCGCCGGTCATCCGTGCCGCCTCGACGAACTCCTTCTCACGCAGCGAGAGCACGACGCCGCGCATGATCCTGGCCGGATAGAACCAGCCGAACGCGCTGAAGATCAACGACAGGGTGAAGACGCCGTGCGGCAGGAAGCCGAGCGTGATGGCGTTCAGCCTGTTCCCGGCGACGATCTGCAGCGCGATGATGAAGAGCAGGTACGGGAACACCATCACGATGTTGATCATCTGCGAGACGACGGTGTCGACCCAGCCGCGGAAGTAGCCGCCGATGAGCCCCATCAGGACGCCGAGCCCGACCGAGCCGACGGTGGCGAAGACGCCGACCTCGAGCGATACCTGCGCGCCGTAGAGGATGCGCAGGAACATGTCGCGACCGAGCTGGTCGGACGCGCCGAGGACGAGCAGCGTGTGCCCGTGATGGCCGGGCTCGCCGATGTAGTCCGCCGTCGAGATGTGCGACCAGGGCCCGACAGGGGTGAAGTCCTTGAGGCCGTAGCCGAACTGCGTGGCCGGGCCGTGCCCGAGGAGGTGAGCTGCGAGCGGCGCACCTCCGAACGCTGCCGCGAAGAGGAAGATGATGAAGCCGAAGCTGACGACTGCGAGCTTGTCGCGGCGGAAGCGGATGAAGACGAGCTCCCAGTAACCGCGCGCCTTGACGACTTCCGGCTCTGACCGCGCGCCGAAGGGGATCTCAACCGCAGACGGAGTGTCGACCCGTACAGTCACGACCGCGGGGAAAGTATCTCAAAGCAGGCCACGCTGCCACCCATTCGTAGCAATTTGACGTCCTGCCGGGCCAGAAGTTAGTTCCCGAGACGCGCGAACCAGTCGAGCGCAGCGGGGTTGGCGAGGGAGTCGCGGCTCGCCACCTCGTCGGCCCGAGCCCCCATCAACAGGCGCTTCACCGGCACTTCGAGGATCTTCCCCGAGAGCGTGCGGGGGATCTCCGGCGCAGCGAGAACCTCGTCGGGGACGTGGCGCGGTGAGCAGTCTTCGCGAATCCGCCGGCGGATCTCCGACTCGAGCCGGTCGTCCAGGACGGCGCCGTCGCGCAGAACCACGAACAGCGTCATCCGGCTGCCTTCGCCGACCGGGACGTCGACGACGAGCGCGTCCAGCACGTCGTCGAGCGCGAGGATGCTGCGGTACAGCTCGCTCGTCCCCATGCGGACGCCGCCACGGTTGATCGTCGCGTCGGAGCGGCCGGTGATGATGGCGGTGCCCCGATCGGTGATCTCGATCCAGTCGCCGTGCCGCCAGACTCCGGGGAAGGTGGAGAAGTAGCTCTCGCGGTAACGCGACCCGTCCTCGTCACCCCAGAGATAGAGAGGCATGGACGGCATCGGCTCCGTGATCACGAGCTCACCGACCTCGCCCACCAGCGGACGCCCGTCCTCGCTCCAGGCCTCGACCTTCGCGCCGAGCGCCCGGGCCTGCAGCTCGCCGCGATAGACGGGGAGCGTCGGCACGCCGCCGACGAACGCGGTGCAGACGTCGGTGCCGCCCGAGGTCGAGAAGAGCCAGGCGTCCTCGCCCAGCTCGTCGCGCACCCAGTCGAAGCCTTCGGGTGCGAGCGGCGAGCCGGTCGAGCCGACGCTGTCGAGGCGCGAAAGGTCGCGGCCCTCCCGCGGCTTCACCCCTGCCTTCTGGCACGCCGCGATGTAACCGGCGCTCGTACCGAAGCACGTTATGCCGGCCGCGTCGGCGAGATCCCACAACGTCCCGAGATCCGGGTGAGCCGGATTCCCGTCGAAGAGGACGATCGACGCGTCGGAGAGCAGGCCGCCGACGAGGAAGTTCCACATCATCCAGCCGGTCGTCGTGAACCAGAAGAGCCTGTCGCCGGCCCGCGCGTCGAGATGCAGGCGAAGCTTCTTGAGGTGCTCGAGGAGGATGCCGCCCTGGCCGTGCACGATCGCCTTCGGCAGGCCGGTCGTGCCCGAGCTGTAAAGCACCCAAAGCGGGTGGTCGAAGGGGAGCTGCGCGAACTCGAGCTCTGCGGGCGCGAGCTCCCAGTCTCCGCCGGCCAGGTACGGGAGCACGAAGGTCTGCCGAAGCGTGGGCAGCTCCCGCTGCAATGCCGCGATCTCCTCGCTCCGGTCGAAGTCCTTGCCGCCGTAGCGGTAGCCGTCGACGGCGAGGAGGACCTTCGGCTCGATCTGCGCGAAGCGGTCGACGACGCTGCGGACGCCGAACTCCGGCGCGCAGCTCGACCACGTCGCGCCGATGCTCGCGCAGCCGAGAAAGGCAGCGACCGTCTCCGGGATGTTCGGAAGGTAGGCGGCGACGCGGTCCCCCGCCACGACGCCGGCCCCGCGCAAAGCTTGAGCGACCGCGCCTGTACGCTCCCGCAACTCGCCCCAGGTCCAGTCGCCGAGGGGGCGCAGCTCCGAGGCGTGGCGGATTGCAACCTCGGCGTCGTCGCGGCCCCGGAAGACGTGCTCCGCATAGCTGAGCCGCGCGCCGGGGAACCACTCCGCTCCCGGCATCTCGCGCTGCGTGAGCACGCGTTCGTACGGCTCGCTCGCCTCGACCTCGAAGAACTCCCAGATCGACCTCCAGAACGCCTCGAGCTCGTCGACCGACCACTGCCAGAGGTCGTGGTAGCCCTCGAGCGCGAGGCCCCGTGTCTCGTCGAGCCAATCGCGGTAGCGCGTGATCGTCGCGGACGCGATCCGCTCGGGGCTCGGCGTCCAGACGATCGGCGGCTTCATACGCGAACGCGATCGTACTGGCACCGCGCTAAGGTCACGCGGTGCCAGACGAGACCCTGACGATCAGGGACAACCGCACCGGAGACGAGGTCGAGATCCCGATCTCGGACGGCACGATCCACGCCACCGACCTCCGCCAGCTCGGGCTCATGTCGTACGACCCGGCCTTCCTCAATACCGCGTCGACGCGGAGCGGGATCACGTACATCGACGGCGACGCCGGCATCCTCCGCTACCGCGGCTACCCGATCGAGCAGCTCGCCGAGCACGCGAGCTTCCTCGAGACGGCGTGGCTCCTGTTCGAAGGAGAGCTGCCGACCCGCGAGGAGCTCGGGGCGTGGGAGGACGAGGTTCGCCTCCACACCTACGTGCACACGAACGTGATGCAGTTCCTCGACGGCTTCCGCCACGACGCGCACCCGATGGGGATGCTGCTCGGCGCCGTCGCCGCGCTCTCGACCTTCTATCCCGACGCGAAGGAGATCGGCGACGTCGAGAGCCGCCGGCTGCAACGGGTTCGGCTGATCGCCAAGTTCCCGACGATCGCCGCCTGGGTGTTCCGCCACAGCCGCGGGCTGCCGTACGTCTTCCCGCGCAACGACCTCGACTACATCGGCAACTTCGTCAACATGACGTTCGAGATCGGTGGGCAGCACGAGCCGAATCCCGTGCTCCAGCGCGCGCTCGAGATCCTCCTCGTCCTCCACGCCGACCACGAGCAGAACGCCTCCACGAACGCGGTCCGCGGCGTCGGCTCGACGCAGGTGGATCCGTTCTCGGCCGTCTCCGCCGGGATCGCGGCGCTGTACGGGCCCCTGCACGGCGGCGCGAACGAGGCCGTCCTGCGGATGCTCGACGAGATCGGAACGGTCGAGCGGGTGCCGGAATACATCGAGGCGGTGAAGGCCGGCCACGGACGGCTGATGGGCTTCGGCCACCGGGTCTACAAGAGCTACGACCCGCGCGCGAAGCTGATCAAGCGCGTCGCGGACGACGTCTTCGCCCAGACGGGCCTCAATCCGAAGCTCGAGATCGCGCTCGAGCTGGAGCGGATCGCGCTCGAGGACGAGTACTTCGTCTCGCGCAAGCTCTATCCGAACGTCGACTTCTACTCGGGGCTCATCTACCAGGCGATGGGCTATCCGACGAACTACTTCACGGTGCTGTTCGCGCTCGGCCGGTTGCCGGGCTGGCTCGCGCAATGGGAGGAGATGCTCTCCGACCCGGAGCAGAAGATCGCGCGGCCGCGCCAGGTCTACACGGGCTACGACGAGCGCGCGTTCGTCCAGCTCGCGAAGCGCTAGCGGCTTAGCCTGGCGCCCCGCCTGGGCCGTGGCCCTTGGGACATGTCCCGGTGCCAGGCACGCGGACAGGCACGCGGACATGGCTTGAACGGAGGGTCCCGCCGCCGGTCGCAGCCCACAAGCGCCTTCTGGGATGTAGCCATGACCGTTGCGGACGTGGCTCGGTGCCTGGCACCGGGACCCGTCCTGTCCGGCCGGGTCCGGCGCTCAGGCGAAAAGCCCGCTCAGATCGTCGCGCTCGGCCGCAGACAGCGGACGCTCGAGCGCGGCGAGCGCGGGCTGCAGGTGCTCTGGGTTGCGCGGGCCGACGACGGCCGCGACACGCTCGTCCGCGAGCAGCCACGCGAGCGCGAGGGTGGCCGGATCCCCGCGGCGCTCGAGCTCCTCGAGCGCGTCGTAGATGCGGTCGTCCCGCAGGTGCTCGTACGGCTCGGGGCGCATCGTCATCCGCGAGCCCTCCGGATGCGCCACGCCGCGCCGGTACTTCCCCGTGAGCCAGCCGCCGGCGAGCGGGCTGTGTGCTTGGAATGACACGTGCATCTCGGCGCAGAGCGGGAGCACCTCGCGCTCGGCCTCGCGGTCCAGCAGCGAGTACGAGTTCTGGACCGCGGCGACGTCGCCCACCGCGAGCGCCTCGCGCAACTGCCCGCCGTCGAGGTTGCTGAGCCCGTAGCCGCCGATCTTGCCCGCCGCGACGAGCTCCTCGAAGACGCCGGCGAGCTCGGCGACCGGTACGTCAGCGTCCCAGGCGTGCGCGAGGTAGAGGTCGACGCGGTCGACGCCGAGCCGGCCGAGGCTCGAGTCGATCTGGCGCCGTACACGCTCAGGCGCGAGCCCGTGATCATGGCCCTCGTCCATCGGGTTGAACGTCTTCGTCGTGAGGCGGAGGCCATGCGGACGGCGCGAGCGGATCCAGTCGCCGATGTACGTCTCGCTGCGGCCGCCGCCGTACGCGTCGGCAGTGTCGAACCACGTGATGCCGGCCTCCCAGGCGGCGTCCATGAGCTCGAACGCCTGCTCTTGCGTCTCACCCCGGCCGAAGAAGGCAGGCGCCGAGCCGACGCCGCCGAAGCTGCCACAGCCGAGGATCAGGCGTGGGTAGGCTCGCTCCATGAGTGCGACGCTACTCGACGTCGAGGCCGTCCGCGCCCGCTTCTCGTCGCTGCGTGACGGCGGCTTCGTCTTCCTCGACGCGCCCGGCGGCACGCAGGTGCCGGACGAGGTGGGAGACGCGATCGCGCGGGCGCTGCGCGACGCCTCGGCGAACATCGGCGCGCTCTACGAGACGAGCCACCGGGTCGAGCGGATCCTCGCGACGGCCCGCGACGACGCCGCGCGGTTCCTGAGCTGCGCCGCCGACGACGTGATCTTCGGCCAGAACATGACCGTGCTCGACTTCGCGCTGTCGCGGACGGCCGCACGCGACTGGCGCGAGGGCGACCGCATCCTCGTCTCGCGGCTCGACCACGACGGCGGCGTGTCGCCGTGGGTCGAGCTCGCGGCCGACCGCGGCTTCGAGGTCGACTGGGTCGACGTGACCGACGACCTGCGCCTCGATCTCGACGATCTCGAGCGGAAGCTCGACGAGCGCGTCCGCGTCGTCGCCTGCGTCGGCTCCTCGAACGCGGTCGGAACGATCGTCGACGTCGCGCGCGTCTCGGAGCTCGCGCACTCGGTCGGCGCGCTTTGTTGGGTCGACGCGGTGCAGTACGCGGCCCACGAGCCGGTGGACGTCCAGGCGCTCGGTTGTGACGTCTTCATCTGCTCTGCGTACAAGTTCTGCGGCCCGCATCTCGGGCTCGCGTACGGCCGGCACGAGCTGCTCGAGTCGTGGCGTCCGTACAAGGCGCGGCCCGCCGCGTCGGATCCGGTCGGACGGAAGTTCGAGCCGGGCACCGCTCCGTACGAGCTGCTCGCCGGCTTCTCAGCGACGATCGCCTACCTCGAGTCGCTCGGCGGGATGTCCGCGATCGCCGCGTACGAGAGCGAGCTTGGGCAGCGCTTCCTCGACGGGCTGCCCGAGTCGGTCACCGTCTACGGGCTGCAGTCGATGGAGGGCCGTGTCCCGACGTTCCTGCTGAACGTCGACGGCGTCCCGGCGGCCGATGTCGCAGCGCGGATGGCCGAGCGCGGCTTCGGCGTCTGGGCGCACGACAACTGGTACTCGCTCGGGTTGCGGGAGAAGCTGCCGTATCCGCAGGACGCGGTGCGCGTCGGCTTGATCCACTACAACACGGCGGACGAGATCGAGCGCTTCAACGCAGCGCTCGCGCAGCTCTAATACCCTACGAACATATGTTCGTGCTGCACGCAGACGCGGACGCGTTCTTCGCGTCGGTCGAGCAGCGGGACGACCCGCGGCTCCGCGGCCGGCCGGTCATCGTCGGCGGCGGTGTCGTGCTGGCGGCGAGCTACGAGGCGAAGGCATACGGCATCCGCACGGCGATGGGCGGACGGCAGGCACGTCGCCTCTGCCCCGAGGCGATCGTCGTCTCGCCGCGCTTCTCGGCGTACACCGAGGCGAGCCGGGCGATGTTCGCCGTCTTCGAGGACACCTCCCCCGTCGTCGAAGGGCTGTCGATCGACGAGGCCTTCCTCGACGTGCGCGGGATGGAGCGGATCGCCGGCACGCCGGCCCAGATCGCCGCACGGCTGCGCGCCGCCGTGCGCGAGCGCGTCGGACTACCCGTCACGGTCGGCGTCGCCCGGACGAAGTTCCTCGCGAAGGTGGCCAGCGGCGTCGCGAAGCCGGACGGCCTGATCGTCGTACCCCCCGACCGCGAGCTCGAGTTCCTGCACCCGCTGCCGGTGGAGTGCGTGTGGGGCGTCGGCCCGGCGACGGCGCGGCGTCTGCAGGCGTGGAAGGTGCGAACGGTTGGCGAGCTCGCCGCCCTCTCGGAGTCGACCCTCGTCGCGATGCTCGGCCAGGCGGCCGGACGTCACCTGAGCGCGCTCGCGCACAACCGCGACTTCCGGCGGGTCGAGCCAGGCCGGCGGCGCGGGTCAATCGGGTCGCAGCGCGCGCTCGGGCGCGGGCGTCATTCGGCCGAGACGATCGACGCGACGCTCGTCGGCATCGTCGACCGAATCACCCGGCGCCTGCGGGCGGCACGGCGCGCCGGCCGGACGGTCGTGCTCCGCCTGCGCTTCGGCGACTTCGAGCGCGCGACCCGCTCTCACACCCTCCCGTTCGCGACCGCGAACACGCAGGCGATCCTCATCACCGCGCGTGCGCTCCTCGCCACGGCGATGCCATTGGTAGAGCGACGCGGAATCACCCTCATCGGCTGCGCCGTCTCCATGCTCGAGGACGACCGGACGCGTCAGCTCCTGCTCGGCCCGGACGAGGCGCTCGACGCCGCAGTCGACGCGGTCCGCGATCGCTTCGGCAGCGCAGCGATCACGCGCGCCGTCCTGCTGGGCCGCGACCCCGGCTTCTCTATGCCGTTGCTGCCGGACTGACGATCCGGGCGTAGACGTCGAGGTCGATGTTGCCGCCGGACACGATGCAGACGCAGCGGTCGTCGCGGCGCAGCGCGGCCGCGAGCGCGAGCGCCCCGGCGCCCTCGGCGACAACGTGCGCGCGCGAGGCCAGGAGCCGCACGGCTTCTTCAACCTCCTCGAGCGGCACCGCGACCGCCTCGTCGACGAGCTCCTGTGCGCGCTCCCACATCCCGGGCAGAAGCGCCGGTCCGCCTGCGCCGTCCACCCATGACGGCCGAAACTCGATCTCGCCCGGCTCGCCCGCCGCGAATGCCGCGGCCAGCGGCGCAGCGGTCGCCGGCTCCGCAGTCACGACCCGCACGTTCGGACGCAGCGCCTTGATCGCGCTCGCGATGCCGGTCGTCAGCCCGCCGCCGCCCCACGGGACGATGACCGTGTCGAACTCCGGCGCGTCCTCGGAGAGCTCGAGCCCGATCGTCCCGTTGCCGGCCATCACCGCCTCGTCGGCGACCGGATGGACGAAAAACCCGTCGACCCCTTCGCGACCGCGGTCGACCATCGCCTGCCACCACTCCTCGTAGGTGACCAGGACGACCTCGGCGCCAAGCGCCTCGACCCGGTCGAGCTTCGCCCGCGGCGCGTCCGCAGGAGCGATGGCCCGCGCCAGCATGCCGGCCTCCCGCGCGGCCCAGGCGACGCCCTGCGCCATGTTGCCGGCGCTCGCGGTGACGACTCCGGCTGAAAGCTCCGCCGGCGAGGCCGCGCGCACCGCCGACAGCGCACCGCGGAGCTTGAACGAGCCGACCGGCTGGAGGCACTCGAGCTTCAGCCAGATCCGCCCGTCCGTCTCGAAGGGGACGAGCGGCGTGCGGAGGACGTCGCCGCCGAGCCGCTCGCGCGCGCGGCGGATCTCGTCGAGCGGGATCAGCTCGGGTCGCTCTCCTTCGCGAGCTCGGTCAGGTCGGTGCGCACCGTCCAGAGCTCGGGGAACATCTTGTACTTGATCAGCCCGGCCAGCAGCTCGACGGGCGTGCCCTGGGTCCCGACGACGTCCTCGCCGATGATCCGCGCGACGACCTTGAAGTGCCGGAAGCGCCAGACGCCGACGCGCTCGTCCCACTCGATCAGCGCCTCGGCGAGCTGGTACAGATCCTCCTGCTCGCGGCCCTGCGTGTAGACCTCGAGCAGCGTCAGCCCGCGCTCACGGCGCAGCGAGTCGAAGGCGGCAAGGAGACCGGGCGAGACCTGCCGGATGCCGCGGAAGCCGGGAGAGTCGAAGCCCGAGCCGTGGCCGAGCACGCGGCGCACCTCCTGGTACTCCCACGGCGACATCTGCTCGAGGTGCTCGAGGAAACCCTCGACGTACTTGATCGCCGCGCACGCGCGCCGCAGCAGCCGCAGCGCGCCGCCGAGGTCGCGCGCCTCGATCAGTCGCGTCGCCTCCTCGACCTCCATCCACGCGTGCTTGAGCCAGATCTCGGACGACTGGTGGACGGTCTGGAACAGGAGCTCGTCGCGGTGCACCCACTCGTGCGGCGCCTTCTGAAGCGCGAGGAGCTCGTCGGTGCGGAGGTAGCGCTCGTAGTCGCTTGCGCCCTCGCCCGGGAGGATCGGGGCGAACTCGTCCTCGTTTCCGTGTGGCGCTTCCACGACGACGACCCTACTACTGAAAGATCTGCATGGGCAGACCCGCGAGCGGGACGCCGCCGTCCCCGGTAACGAGCCACGTGTCCTGCATGTAGAGGCACTCCTTGCCGTCCGCGGAGATCGCATGCGGATGCATGGAGAAGACCATGTTCGCGGCGAGCTCCGTCTCCATGCCCTCGCCGATCCGCGGGTGCTCGATCATCGTCATGCCGATCGAGTGGCCGGTGACGTGGCCGAGGTGGTAGCCCCGCTGCGTGAAGCCGGCCGAGACCGCGCGGTGGACGTCGTGCGCCGTCGCGCCCGCCCGGAGAGCCGTCTGCGCGACCTCGTAGTACTCCCCGTACGCCTCGAGCATCCGCCCGACCTCGTCGCTCGGCGTGCCGAGCGCCCGGGAGACCTCGACCCAGTGGCCGCCCGGCCCGGCGATCTCGAGTGACGGGATCGTGAACTCGCCGAAGACCGTGTCGTCGCGCGCGATCGCGAACTCGGCGCCGACGAGCACCATGTTCATCGTCAGCCGCCCGCAGCCGCGCTCGACGAACAGCCGCTCCGCCGGCGCAAGCACCTCGGCCGCGTTGCGGCCCGGCGCCCAGGCCTCGTGGAAGGCGTGGAAGCCGGCGACGTTGATCTCGACGCTCTCCCGCACCGACGCGAGCTCGGCCTCGGACTTGACGGCGCGCGCGAGGTCGAACGCGACGTCCCACGGGACGAGCTCCGCGGCGGCGCCG
The DNA here is from genome assembly GCA_036723535.1 of Gaiellaceae bacterium. Classification (GTDB taxonomy): domain Bacteria; phylum Actinomycetota; class Thermoleophilia; order Gaiellales; family Gaiellaceae; genus Palsa-739. Next base: position 35,821 of record DAIMGZ010000002.1, read on the forward strand.
AGCGGCGCGTAGTCCCGCATCGTCAGCACGTAGTCGAGCCCGTAGACGCCCACCCGCTGCCCGCGCAGCCGCTCGGCCAGCCACTCGCCCGGGCGGTCGGCGAAGACCTGGTCTTCGATCTGCGAGTCCCCGTGCTCGCCGACATAGCGCGCCTCCGCCGGGAAGACCATCGCCGGCTCGCCCTCCTTCGGCAGGACCACGTACGCGTACCGGTGGACGATCTGGAAGCCCGAGAGGTACGTGACCGCGCCCTCGAACCCCGTGTACTCCGAGCCGCAGACGAGCGCGGCGTCGAGGCCGTCCCGCTCGAGCGCCTCGCGCACACGCGCGTGCCGGGCGCTCAGCTCTGCATCCACGAAGCCTCCACCCCCTTCACGAGTGCCTGGATCGCCGCGTTCAGCGGAGTCGGCACGTCGCCATCCCGGCCGAAGCGGACGATGCCGCCGTTGAGGTAGTCGACCTCGGTCTGGCGCCGCGCCTCGACGTCCTGAAGCATCGATGCCTTGTGGTCGTACGCGACGTCCTTGCGCGCCGCGTGGTCGATCAGCTCCTCGGGGTCGGCGTCGAGCTCGATTCCCTGCGCCGCCGCAACCGCCTTCCCCTCGTCGACTAGACCCGTGACGAGCGCGCGCAGGTCGGGCCGCTCGCAGACACGCCCGTGGGTGAGGCCGGTGAGCGCGCCGATCGGGTTCGTCGACGCGTTGAAGATGACCTTCCGCCACTGCGGGCCACGCGCGTCCTCGACCGCGTGCGCCGGCATTCCCGCGCGTGTGCAGGCGTCGGCGAGCCGCTCCACTTCCGCGAGCGGCGTCCCCTTGTCGTACGGGCCGAGCGTCGTGTCGCCCTTCACGTCCCATTGCACGTGCCCCGGCTCGAGCAGCTTCCCGGCGGGAAAGGTCGTGCCGCGGATCACTCGCTCGACGCGCCGGGCGATCGTCTCCTCGTTGCCCAGGCCGTTCTGGACGGTCGCGACGCAGCCGTCGGCGAAGGCGTGAGCGGTCGCGGCGATCGCCGGCTCGGTGTGCATCGCCTTGGTGGCGACTACGCCGAAGTCGCACGGCGGCAGTTCCGAAGCGTCGCTCGTCGCGTGCGGGCGCCCGACCACGTCCCCTGCGCCCGAGAGCCGCAGGCCGTTGCGGTTGATCGCCGCGACGTGCAGCTCGTTGAGGTCGAACGCCCAGACCTCGACGTCGTCCAGCAGCGAGAGGTTCGCCGCGAACAGCGACCCCACCGCCCCCGTCCCGATGACCGCGATCTTCACTCCGAGTAGCTCGCCTCCCTCGCCTTGACGAGCCTATAGACGGCCGTCTGGAGCGGCACGGGCACGCCGTTCCGCTCGGCCTCGCGCACGAGGGCGCCGTTGATCGACTCGAGCTCGGTCGGCCGACGCGCCTCGACGTCCTCGAGCATGGACGGGAAGTGCCGGTGGCCGCGCTGGGTCGCGAGGACGTTCATCTCCCACGGGTCGTCGTGCAGCTCGACGCCCGCCGCGGCGGCGACCGCCTTCCCCTCGTCGACGAGGTCGCGGACGAGACGGCCGAGGTCGGAGGGCTCCTCCGTCTGCGCGAAGTGGAAGTCGTGCGGGAGGCCCGTGAGCGCCGCGACGCCGTTCACCGTGGCGTTGAAGATCAGCTTCGACCACTGCGCCGGCCGCAGGTCGGGAAACGCCTGCGCCTTCAGCCCGCCGGCTTCGATCAGCTCCGCGACTCGACGCGCGTCGGCCTCCGCCGTGCCGCGATAAGGGCCGATCCAGGTCGCGGTGTCGAGGACGTACTCGACGTGGGCGTCGCCGTGCCGGGTGCCGCTCATGAAGGTCACGGCGGAGAGGAGCGGCCACTCGCCGTGGGCCGCGACCACCTCCTCCGCGCCGAGCCCGTTCTGGATCGTCATCACGGTCGCGCCCGGGAGCGTCCCTTCGAGCCGCGCAGTGAGCGGATCGAGGTCGGTGCCTTTACACGCGAGGATCGCGAGCTCGGCGTCCGCGGGTAGCGCGGCAGGATCCGTCGTCGCCTCGAGCCGCGCCGTGAAGTCGCCGCGGCCGGAGACGCGCAGGCCCTGCTCCCGCAGCGCCGTGGCGTGCTCCTCCCGCCGGGTCAGCACCGTCACGTCCGCCACCCGCGCGAGGTGCGCCGCGAGCAGAGAGCCGATCGAGCCGGCTCCGGCTACAACGACCCGGGTCACGGCGCGAGCCTAGCGGCCGGCTAGGCCTCGGTCAGCTCGGCCTCGCGAACGGCTACGACGTCGAACGCGGTCACGGGTCGGGTGAAGCCTTTGAGCGCGAACTCGCCGGCGGGGACGGCTTCGACGGAGTCCTCGATCTCGGCATAGAGCCGCTGCGTGATCAGCACCTGGCCACCCGTGGCCTCGTCCGCCAGCCGCGAGGCGAGGTTCGTCACGCTGCCGATCGCGGCGTAGTCGGAGCGGCCCTCGAAGCCGACCTCGCCGCAGGTGGCATAGCCGAGAGCGATGCCCGCCCCGAAGTCGAGGTCATAGCCACGCTTGCGCCACAGCTCTGTCAGACCGACCATCTCCTCGCGCAGTGCGCAGCCGAGCCGCACGGCCCGCAGCGGGGCATCCGGGATCTCGATCGGATCGTTGAAGAAGAGCTCGACGCCGTCGCCCTCGAGAAAGCCGACGGTCGCTTCGAACCGCTGCACGAGCCCGCCGATCGTGTCGTGGAACTCGCGCAGCACCCGCAGCAGCTCCTCTGGCTCGACCCCGTCGACGAAGCTCGTCCAGCCGCGGAGATCGGCGAAGAAGACCGCCACCTCGCGGCGATGGCTGCGGAGAATCGACTCGTCACCCGACGACACGATTGCCTCGGCGACCTGGGGCGACAGGAAGCGGCCCAGTTGCCGCAGCCGCTCGAGCTCCTCGACCTGCGCCTCCACGCGTTCCTCAAGCGTCCGGTTTAGTTCCTTGATCGTGTCGTGGTAGCGCTTGATGCGCAGGAGCGAGCGGACGCGCGTGAGCAGCTCGTCGTGGTTGAACGGCTTCGGGATGAAGTCGTCAGCGCCGGCCTCGATCGCACGCGTCTTCTCCTCGCCGACGCTCGAGGTGACCATGATCACCGGCAGCACCGCCGTCTCCTCGTTCTCCCGCAGGCGCGCGCAGACCGCGTAGCCGTCCAGCTCGGGCATGAAGACGTCAAGGAGGACGAGATCCGGCTGCTCCGACTCGACGACCGAGAGGGCCTCGGCGCCGTCAGCCGCCGTGACGACGTCGTATCCATGGGGGGCGAGCACCGCCTCGAGTAGGCGGACGTTTTCGGGGATGTCGTCGACGACGAGGATCTTCGGCCGCTCGCGCGTGCTCACTCAGTGCCTCCGTCGCAATAGCGCCGAACGGTCTCGATCAGCTCGTCGACGTCGACGGGCTTGGACAGGTAGCCGTCGAAGCCGGCAGCGAGGAAGCGTTCGCGGTCCCCCTGCATCGCCTGCGCCGTCAGCGCGAGTACCGGGATTCCGGCCGTCCGCTCGTCCGAGCGAAGGCGCTGGAGCGCCTCGGCTCCGTCGAGGTCGGGAAGCTGGATGTCCATCAGCACGAGCGCTGGAGCGTGCTCGGCCGCCAGCGCGAGCGCCTGCTCACCCGAGGACGCCTCGAGCGGGCTGTAGCCCGTGGCCTGGAGGATGTCGCGGACGAGCTTCATGTTCTTCTCGTTGTCCTCGACGACCAGGACGCGCTCGCCCGCCATCAGACCGCCACCTCCTGCGTCACGGGGAGCGTGAACACGAACCGGCTGCCGACGCCGACCTCGCTCTCCACCCAGATGCGGCCGCCGTGGAGCTCGACGAGCCGCTTCGAGAGCGCCAGGCCGAGGCCCGTCCCCTCGTGGTGCTTCGCCCCGACCTGGGTCTGCTGGAACTCCTCGAAGATGCGATCGAGGTCCTCGGGGGCGATGCCCGGGCCGGTGTCCGTCACCGCAAGCTGGATCTCCCCATCGACTCGGGCGGCGGTGACGTCGATACGGCCGCCCGCCGGCGTGAACTTGACCGCGTTGGAAAGCAGGTTGAAGAGGATCTGGCGGATGCGGCGCTCGTCGCCGGAGACGATCTGCACCTCGGGCTCGAGCTCGGCGGCGAGCGCCACACCGTTCTTGCTCGCCCGCTCCCGCAGCATCACCACACCCCGCTCGACCGCCTCAGGGAGCGAGAACGGCGCCACCTCCAGCTCGATCTGCCCCGCCTCGACCTTCGACAGGTCGAGCACGTCGTTGATCAGCGAGAGCAAGTGGTCGCCGGACGAGCGGATGTCCTCGACGTACTCCCCCTGCTTCTCGTTCAGCTCCCCGAACAGCCTCTTCTCCAGCACCTGAGAGAAGCCGAGAATCGCGTTCAGCGGCGTACGCAGCTCATGCGACATGTTCGCGAGGAACTCGCTCTTGTGCCGGCTCGCGCTCTCCAACTCCCCGTACACGCGCTGGAGCTCGTCGTTCATCTGATTGACGCGAGTGCCGAGGTCGCCGAGCTCGTCCCGGTTGGCGACCTCCACGTGGCGGGAGAAGTCGCCCGAGGCAATTGCAGCCAACCGCCCGACTATCCGCTGGATCGGTCCGATCAGCGACCAAGAGAGGAAGTAGCCGAGCAGGAGCGCGAGCACGACTGCGCCGGCCGCCGCGCCGATGAACAACTTGCGCGAGCTGCGGTACGAGCTGCGGTTCTGCCCCACGAGCAGGGCGGTCTTGTGCGTCGTACGTCTCGCCAGCGCGTCTGCAGCGGCCTTGAGGTTGTCCGCGAGGTTCTCCGCCCGGTGATGGAGCAGCAGGGAGAGGCGTTTCGAGTGGGTGATTTTCGCCATGACCTGCCCGAGCGTCGTGTCGTCCCGTCTGACGACTCGAAGGGACTGGACCTCGTCCGCAAAGGGCTTGAAGCCCAGGCCTTCCTCCGTCGCCGCCGTGGCGAGGCCATCCAGAGCGGTGTTCACGACACTGCCGATCGACCGCAGGCACCGGTTGGTCTTCGAGGCGCGCGGAGCCTTGACCCCTGTGAACTTGAACACGTCGGCGCCGCCGGCGCAGAGGGCGAGGATGTCCCGGACGGAGCCTGCTTGCGCTTCGAGAGCTCTGTAGCCCGCGACGTGAACCTGGAGCGTCTTGAGCCGCTCGGAGCGCGAGTTCGACTGGCCGAGGACGCGGACGCCGAGCAGCGAGACGAGCACCAGGAGGGCGGCGATCGCCAGGAACGCGGCGAGCAGCTTCGTCCGTAGCTTCGCCGGTAGCCTCGCGAGGAGGCGGACGAGCGGGTTGTCGGCACGGGTGAAGAGCCGCCGGACGCCGGCGTTGGGCCGGGGGACGCGCGCTGCGACTGACATTCGCCTACGGTTTGAGCGTCACTGACGAGGCGATCGCCTTGATGATCAGCCACCTGCCGTTGATCTTCCGGACGTCCTGGTCCGCGCCTACCGCGGCCGCCACTTTCTGCGTGTCCACGTCGATGTAGTGGCACTCGAAGTAGAGCGTTCCCGTGTTGCCGTTGACGGTGACGCGGATCTTGTACGCGGGGGTATCGGACTCCCAGTGGTTCTGGGGCTGGAACGGGCCTGCCTTGGCAAACACCTGCCGGATCGCCGCCTTGCCCCTGTACGTCTGACCGGCGATGGTGAACGTCGCCTTCGGGGCCCAGAGGGTCATCATCAGGTCGAGGTTCTTCTTCGACGCGGCCTTGTGCCAGGTCTTCTCGATCTGGTCGATCTTGTACCGCTCGGCGAGCTTCTGCGCGCTCGCGCCGGAGCTCTTGCCCCAGGCGCCGTTGCCCGCGATCAAGACGCCAAGGCCGATAAGCGCCACAGTGACGAGCAATCTCTTCATGCCGCATCCTCCTACCGGTCGGTGCCCTCAAGACGGAGATGCTTGGCCCGATCTTCGCCTCTCGCGTCGATGGTCTCACGATTTCAGCCGTTTGCCTACTGCGGACGAACCCTGCTGACGACGTAGCGTCCATTCGTCAACGCCAGCTCGAGCGTCGTCCCGCCGGGCTCCAGGCGAACGACGGGCGTGGAACCACCCTGCGTCCCGAGCTCGAGCCAGAGCGAGATGCGCTCCACGCGCACTGGCCCGCGCTTCCGCAGGTCGGACATGAGATCGCCTGCGATTCTCGCCGCCGCCGTCTTGCTCAGCGCCGAGTCGACGCCCCGCGAGGGGAGGATCGTGATCGGCGGCAACGGCGCCGCGTAGCGATTTCCGTGCGAGGCGAGGGCCGCGGGAACCGCCGGGGCTGCGATTCCCATGGCAACCAGCCCGCCGAAGTAGACGACCAGGCCGCACGCTGCGGCCGGAAGCAATCGTTGTGGTCTCCTCGGCAACCGGGCACCAAGAAGGCCAGCGACCGATCGCGCCGCGCAGGCGAGCGTGAGCGCCCCCAGCACGGCGACCTTGCTCCAGTACTCGGTCCGCGCGGGCGCAATCAGAAGGGCGGCGAGGAGCCCTACCGCGACGGCGTAGGCCGCCCGCTCACGGCGTCCGCCGGGGATCGTCTTCGGGTCGGTGATCATGAAAAAGAGAAAGACGAGGATTTCGGGCGAGGTCACGAGCGTCCGCCAGAAGTCGAGTCCCGCGATCGGCCCCAGGTGCCAGCGAGCGGTCATCCAATGACCGGTCGCGGCGAGGACGCCGAGGGCCGCGGCGAAGGCCGCCCAAAAGGAGACGGCGATCTCGAGCAGCCGGAGCCGCGAGAGGATGGCGAGTCCCCCGACGACGATGATCGCGAGCGCTAGCGCCATCCACGTGGACATCGGGCCCCACCAGAAGTCGAGCGGCTCGGCGCGACTCGAGCCGAGTGCGAGAAAGCAGAGGACAAGGCCGATGTTCGACGGGTTGAAGACGTGCGAGCCGCGCACGCGCACGACGTGCTTCGAGAGGAGAGAGACTGCGGCCGTCGCGGCGAAGATCCACCAGCCGCGCGTGCTCCACCAGTCGCCGTGCTGCGTGCCCGGCACGCGGAGAACGAAGGCGACGCCGTTGCCGGTCACCAGCGCGCTCGCGGGCCACATCAGCACCCCCTGCCGCCGGCAGACGATTGCAACCTCGGGCACTGCGCAGGCGCCGAGGGAGATCAGGATCTGCGCAACCGAGAGCCGGAACGCGAAGGCGATCTGCCCGAGTATCTGCAGCGAGACGATCACGGCCGCCAGGTGAAGGCGCGGGTCGCGCACCGTCGGCAGCACGACGGGGTAGCGCGTGCCGCGGACGTCGATCGCGAGGCTGCTCATCGGCGGTAGCAGCTCCCGACGTCAGCTCGCGGCCGCCTCGGTCTCGCTCCGGACGACCGGGATCACGTGCTCCGCGAACAGCTCCTGCGCCTTGATCGCCTTCCAGTGCGCGACACCGCCGGGGTTCGTCGTGATCGCGATCTCGGTCAGCCCCTCGCAGACCTCGATCGTCTCGCGGATCCGCTGGATCACGTCCTCCGGCGTCCCGACCCAGACGATGTCGCCGGCGATCATCTCGTCGTACGGCGTCGCCGCGAGCTTCTCCATGATCCCGGAGGCGTAGAAGCCGTAGCCGGCGGCGTTGAGCGCGTCGACCGGCGGCACCGGGTACT
>DAIMGZ010000003.1:0-40154 GCA_036723535.1 Gaiellaceae bacterium
CTTAGCCGGAGATGCGGCCGTTGCGCGCGGCTTGGCGGCGCAGGCGTCTCGCCAGCGCCGGCGTCAGCGCCCCTCGCTCGAGCCGCCAGCTCCAGTTCCCGCCCGTCACGCCGGGCCGGTTCATACGGGCTTCGCTGCCGAGGCCAAGGACGTCCTGCGCGGGCACGATCGCGAGCGCGGCGGGAGACGCGTACGCAAGCTCGATCAGGCCCCAGTGCGGCTCGCTCGGATCGAGGCCGGTGGCGGTTCGCTGCCGCGGTGGGAGGCTGGAGAACCAGCCGGCCGCGGTGTCGGTGTCGTGCGTGCTGGTGTAGGCGACCGAGTTGGCGCGGTGGTTCTCGAGCCGGTCCGGGTTGCGCCGGGTGCCGCGGAAGGCCCAGAGGAGGATGACCATGCCGGGCAGGCCGAACTCGTCCCGCAGCCGGTAGACCGGCGGCGTGATGTGACCGAGGTCCTCCGCGATCACGGGCAGGTCGCCGAGCTCGCGCGCGACGGCGTGGAAGAGCTCGGCGCCGGGGCCGCGCCGCCAGCGCCCCCGCATCGCCGTCGTGTTCCGCGCCGGAATCGCCCAGTAGGAGAGATAGCCGCGAAAGTGGTCGACCCGGCAGACGTCGACCAGCTCGACCGTGCGCCGGAAGCGCTCGCGCCACCAGCGGTACTCGGTCGCGCGGTGGACGGGCCAGTCGTAGAGCGGGTTTCCCCACCGCTGGCCGCTTGCGTTGAGCGCGTCGGGCGGGGCTCCGGCGACCTCGCCTCGAGCGAAGAGCTCCGGCCAGCCGGCGAGGTCGGCGCCCGCGTCGGATACGTAGATCGGCAGGTCGCCGATCAGCCGCACTCCGCGCTTCGCCGCGTACGCCCGCAGGGCTCCCCATTCCCGCTCGAAGCGCACCTGGTCGGCGATCGCTTCCTCGCCGGCGAAGCTCACCCAGCTGCCGGTCCAGTAGGGATGGCGGGCGACGAAGTCCTCGACCTCGGCGGCCGTCACCCGCGCGTCCGGCCGGGCGAGCAGCTGCGGGGACGCGGCAAACGCCGACGGCGACCTGTACGGCGAGCGGAACTCGTCCGGCGGCCCGAGCGGCAGCACCTGCCACCACGCCTGTCCGGCCGCCGCGAGCCAGTCGACGAACCGGTACGCCTCGTGGTCCAATTTCCCCGACGGCAGCGACGTCGGGTGGAGGAGGATGCCGGACGAGCGACGGAGCTCCACGTTCTGATCCTCTCCCATCGGTGAGACTTCGCACGTGTCGATCCCGAAGACGACTCCCCCGAGGCTCCAGATCCAGGAGGTCGTGCCGCAACTCGACTGCGGCCGCTACCCCGTCAAGCGCACCGTCGGCGAACGCGTCGAGGTGACTGCCCGGATCTTCCGCGACGGGCACGAGACGCTCGGTGCAGCAATCCGCCACAAGGGCCCGGACGCGACCCGCTGGGCCGAGACGCCGCTCGAGCCGCTCGGCAACGACTTCTGGGCCGGCTCCTTCGGCGTCGACCGGCCGGGCGTGTGGAGCTTCCGGATCGAGGCGTGGGTCGACCGCGTCACGTCGTTCCAGGAGGAGCTGCGGCGCAAGGTTGCCGCCGGCCAGACCGACCTCGCCGGCGAGCTGTCGGAGGGCACGGTGCTGCTCGGCGACGAGGAGCTGACCGTGGAGGGAGCGCTCGCGACGCCGGCGGGTGCCCGCTCCGAGAAGGCGTGGTCCCCGACATACGAGGTGGACGTCGACCGCGTCCTCGCCCGCTTCGGCTCGTGGTACGAGCTCTTCCCGCGCTCCTGGGGCGGCTTCACAGGCATCCGCGCGCTGCTGCCGCGCTTCGCCGAGCTCGGGTTCGACGTCCTCTACCTGCCGCCGATCCACCCGATCGGCCACACGAACCGCAAGGGCCGCAACAACTCCGAGCGGGCCAAGGCCGGCGACGTCGGCAGCCCGTGGGCGATCGGTTCCGAGGAGGGCGGCCACGACGCGATCGACCCGTCGCTCGGGACCGAGAAGGATTTCCGCGCCCTCGTCGCCAGCGCGAAGGAGCTCGGGATCGAGATTGCGCTCGACTTCGCAATCCAGTGCTCGCCCGACCACCCATGGCTGAAGGAGCATCCCGAGTGGTTCTTCCGCCGCCCCGACGGGACGCTGAAGTATGCCGAGAACCCGCCGAAGCGCTACCAGGACATTTACAACGTCGACTTCGCGAGCGAGGATTGGCGCGGCCTCTGGCAGGCGCTGCTCGACGTCGTGCTCCACTGGGTCGGCTGCGGCGTCACCGTCTTCCGCGTCGACAACCCGCACACGAAGCCGGTGCCGTTCTGGGATTGGCTGATCGGCGAGGTGCGGCGGGAGCACCCGGACGTGATCTTCCTCTCGGAAGCCTTCACGCGGCCTGCGCCGATGACGACGCTCGCCAAGGCCGGCTTCGCGCAGAGCTACACGTACTTCACGTGGAAGAACACCCGCTGGGAGCTACTCGAGTTCCTCGGCCAGCTGCTCGAGTGGCGGGAGTTCTACCGGCCCAACTGCTTCGCGAACACGCCGGACATCCTGCACGAGTACCTCCAGGGCGGCGGCCGCCCCGCTTTCGAGGCGCGGCTCGTGCTCGCGGCGACGCTCTCCCCGTCCTACGGCATCTACTCAGGCTTCGAGCACTGCGAGAACGTGCCCGTGCGGCCGGGCTCCGAGGAATACCTCAACTCCGAGAAGTACGAGTTGAAGAGGCGGAAGCTGGACGGGCCGCTGCTGCCGCTCGCCGCCAAGCTCAATGCAGCGCGACGTGAGAACCCGGCGCTGCAGTGGCTCGACCCCCTCACGATCCTCGAGACCGAGAACGAGCACCTCTTCGCCTTTCTCAAGAGGCGAGGCGAGAACACCGCGGTCACGGTCGTCAACCTCGACCCACGCGCGACGCAGGTGGGCGTCTGCGTCCTGCCGGTCTCGACGGGGCTGCCGCCCGCCTACAGGGTGCGAGACCTGCTCTCGGACGAGAGTTGGACATGGCGCATCGGCCGCAACTACGTCAAGCTCGGCCCCGGTCGAAGTCACGTGCTGAGGATCGGCGGATGAATCGGACGCCTCCCTTCAAACCGTGTCCGGAACCTGGTTCCGGACAGGTCCGGAGCGGCCGGTGGGACGCGACGTGGACTCGGCGGATCGGCCGCAACTACTTCAAGCTCGGCTCCGGTCAAAGCCACGTGTTGAGGATTCCGCCGATGAGCAACGGACCATGTCCCTTCGAGCCACGTCCGGAACCTGGTTCCGGACGTGTCCGGTGCGGTCGTGTCTGAGCAGTGGTTCGAAAGAGACCCTCTGTGGTTCAAGCGGGCCGTCTTCTACGAGATCCACATCCGTGGCTTCTTCGACGGCAACGACGACGGCTCCGGCGACTTCCGCGGCCTGATCGACAAGCTCGACTACCTCGAGTGGCTCGGCGTGGACTGCTTGTGGCTGCTGCCGATGTACGAGTCGCCGCTCCGCGACGGCGGCTACGACATCTCGAACTTCTTCGCCATCCACCCGGACTACGGGTCGGTCGACGACTTCCGTGAGTTCGTGGAGCAGGCGCACCAGCGCGGCATGCGCGTCATCGCGGACCTCGTCATGAACCACACCTCGGCGGACCATCCGTGGTTCCAGGAGTCGCGCGCCGAGGCGCCCGGCCCGAAGAGCGACTGGTACGTCTGGTCGGACAGCGACGAGCGCTACCCGGAGGCGCGGGTCATCTTCATCGACACCGAGCCGTCGAACTGGACGCTCGACCCGCGCCGGAGTCAGTATTACTGGCACCGCTTCTTCCACCACCAGCCCGACCTCAACTTCGACAACCCCGAGGTGCGGGAGGCGATGCTCGACGTCCTCCGCTTCTGGCTCGACCTCGGTATCGACGGCTTCCGGCTCGACGCCGTCCCGTACCTCTTCGAGCGGGAGGGGACGAACGGCGAGAACCTCCCCGAGACGCACGAGTACCTGCGGCGCGTCCGCGCAGAGGTGGACGCGCGCTACCCGGACCGGGTCCTGCTCGCCGAGGCGAACCAGTGGCCCGAGGACGTCGTCCAGTATTTCGGCAATGGCGACGAGTGCCACATGTGCTTCCACTTCCCGGTCATGCCGCGGATGTTCATGTCGCTGCGGCGCGAGGACGCGACGCCGATCTACGAGATCCTCGACCGGACGCCGCCGATTCCGGCCAACTGCCAGTGGGGGCTCTTCCTTCGCAACCACGACGAGCTGACGCTCGAGATGGTCACCGACGAGGAGCGGGACTACATGTACGCGGAGTACGCGAAGGACCCGCGGATGAAGATCAACCTCGGCATCCGCCGCCGCCTCGCGCCGCTCCTCGACGCCGGCCGCGACGAGGCGGAGCTCCTGCACGCGATCCTCTTCTCGCTGCCTGGTTCGCCGGTCCTCTATTACGGGGACGAGATAGGCATGGGCGACAACGTCTATCTCGGCGACCGCGACGGCGTGCGAACGCCGATGCACTGGTCGGGCGACCGCAACGCGGGCTTCTCGCGCGCCGACTGGGCGCAGCTCTACCTCCAGCCGCTCATGGATCCCGTCTACGGCTTCTCGGCGGTGAACGTCGAGGCCCAGCTCCGAACGCCGAACTCGCTCCTGCGCTGGATGCAGCGGTTCATCGCCCTCCGCAAGGAGCACCCGGTCTTCGGGCTCGGCTCCTACCAGCCGCTCCGCGCCGAGAACACGCGCATCTTCGCCCACATCCGCACGTGGAAGGAGGACATCGTCCTCTGCGTCCACAACCTCGCCCACTCGGCGCAGGCCGTGCAGCTAGACCTCTCGGCCTACGCGGGTATGGTGCCGGTGGAGATGCTGGGCCGGACGGCCTTCCCGCCGATCGGGGAGCTGCCGTACCTCCTGACGCTCGCGCCGCGCGGGTTCTTCTGGTTCCAGCTCAGGCAGCAGGCGCAGGTGGATTGACGATGGACGAGAGCGCGCTGATCGAGTACGTGACCCGGCAGCGCTGGTACGGCGCGAAGTCGCGGACGGTCTCGCACTCGGACGTGCTCGACACCGTCACGATCCGGCAGGCCGAGCCGCAGCTGTCCCTCGCCCTCGTCGAGCTTCGCTACGACACGGGTGTGCACGACCTCTACCAGCTCCTCTTCTCCGGGTCCCCGGAGGATCAGGAGTTCGACGGCCTCGCCGAGGATCCGAGCCTGGCGCGCGAGCTCATCAGCGCGATGCGGGCTGGGCTCACGGTGCAGGGCGAGCAGGGAGTCGCGGAGTTCCGGCCGGCCGAAGACTTCTCGGCGCTCGGACGCGAGCTCGGCGCCGCACGGCTCATCGCCTCCGAGCAGTCGAACAGCTCGGTCGTCTTCGATGACGCGTTGATCCTCAAGGTCTTCCGCCACATCGAGCCAGGGATCAACCCGGAGCTCGAGCTGCTCCGCTTCCTCACCGAGCACGGCTTCCGCAACATTCCGGCGCTCGGCGGCTGGTACGGCTACTCCGGCGAGCCGCTGACGGCGACGCTCGGGCTGCTGCAGGAGTACGTCGCGGGCGCCGTCGGCGGCTGGGAGCTCGCCCTCGACGAGATCACGGAGGCGCCCGAGCGCTTCCTCGACCGGCTCGGCCGGCTGGGCGAGGTGACGGCGCAGATGCACACCGTGCTCGGCTCCGACGCGAACGATCCCGCCTTCGCGCCCGAGGAGCCGAGCGTCGAGTCGCTCGGGCTGCTGACAGCGACGGTTGACGAGGAGATCGCGCGCGTCTTCCTCTTGCTGCCGGACGACGACGACCGTCTCGGCCCGATCCTCGGCCGGGGCGAGGAGGTGCGCGAGCAGCTCCGCCTCCTCACCCATGCGGGCTCGAGCGGCCGCGTGATCCGCACCCACGGCGACTACCACCTCGGCCAGACGCTGATGGCCCCACCGGGCGCCGGAGGCGCCCGGGGACTTCGGCCGGGCGGCGGTGGCTTCTTCCCCACCGCTTCCAGCCAAGGCGACTGGGTCATCCTCGACTTCGAGGGCGAGCCGGCCCGGACGCTCGCCGAGCGCCGCCGCAAACGCTCGCCGCTCCGCGACGTCGCCGGCATGCTCCGCTCCTTCGCCTACGCCGCGACGGCGGCCGAGCTCACGCGCGACGCCGACGTGCCGGAAGACTGGGAGGAACGGGCGCGCGAGCGGTTCCTCGAGAGCTACCTCGACACGGTCGACGCGACGCTGATGCCCGCGGGAGACGCGGCGATCGAGCGGCTGCTCGCCGTGTTCGAGCTCGAGAAGGCGGTGTACGAGCTCCGGTACGAGCTCGACAACCGACCCGACTGGGTGGGAATTCCCGTCGCGGGCATCGAGCGGCTGATGCAGCAGGCGGCGGAAGCGTTGTGACCGTAGATCTCGGAGCCAATCCGCATGGGGTTCTCGGCGCCCACGAGGCGGAGGACGGCGTCGTCGTCCGCGCGTACCGGCCCGACGCCCAGGCGGTGCGCGTCCAGCCGGCCGGCATCGAGGCGGAGCTGAAGGACCCCGCCGGTTTGTGGGAGGCGCTGCTGCCGAAGGCGCGCCTGCCGCTCGAGTACGAGCTCGAGGTCGAGTACCCGGACGGCAGCAGGTTCACCGTCCGCGACCCGTACTCGTTCCTCCCCACGCTGGGCGACCTCGACATCCACCTCGCCATGGAGGGCCGCCACCAGCACCTCTACGAGCTGCTCGGCGCCCATGTGCGCGAGGTGGACGGTGTCGTCGGCACGGCCTTCGCCGTCTGGGCGCCCAATGCACGGTCGGTCTCGGTCGTCGGCGACTTCAACTCCTGGGACGGCCGGCTGCATCCGATGCGCTCGCTCGGCGCCGCCGGGATCTGGGAGCTGTTCGTCCCTGGCGTCGATGGGGGCACGAAGTACAAGTTCGAGATCCGGACGATGGACGGCCGCCTGCGCCTCAAGGCCGATCCGGTCGCCTTCCACGCCGAGGTGCCGCCGGCAAACGCGTCCGTCGTCTGGGACGCGAAGCACATCTGGCGCGACGAGGAGTGGCTCGAGCGCCGGACCGGCTCGGACCCGCTGCGTAGCCCGCTCTCGATCTACGAGCTGCACCTCGGCTCGTGGCGGCGCAACCCGCTCGAGGGAAACCGGCCGCTCAGCTACCGGGAGCTCGCCGACGAGCTCGCCGACTACGTCTCCAATCTCGGCTTCACCCACGTCGAGCTGCTGCCGGTGATGGAACATCCGTTCGCCGGCTCGTGGGGCTACCAGGTGACGGGCTACTACGCGCCCACTTCCCGCTTCGGCACGCCCGACGACTTCCGCTACCTCGTCGACCGGCTCCACCAGCGGGGCATCGGCGTGATCCTCGACTGGGTTCCGGCCCACTTCCCTCGCGACGACTGGGCGCTCGCGACGTTCGACGGGACGCACCTCTACGAGCACGCGGACCCGCGCCGCGGCGCACATCCCGACTGGGGCACACTCGTCTTCAACCTCGGCCGCACCGAGGTGCGCAACTTCCTGCTCGCCAACGCGCTCTACTGGCTGCGCGAGCACCACGCCGACGGGATCCGTGTCGACGCCGTCGCCTCGATGCTCTACCTCGACTACTCGCGCAAGGCCGGCGAGTGGGTGCCGAACCGGTTCGGCGGCAACGAGGACCTCGACACGGTCTCGTTCCTGAAGGAGCTGAACGAGACGCTCTACGGCCGCGAGCCCGGCTTTGTCTCGGCGGCGGAGGAGTCGACCGCGTGGCCCGGAGTCTCGAGACCGACGTACCTCGGCGGGCTCGGCTTCGGCTTCAAGTGGAACTTGGGCTGGATGCACGACACGCTGAGCTACTTCCAGACGGAGCCCGTCCACCGGCGCTACCACCACCACACGCTGACTTTCTCGCTCATGTACGCGTTCAGCGAGAACTTCGTCCTGCCGCTCTCCCATGACGAGGTCGTGCACGGCAAGCGGTCGCTGCTCGCCAAGATGCCGGGCGACCGGTGGCAGAAGTTCGCGAACCTCCGCTCGCTCTACGCCTTGATGTGGGCCCACCCCGGCAAGAAGCTCCTCTTCATGGGCGGCGAGCTCGGCGAGTGGGAGGAGTGGAACTACGACGGCTCGCTCCACTGGAATCTCCTCGAGCACGCCGAGCACAACGGGATCCACTCGCTCGTCCGCGACCTCAACCGCACGTATCGGGAGACCCCGGCGCTCTGGCAGCTCGACTTCGACCCGGACGGCTTCCGCTGGCTCGAGGCGAACGACGCCTCGAACAACGTCCTCGCCTTCGCGCGGCTCGGCGAGGGTGACGCGCGGCCGCTCGTCTGCGTGCTCAACCTCTCGCCGGTGCCGCGCCACGACTATCGCGTCGGGATGCCGGTTTGCTGCCGCTGGCGCGAGGTGCTGAACACCGACTCGGCCTTCTACGGCGGCAGCGGCGTCGGCAACCTCGGCGGTGTCGAGGCCGAGGCCGTGCCGTGGCACGAGCAGCCCTTCTCCGCCACTCTGACGCTGCCCCCGCTCGGCGCGGTCTGGCTCGTGCCGGAGTAGGGAGGCGTGCCGGAGATCTGGCCGGGGCGGCCGTTCCCGCTCGGTGCGACGTGGGACGGCGAGGGGACGAACTTCGCGCTGTTCTCCGAGCACGCTGAAGGCGTCGAGCTCTGCCTCTTCGACGACGAGCGGGAGGCGCGGGTCGAGCTGCGCGAGGTGGCAGCGCACGTCTGGCACGGCTACCTGCCGGGCATCGCGCCCGGCCGGCGCTACGGCTACCGGGTGCACGGCCCGTACGCGCCGGAAGCCGGGCACCGCTTCAACCCGAGCAAGCTCCTCATCGACCCGTACGCGAAAGCGATCGAGGGGCCGGTCCTGTGGGAGCGGGCAAACGTCCTCCCGTACGTCCCCAGCTCCGGGGAGGACGCGGATCTCGAGCTCGACGACGAGGACGACGCGGGCGCCGTCCCGAAGTGCGTCGTGGTCGATCCGGCTTTCGACTGGGAGGACGACCGGCCGCCGGACACGCCGTGGGGCGACACCGTCATCTACGAGGCCCACGTGAAGGGCTTGACGAAGCTGCACCCGGAGATCCGCGACGACCTGCGCGGCACGTACGGCGCGCTCGCCTCGAAGCCGGCGCTCGCCTACTTGCGGGAGCTCGGTGTCACGGCGGTCGAGCTGCTTCCCGTCCACCACATCGCGGACGAGGGGTTCCTGCGCGACCGAGGCCTCACGAACTACTGGGGGTACTCCTCGATCGGCTACCTCGCGCCGCACGCGCTCTATGCCGCCACCGGCACCGCCGGCGAGCAGGTGCGGGAGTTCAAGGGGATGGTCAAGGCGCTGCACGGCGCGGGGATGGAGGTGATCCTCGACGTCGTCTACAACCACACCGCCGAGGGGAATCACCTCGGGCCGATGCTGTCCTTCCGCGGCGCGGACAACCGGAGCTACTACCGGCTGATGCCCGACAACCCGCGCTTCTACATGGACTTCACGGGCACCGGCAACTCGCTCAATCCGGTCCACCCGTCGGTGCTGCGGCTGATCATGGACTCGCTCCGCTACTGGGTGCTCGAGTGCCGCGTCGACGGGTTCCGCTTCGATCTCGCGTCGGCGCTCGCGCGGGAGCTCTACGACGTGGACCGCCTCTCGGCCTTCTTCGACACGATCCACCAAGACCCGGTGCTGTCGCAGGTCAAGCTGATCGCCGAGCCGTGGGACGTCGGGCCCGGCGGCTACCAGGTCGGCAACTTCCCGGTGCTCTGGGGGGAGTGGAACGGGAAGTACCGGGACGCGGTGCGGGACTTCTGGCGCGGACAGGGGAACGTGGGAGAGTTCGCGCAGCGCTTCACCGGCTCGGCCGACCTCTACCAGGAGAACGGGCGCGACCCCTTCGCCTCGATCAACTTCGTCACCGCGCACGACGGCTTCACGCTGCGCGATCTCGTCTCGTACAACGAGAAGCACAACGAGGCTAACGGCGAGGACAACCGCGACGGCTCGAACGACAACCGGTCCTGGAACCACGGCGTCGAAGGGCCGACCGACGACCCGGCAGTGCTCGCGCTCCGTGCCCGGCAGCAGCGGAACTTCCTTGCGACGCTGCTCCTCTCGCAGGGCGTGCCGATGCTGCTCGGCGGCGACGAGGTCGGCCGGACGCAGGGCGGCAACAACAACGCCTGGTGCCAGGACAACGAGATCTCGTGGTTCCACTGGGACGACGCCGACGACGGGCTGCTCGAGTTCGCGCGACGCCTGATCGCGTTACGGCGCAAGCATCCGGTCTTCCGGCGGACGTCGTTCCTCAGCGGCACGGCCGGCGAGAGCGGGCTGCCGGACGCGTGGTGGTTCCGGCCGGATGGCCGGCGGATGACGCAGCGGGATTGGACGAGCGAGACGCGGACGCTCGGCGTCTTCCTCAACGGCCGCGAGATCCGCGAGCGGACGCCGCGCGGCGAGCCGATCGCAGGCGACTCGTTCCTGATCGTCTTCAACGCGCACTCGGAGCCGGTCGTCTTCACGCTGCCGACACGCCGTTTCGGCTCACGCTGGGCGGTCGACCTCGCCACCGGCGACGCGCCGGAAGAACCCGTCCCGGCCCGCGCGCTCGTGGCGGTACAGGAGCACTCGCTCGTGCTCCTCCGCCGGGCCTGACGTTTCTGATCAGCCGTCGCCGTGGTGGTGATTCGCGGCGAACCAGTGCACCCAGGGCTGCGCGTAGCGAACCGTGGCGATGGCGAGCACCGCGCCGGCGACGATCGAGCCGGCGAGCAGGAGCCGCCGGCCATGAGCTCCCGGGACCGCTCGGACAGGTGGGAGCAGGTGGCGGACGTGTGCGAGCACGTGCACGGCGGTGACGACGAGCCAGACGACGAACGACGCCTTGTGCAGCCCGACGAGGAACCCCCCGCCCGGCCCGACCACGAGCAGCGCGACGCCGGTCCCGAACACGGCGAGCGTCGCGGCCACGACGAGCGGCGCCAGCAGGCGCAGCGGCAGGAGCGGCGGCCCCCGACGCACGTACTCCGGCGCGCCGGCGTAATGGCGGACGAACCGCCAGCCGGTGCTGCCGAGCTTGAGGAGGATGGGCGGGATGAGGAGCATCCCGAGCAGAACGTGCCACCAGATCAGCGGCCGGATCGAGAGGATCGTCACGCCGAGCGCTGCAAGCAGTAAGACGAGGACGACCGCCGTGGTGGCCGTGAGCCGCTCGTTCCCGTCTACTCCGCCGTCGCGCACTCCCACCATGGCAGCGGCACTGGATGAGAGAGCCCTGAAGCGCTCATCCGGCTCTCACGAGCGGCGCGACAATGGCTACGACATGCGGGTGCTGGTCGTGGAGGACGAGAAGAAGCTCGGGGAGCTGCTCGGCCGCGGACTGCGGGAGGAGGGCTACGCGGCCGACGTCGCCGACCGCGGCGAGGAGGCGCTGTGGATGGCGCGCGCCGTTCCGTACGACGCGATCGTCCTCGACGTCATGCTGCCGGGCGCGGACGGCTTCGAGATCTGCCGCCGTCTGCGCCACGACGGCGTCTGGACGCCGGTGCTGATGCTGACGGCGCGCGACGCCGTAGACGACCGAATCGGCGGCCTCGATGCGGGCGCCGACGACTACCTCACGAAGCCCTTCTCCTTCGAGGAGCTCCTCGCCCGGCTGCGCGCGCTGACCCGGCGCGCGCCGGTGGAGCGGCCGCCGGTGCTCCAGGTCGACGACCTCCGCCTCGATCCGGCAGCGCATCGGGCGTGGCGTGGCGACCACGAGCTCGACCTGTCGGCGAAGGAGTTCGCGCTGCTCGAGCTGTTCATGCGCAGGCGTGGCGTCGCGCTCACCCGCACCCAGCTGCTCGACGGCGCCTGGGACATCGCCTTCGAGAGCCGGTCGAACGTCGTCGACGTCTACGTCCGCTATTTGCGGGAGAAGATCGACCGCCCCTTCGGGCGCGACTCGATCGAGACCGTTCGCGGCGTGGGGTACCGGCTCCGGGCCGAGCCGTGAGCAGACTCCCAATCCGCGTCCGTCTCACGCTCGGCTTCGCAGCCGCGATGGCGGTCGTGCTCGCGGGCGTCGGACTGTTCGTGTACCAGCGAGTCGCCAACGAGCTGGTCGGCTCCGTCGACCAGACACTCGTGGGGCAGGCGCGAGAGGAGATCCACGGCGGCCACGTGGACTCGGACACCGGCGGCGGCACGACGCTCGCGCAGCTGTTCGGGCCGCTCGGGCAGCTCCGCCACTCGCAGCCGCACTCGCTGCCGCCGCTCGTGGGCCGCGAGATCATCGCCGAGGCGCTCGCGGGCCGGCGTGTCTGGGTCGAGAAGCAGCTCCCACGACGCCGAGGAGAGTGGCGCCTCGTTGCACTCCCCGCTCCCTCACGGAACGGCGTCGCCGTCCTCGCGCGCTCGCTCGGGCCGCGCGACGAGTCGCTCGACCACCTGCGCCACGAGCTCCTCATCTTCCTCCCGCTCGCGCTGCTCGCCGCGTCTCTCGGCGGGTACGCGCTCGCGGCCGGCGCGCTGCGGCCGGTCGAGACCCTACGCCGGCGCGCGGAGGCCGTGAATCCGGGAGAGCCGAGCAGGCTGCCGGTACCGCCGGTCGGGGACGAGGTGTCGCGGCTCGCGCTGACGCTGAACGACATGCTCGCCCGCCTACAGGCGGCCGTCGAGCACGAGCGCCGCTTCGTCGCCGACGCGAGCCACGAGCTGAGGACGCCGCTCGCTCTCCTCCGCACCGAGCTCGATCTCGCGCTGCGGCGCCCCCGCTCACGCGAGGAGCTCGAGAGCGCGCTGCGCTCCGCCGCTGAGGAGACGCAGCGTCTGTCGCGGCTCGCCGACGATCTGCTCCTCATCGCCCGCGCCGACCAGGGGCCGCTACCGATGCGCCGGGAGGTCGTCGCGGCCGGCGATCTCCTGGCCGACACGGCGACGCGCTTCGCGAAACGCGCGAGCTCGCTCGGCCGCGATCTCAGCGTCGAGCCAAGCGACTTCCTCGTCGACGCCGATCCGCTTCGCGTCGGCCAGGCGCTCGCGAACCTCGTCGACAACGCCCTCACACACGGCGAGGGGACGGTTGAGCTCACCGCCGAGGGACGGGACGGTTTCGTGGAGCTTCACGTCAGGGACGCAGGGTCGGGCTTCCCGGACAACTTCCGACCACGCGCCTTCGACCGCTTCAGCCGCGCCGACGAGGCGCGCAGTCGCGGCGGCTCGGGGCTTGGCCTCTCGATCGTCGAGCTCGTCGCGCGTGCGCACGGGGGAAGTGCCGGGATATGCACGGGTCCGGACGGCGGCGCCGACGTCTGGCTCTCACTGCCCGCCAGCCACTCAGCCCGGCGCCTTCACCGCAGGGGATCCGGGAAGACGCCGGACCGGGCTGGCCGCGGCTCGCCGTAGCGGCCGAGTCGGGAGGGGTTCGATGCATCCCGAATCGAATCACTCCAGGATGAAATGAGGCTAAGAGTTTCGGACAGAGGAACTCCGCCAACGGGAGAGCGTGGTCTCCCGTTGGCTCCGTGCTGAAAGCACATAGGGGCCGACGCAGGTTCAGACCGTGCTTCGTCGCTGTGAGTTCGAAACGTCTCGAATCCCAACCAGACCAAGGGCCGGAGGCTAAGCCTCCGCGTAGCGGGGCTTAGCCGCAGGCCGGACTGCGCTCGCGCCGGCCTCTGCCGCGCGCGAGCGCACGAGAGTGGCCTCTCGTCCAGAGCATCGCAAACTAGTAACTGCACGGAGCGCGCCCGAGATCGCAATCTCGGGCGCGCGGAGTTCCTTATCCCAGCGAGCGAGACCGAAGGTCTCGCGAGCTCCCGTTCAGGCTCAGGCGCAAGAGCGCGCCGCCGTCCTCTGCGTTCTCCGCCTCGACCGTTCCCCCGTGCGCCTCGGCCACCTCGCGCACGATCGCCAGCCCAAGACCGGCGCCCGGCATCGCACGCGCGGCGGCTGAGCGGTAGAAACGCTCGAAGACGAGCGGCCGGTCTTCGTCCGAGAAGCCGGGACCGTGGTCGCGCACGCGCAGCTCGCCCCCCGCCAGCGAGACCTCGACCGAGCCGCCTTCGCCGCTCCACTTGCCCGCGTTCTCGAGCAGGTTCCAAACCGCACGTTCCATCCGGTCGGGAAAGCCGTCCACGACGGTCGGCTCGAGCCCGTTCGCCTCCCACGCGACTGCCGGGAACCGCGCCCGCGCCCGCTCGACGGCCTCCTCGACGAGCTCGTCGAGCTGGAACGATTCTTTCTCGAGCTGCACGCCATCGGTACGGGCGAGCTCGAGCAGGCCGCCGATGAGCGCGCGCATCTCCTGCGACTCGCGGTGGAGATCGTCGAGCAGCCTCCGCCGCTGCTCCGGCTCGAGCTCGACGTTGCCGCGCAGCACGTCGATGTTCGTCTGCAGGCTCGTCAGCGGCGTGCGCAGCTCGTGCGAGGCGTCGGCGACGAAGCGCCGCTGTGTCTCGAGCGACTCCTCGAGCGCGCCGAGCATCGTGTTGAAGGACGCCCCGAGCCGCGCCAGCTCGCCCCGTCCTCCCTCCGGGACGCGCTCGCTCGGCTCACCCGTCTCGGCGATTCGCTCCGCCGCCGCAGTGAGGCGACGGACGGGAAAGAGCGTCGCGCCCGAGACGAGGGCTCCCGCGGCCGCCGCGATCAGGATGCCGCCGAGCGAGACGAGGATGAGGATGAAGCGCAGCCGGCCGAGGTCGTGGCCGATGTAGCCGATGTCGCGGGCGACCACGACGGCACCGCCGGTGACCCGCAGCACGCGCTCGCGCGCGTGGAGCACGATCCTGTGACCAGTGCGGGTCTCGACCGCGTTGAGCGTCGTGTTGCGGAAGAAACCCCGTCGCTGGCCCGCGGCGACCGCGAGAATCTGCGAGTCGATGGGCAGGTGGTCGCTGTCCACGGTGCGGGCGCCGCTGGGCAGGATCTTCGCGATGAAGTCCTGCTGGTAAGGATTGAAACCCTCGTAGTTCGTGTCG
Organism: Gaiellaceae bacterium; assembly: GCA_036723535.1. Taxonomy (GTDB): domain Bacteria; phylum Actinomycetota; class Thermoleophilia; order Gaiellales; family Gaiellaceae; genus Palsa-739. The sequence continues at coordinate 14,877 of DAIMGZ010000003.1, forward strand.
GGGTTGTGCGCATGCTGGGTGAGCTGGGCGTCCACCTGTGTGTAGAGCTCGTGCCGCATTACGAAGTACGTCGTCACGCACGCGAGCGCGACAACGACCGCGACGACACCCGCCGCGACGAGCGTCAGGCGGGCGCGGAGAGTCACTGCTCGCGCAGCACGTAACCTGTGCCGCGGACGGTGTGGATCAGGCGCTGCTCCTCCCCGGCCTCCGTCTTCCGCCGCAGGTAACCGACGTAGACGTCCAGGGCGTTCGAGGAGTGGCTGAAGTCGTAGCCCCAGACGCGCTCGTAGATCAGCGAGCGGGGGAGCACCTGACGCGGGTTGCGCATGAACAGCTCGAGCAGGTGAGCCTCCGTCGTCGTCAGCTCGAAGCGGCGGCCGCCTCGCCGTGCGTCCATAGAGCCGAGGTCGAGAGACAGGTCGGCGAAGCGCAGCAACGCGCCCGGCTCTTCCGGCTTCGAGCGGCGCAGGAGCGCACGCAGACGCGCGAGGAGCTCCTCGAGGTCGTAGGGCTTCGGCAGGTAGTCGTCCGCGCCCGCGTCGAGCCCCTCCACGCGGTCACCGACGGCATCGCGGGCGGTGAGCAGGAGGATCGGGACGCGGTTCCCCTGCCGGCGCAGGCGGCGCGTCACGTCGAGACCGTCGAGCCCAGGCATCATCACGTCGAGCACGACCGCGTCCGGCGTCCGCGTATCGACGGCCGAGAGAGCCGTGTCTCCATCCGACGCGATCGCGACCTCGTAGCCGTGCAGCTGGAGCGCACGCTCGAGCGCCTCGCGCACCGCGCGATCGTCGTCTACCACGAGAACGAGCATTTCGGCTCTAAGTTTGCCGTTGGACGTGAGACTGCGCTAAGCGGCCGGGAGGTCGACGACGAACGCCGCCCCCTCACCGGGCTGCGACCTGACCGTCAGGCTGCCGCCCATCCGCGAGACGAGCTCGCGCGAGATGAAGAGGCCGAGGCCGCTGCCGCCGACCCCGCGCGTGAGGGCCGGATCGAGCCGGTAGAACTTCTCGAAGATCCGCTCCTGCTCCCCGGCTGGAATGCCGAGACCGCGGTCGCGCACGGTCAGGCGGACGCGGCCGGCGCCCCCGACGAGCTCGACCGCCACCTCTCCGCCGTCGGGGGAGTACTTGATCGCGTTGTCGAGGAGGTTGACGAGCACCTGTCGGAGCTTGTCTTCGTCCGCGAGGGCGACCACGTGGTCGCCGTTCTGCTCGAGCCGCAGCTCGATCTGCTCGGGGGCGCGCAGGCGGCTCGAGACGAGGACGCTCTCGACGAGCGGCCTCAGGTCGATCGCCGCAGGCGCGACGTCCACGCGACCCTCTTCGATCTGACCGGCCAGGAGGATCTGCGAGACGATCGTCGTCAGCCGCTCCGTCTCGCTCACGATGATCTCGAGGAAGCGGTCGCGCTGCTCGGCCGGGATCTCGATGTCACTACGGAGCAGGGTGCGGGCGGCGCCGTAGACGGCGGCGAGCGGCGTGCGAAGCTCGTGCGAGGCGGTCGCGACGAAATCGCTCCGTGCTCGCTCGAGTGCGTGCTCGTCGGTGACGTCGCGCAGCGCATAGACGACGCCCTCGTCGAAGGCGACGCCGGTGACCGCGACCCAGCGATCGCCCGACGCCGTCTCGAGCGGCACCGCCACCGAGCGCGCGCGCTCGGGCGCCGCGGCGTCGGCGAGCTCCGCCAGCCGCGTCAGCTCGCCCCACGCCGGCAACACCTCGGCCGGGCGCCGCCCGACCGTGTCCGCCTCCCGGACACCGGTGATGGCCGCGGCCGCGGAGTTCCAAAAGCGGACACGCCCGTCCTCGTCGAGCAGGACGACGCCGTCGCCCACGTACGCGAGAGCGAGAGCTGCTTCGGCGCGGCGCTCGGCTTCCCGGTAGAGCCGGGCGTTCTCCACCGCGATCGCTGCGCGGGCGCTCAGCTGCTGGCCGAGAGCGAAGTCGGCGTCGTCGAACTCCCGGTGCTCGGCGACGAGCGTGAGCGCGCCGAACGTCCGCTCGCCGGCTCGGAGTGGCAGCGTGATCGCGCTGCGGATCGAGATGTGCTCGAGCGCGGCGGCCGCCACCGGATCCCGTCTCGCCGCTTCCTCGATCAGCTCCTGCGGCACTTGCCGGAGGAACGCCGGCTCGCCCGTGCGCATGACGCGGGCGGTGAGGTCGAAATCGTCGTCGATCCGCGTCGGGCGCGTCCTCGCACGCACCTCCTCGGCCCAGCGCTTGCGCTCGGGATCCGGGTGGGCGACGACGAGGCCCTCGATCTCGCCCGTTTCCTCGACGAGGACGTCGATCGCGCACCAGTCCGCGAGCTCCTGCACGGCCAGCGACGTGAGCCGCTCGAGCGTCCGTTCGAGGTCGAGCGAGGACGTGAGCAGCGCCGTGGCCTCGTCGAGAAAAGAGAGCCGCTCGCGCAGCGCCTGCTCCGTCATGCTCAGCTGCGCCCGCTCGAGCGCCAGCGCAGCCTGCCGCGCGAGCGCGAGCTTGAGCGCGCGGCGCTCCGGCGGGAACTCCTCGTCGGTCGAGAACGAGAAGACGAGACCGCCGATGGGACCGCGCTCGCCGACGAGCGGCAGGCACACGAGCGCATGCCCGGGCTGCGAGCGCCCGGCGAGCTCGGGATACCGCGTGTCCCGTTCCGCCTCCGAACGGAGGAAGACGCCCTCGCCGGTCCGTACCGCCTCCGAGAGCGGGTAGTTGCCGGCGACGGGGAAGCGGCGGAACGGGTCGATGTACGTGTTGTCGTAGCCGCGCGAGGCGATCACCTCGAGCCACTCGCCGTCGTCGCTCAGGGTGGCGATCAGCCCGGCGCGAGCGTCGGCTGCGCGCACGCCCTCGACGAGCAGCGCGTCGAGCACCTCGTCCGGCGTTCGCGCCGAGACCAGCGCTTCGGCGGCGAGCTGCAGGCGGAGAGCCGTGTCGAGCGCCTGCATCCGGGACGACGCAACGTCCTCCGCGCGCGTTCGAGCGCCGCGCTGGCGGGCGAGCACCTCTCCGCCGACGACGCCGGTCAGGAGAAAGACGCCGAGCGCCAGCGCGCCGTCCCCCTTGACCGCCCACATGTGGTACGGCGTGAGAAAGAAGTAGTAGAACGGGACGATCGAGACCGCCGCGGCGAAAAGGCCGGGAGCACGGCCGCCGAGTGCGGTGGCGACGAGCACCACGAGCACGTAGAGAAGCGCCGGCAGCGCCTCGTGCGGGTTGCCGAATGCGAGCAGGCTCACCGCAGCCGGTCCGACAACCGCGACGAGCCCCGCGACGGCCGCCCGCAGAGTTGGATGGTGGAGCCGCCCGGCAGTCCCTCCGAGCGCGACGGCGCCGGCGCGGTCGGTCATCACTCGTCCAAGAGGTCGCGATTGAGTCGCTCGCGCTCTCCCCTCGCGATGCGCTCCAGCACGTCGCGCACGATTCCAGCGAGCTCGAGCGGGTCGAACGGCTTCTCCACGTAGCCCACCGCCCCGAGCTCCTGAGCGCGCAGGCGATCCTCGCGTGCCGCGCGGGCCGACAGGAAGACGACCGGAATGTCCCGGGTCCCTGCGTCCGCCGCCAGCCGCTCGGCGACACTCCAGCCGTCGACACCCGGCATCATCACGTCGAGGAGGACGAGCGACGGGCGCTCCCGCTTGACCTGCTCGAGGGCCTCGGCGCCGCTCGTTGCCTCGAGCACCGCGAGCCCGTCGCCTTCGAGGTTGACACGGCAGATCGTGCGAATCGCGTGCTCGTCGTCGACGAGGAGGATGATCGGCGGAGATTGCGGCCGCCGGCGTCCGCCGCCACCGCCGCCCGGCTCCGGCCGATGCCGGACTCGGCTTCGCCACGTGCCGTGCACGAGGTGCGCCGGCCGGTGCGCGCGCGAGGCGGGGAGAGGGTGGGACCTTTTCGACCTGATTCGCTGCACAGTCGTCACGTCTCCCCCCGAGCCCTGGCTCCTGAAAGGAGTTTGCCCTAAGCCGCGCGCATGCGCCAGCCCCTTACCGAGGCAGCGCGTGCTCACGGTTCCAGTCCTCGGCGAGCTCGCGGAGCCCGGGCCCACGGACCCGGATCGCGTCGCGCGCGTGCAGTCGCATCCGCCCGGCGAAGTCGCGATCGCGCGCCCCCAGCAGCGCCCGCGCCGCGTACTGCACGCCCGTGCAGAGGGCGGCGACGCCGGCGCCCGCCGCGGAATGGTGCTTCCGCCAGTAGCGGTGGCGGCCGCGCCACATCTCGTTGATCCGCCGCTCGGGGATCCCGGCGCTGAACTGCGACTCGTGGTGCACGACCGTCACCTGCGGGAAGTACTGCGTCCGCCAGCCGGCCCGGCGCAGCCGGCAGGAGAGATCCGTCTCCTCCGAGTAGAGGAAGAACCCCTCGTCGAAAACGCCGACCTCGTCGAGCGCCTCGCGGCGGAGGAGCAGGGCGGCGGCCATCGCCCAGTCGACGTCCCGCGTCTCGCTTCCTCCGGACTGGACGATGCCCGCGCGGCCGAGCGTGAGGAGGCCGAGCGCAGCCGTTGCGGGCGACGGAAAGCGCCACGCCGAGGCCTGCGGCCGCCCGTCGGGGTAGACGAGCCGCGGCCCGAGTGCGGCGACGCGCGGGTTCGCGTCGAGGTGGGCGGTCATCCGCTCGAAGCCCCAGTCCTCGCTCGTCGTGTCCTCGTTGAGGACGAACACGTAGCGGCCGGTCGTGGCGCGGATGACGGTGTTGTGGTTGGCGCCGAAGCCCGCCCGGTGCTTCTGCTCGATCACCTGGACCTCCGGAAAGCGCTCGCGGACGGCAGCCACGGAGCCGTCTTCCGACGCGTTGTCGAGGACGACGACCTCCGCATCCGTGCCCTGGAGCGAGTCGAGGCAGGCGAGCAGGAGCTCGCGCGAGTTCGTGTTCACGAGCGAGACCGAGACGTCAGGCACTAAGCGGTCTGGGTCAGACCGGCAGCCCACGAGGGCGGCAGGTTCCGCAGCACCTCGACGCTCTCGAAGCGGATCGGCTCGCGGACGCCGGTCTCGAGTGCCCACTCGGCCATCCGGCGCAAGCCGTCCTCGAGCCCCACCGTTGGCTCCCGACCGAAGACGCGGTGCAGCTCCGCATGGTCGGAGAACGCGTGGACCACCTCCTCCCGCGCAGGAAGAAAGTCGATCTCCGGCTCGGCCACGTCGAAGGCGCGCGCGACCGCGCGGGCGAGGTCGAGGACCGTGTAGGGAGTGTCGGCGCCGACGTTGAAGACCTCGTTCGCCGATTCTGGGACGTCGATCGAGCGCGCGATCACGGGCGCAACGTCGTCGATGTGCGTGAACGCTCGCGTCTGTAAGCCGTCGCCGAAGATGGTCATCGGCCTACCGCTCATGACCTGGTTCATGAAGATCCCGATCACGTTCCGGTACGGGTCGGCGAGGTTCTGCAGCTCGCCGTAAACGTTGTGCGGCCGGAAGATCGTGTAGTCGAGGCCAAACATCCGCTGCGCGGCGCGCAAGTCGAGCTCGACGGCGTACTTCGCGATCCCATACGGGTCTTCCGGCTCCGGGACGAGGTCCTCCGACATCGGCGTCTGGGCGGGGCCGTACACGGCGATCGAGCTGGTGAAGACGAAGCGCTCGACGGTCTCGGCGCGAAGCGCGGCGTTGAGCACGCTGACCGAGCCGAGAACGTTGTTCGTGTAGTTGAAGCGGCGAATGAAGTGGGAGAGCCCCTCAGCCGCATAGGCGGCGACGTGGAAGACGTGGGAGAACTCGTTCGTGCGAAACAGTTCGTCGACGAGCTCGGAGTCGGCGGCCGAGCCGGCGACAAACGTCGCCCCGGCGGGCACGTTCGCTTCGTAGCCGCCGCTGAGGTCGTCGAGGACGACGACATCGTGGCCGGCATCGAGAAGGTGGCGGGCGACATGGGAGCCGATGAAGCCCGCGCCGCCGGTGACCAGGACCCGCATCGGAGCGTGAGGCTAGCAGCGCGGAGGCGCGGAGCCGTTTCGATCAGATGGTGGTCGGGTAGCCACCGACCAGAGGAGCAAGGGACGACCCGGCGGGCGGGGGCGGCTCCGCGCGTTCCCCCGCCCGCGTAACCTTGCGTCCATGCGGCGCCCCAGCCGGGCCGTCCTCCGGAGCGCGCTCGGCGTCGCGCTCGCCGCGGGCGTCTTCGTGGAGGTCGTCCCCCGCATCGCGAGCTACGGGAGCGTCGCGAACGACCTCGCGGCGGTATCCGCGCCGTGGGCGGTGGCGCTCGCAGCCGCGGCGCTGCTCGACGTGCTGACCACGGGCCTGCCGTGGCAGGCCCTCCTCCCGCAGCTGTCCTTCCTCGGTGCGCTCGGCTTCACCCAGGCGTCGACGGCGCTGACGACCGTCTTGCCCGGCGGCGCGCCGCTCGGTATGGCGATCTCGTTCGGTTTCCTCCGCAGGCTGCGCGTCGGTCGGGGACAGGCGGCGTTCGCGGTCGCGTTGACCGGCATCTGGAGCCAAGCGACGATCTTCGTCTATCCGCTCGTCGGCGCCCTACTCGTCTTCGCCACCGGTCGCCTCTCGGGCTCGACGGCCGCGATCTCCGGGGCGAGCGGCGCGGCAGCCGCCGTGGTCGCCGGCCTCGCCGTCGCGGCCTTGCGGAGCCCGGCGGCGGCTCAGCGACTCGGCGACGCCGCGGCACGCGTCGCGGCCCGGCTCGCCCCGCTCCTTCGCCGTGAGCCGCCGGACTGGAGCGGTGAGGCGCTCGTGCGAGTGCGGGCAGAACGGCTCGTCCTGCTCCGGCGCCGCTGGCCGGCGCTGACGGCGGCGACGCTCGCCAACCAGCTGACGGCCTACCTCGCGTTCGAGCTGTCTCTGCGCGCGATCGGGATCTCGTTCGCGAGCCTGCCGTCGAGCGAGGCGTTCCTCGCCTGGGCGATCGGCCGCGTCATTAGCTCCCTACCTCTGACGCCCGGCGGGATCGGCTTCGTCGAGTTGGGGATGATCGGCACGCTCGTCGGCTTCGGCGCGCCGCACGCGCACGTCGTGGCCGCCGTGCTCCTCTACCGCGGGCTGATCATCGTCCCGACGCTCGTCGTGGGCGCAATCGCCCTGCTCGGATTCCGCCTCAGGCCGTCGGCCTTGTAAGCCCTACGGCAGCGCCTCCGCCATCTCCTTCTCCCGCGGGTCGTCGAAGCGCAACCGCTCCCGAACCGAGGAGACCATCCACTCGAGCCGGCGGAAGACGAGCGAGTCCCGCCGCTCGGCCTCGAGGCGCCGGCGCGTCCGCGCGAAGCCGCGGTCGATGTAACGAAGGGGCGCGAGCGCCGCGCCGGGATAGAGCCGGCGGAGCGCTGCCTCGAGCGGGTCGTGGTCGAGGACTGCGTCGGCGTACTCGACCGTCTCCCCGGGCAGCGCGTCGAGCACCGCCTCGGCGCGAACGAGCCCCTCCACGAGCGCCCAGGGATGCGCCTCGAAGACGCTCGCGGCGCGCGCGGGATACAGCCACTGACGCTTCAGCATCGTGTAGGCGACCTCCGCCACGTTTCGGCGCACCTTAAGGACCTTGAAGTCGCCGAGCCCCTCCCAGCCGCCGATCACGAAGGGCTGCACAACGTCCTTGTATGCGAACCCCTGGCGCAGCGCCGTGCGGTCGAGGTAGCTCGTCATGCTCGCGAAGACGTCCGGCGCCGAGCCGAGCAAGATGAAGCGCTCGTCCGCCGGGGCGAGGCACTGCAGCCGCCTCGGCACGCGATCGCGATTGAGGATCTCCCCGTCGCTCGTCCAGGTGGGCTCCTCGAGGCCGATCGCCCGGGCCGCCGCGACGTACAACAGGCTCGAGAGCGAGCGTGGCAAGGAGACCACGAAGAGGGAGCCGAGCTCCTCGGCGTGCGTCCATTCGACGCCCCGCTTGAGCAGTCGGAGCCTGTTCACGCGAGCAGCCTACGGATCTCGGCGGAGAGATTCATGTGAGACGGATGTGAATGGACGGCACGAGGACTTGAAAGCACCGGCCGCACATACCCGGATCGGCGGCGCAGAATCGGGGTTCGGCGGCCTGCGGCGACAATCGCTTTACACGGGCTTACCGAACACTGCGTCGGAGCTGACATGGGGGCATCACGATTCGTCCGCTGAAGGTAAACGAGCGAGCAATTAGGAGAGATCACAGGATGAAGAAAGCAATCGTCTTCCTCATGGTGGCGCTGGCCCTTCCGACAAGCGTCGCGTTCGCCAAGTCGCCGAACTCGCATCAGGGCACGCTCGGCAGGTCGGCGCCGAAGGTCATGTACATCCTCAAGGGGACGCTGTCGGGCTACACCGCAGCGACGGCCACGACCGACGGCCAGATCTCGATCATGGTCAAGCACTCGAACTACCACGGGCGGGCGCTGAAGACTCAGACCCTCCAGTTCACCCTCACCGCGAAGACGAGGGTCACGTTCAGGAACGGCACCACTGCCGCCCAGATCGAAGGGGCCAAGGGAATCATCACGGTCCGGGCTCCGAAGAGGATCTCGGGCGACCTGGCCGCGCAACTCCCGACGTTGGCCACGAGGTTGCACGTCATCGTCCAGAAGGCAGCTGCCTAGGTAGACCGACCCGGCCCGGGAAGGGCTGCCAGAAGAGGTGGCAACCGAAGCGGCCGCGGCCCGGGGGGCGCGGCCGCTTCGGTTTTCAGCCCACGATCTTCCGCTCGCGAGTGCGCGCGGCATGCCACGGGAGGCCGAGCGCGTCGAACGCCTGCGCGGCCTGCTCGACGAGCTCGGCGTCCTCGCGCACGAGACCGAGCGCGCGAAGCGCGAACGGCTCGACGTAGGTTCCGGGGCGGAGCCACTTCGGCGCTTCATCCTCGATCCCCTCGCGGTCGCCAAGGGCAGTGTGCGCGTCGAGGAGCGCCGCCGGCGGCTCGATCGCGTCCCACGGGCTGTCCTCGACGAGCGGCGGCAGCGCGTCGAGGTCGCCGCGCGCCAGCGCGAGCCGGATTCGCGGCGGGTCGAACCAGAAGCGCCAGCCCTGCATGCCGATCGCTTCCGCCTTCTCCTCCAGGCGGCGCCCCTCGCGCTCATCACCGCGAAGAACGGCGGCGAGGGCGCAGTGAAGGAGCGTCGTCACGTTCTGCGGACAGGGGGTGCCCGCGTTCTCGTCCACGGCCCGCTCGGCCCGCTCGCTCAGCTCCCGAACGCCGTCCCACCGGCCGGCGAACGTCTCGACGAGTACCTGTGTGCCCGCCCCGTGCAAACGGTGGTGCGGCGTCAAGCCCCGTGCAAGCTCGACGTTCAACGCCGCGCCCCGCGCGGCTCCGGATAGATCGCCCGTGCGGAGGCGCATCGTGACAACGTCGAGCAGCGGCCTCGTCTGGTCGTCGGGGTCGGCGAGCGTCGGTGCGAGGTCGAACAGCTCGTCGATCAGGGCACGCGCCCGCCCGATGTCGCCGGCCTCCCACGCGCGCATTGCGAGCCCCTCCAACGCGAGGGAGCGGAGATCGGGCTCCCCGCGACGCTCCGCGACCCCCGCCAGCTCCTCCGCGGCGGCGGCATCCTGATCCCAACCGGACCGGGCGTACAGCGCCCAAGCGCGGCTTCGCGAGCCGTCTTCGGCGAGCTCGAGTGCGCGCTCGATCCAGCCCTCGATCAGCGACGTGTCCGGCTGCTGCTTCCACATTCCCCAGCGCCGCGTGGACTGGAACGCCAGCTCGCTGTAAAGGTCGCCGGCCGGTCCGCCCAGCTCGATCGCCTTCTCCATCGCGCGCCAGAACGCGTCGCCGTCGAACTTGAGCGCGTTCGCGCGGCCGATCCGGTGCCAGAGCTCCGCCTGCCGCCCCCTGTCCGCCTCCAGCCCGACCGCGCGGTGGAGCAGGCTCAGTCCTTCGTCGATCTCGTAGCGGCCGATCGCCAACCCGGCCGCGCGCCCCAGCCAAGCGAGCGCCTTCCCACGCAGCCGCTCGGCCTCGTCCTCGCGGCCGAACCAGGCGAGGTCGAGGTCCTCGGGTCGTACCGCCTCCGCGTAATGGTGCGCCAGCAACGGCGCGTGCTCGTCCTCGCCCTCCCCGTGCCGCTCAAGCCACTCGGCGAAGCCCGCGTGCAGCGGCGCCCGCTTCGCCTTCAGCAGGCTCTCGTAGGCGACCTCGCGCGTGAGCGCGTGCTTGATCACGTACTCCTGCTCGCCCGCGATCGAGGAGCCGGCGCGCCGGCGGACGAAGTCGCGTTCCTCGAGCAGCACGAAGTCCGGGGCCTCGTTCTCGAGAAACTCGCAGACCGGGCCGGTCCAGAAGACGCGGCCGATCACAGCGGCCGCCTGGAGCGCGACCTTCTCGCGCGGCGGGAGGAGGTCGATGCGGGCGGCGAGCACGGCCTGCACGGTGTCGGGCACGGAGAACCCGGGCGGCAGCTCGCCGAAAGCCCAGCCGCCGTTCCGGCGCGCCAGCACGCCTCGGTCGACGAGCGTCGCGATCAGCTCCTCGACGAAGAACGGGTTGCCCTCCGCGCGCTCGGCGACGAGCTCGCGCAACGCCGTCGGACACTCGACCCCGAGGAGGGCGTCGAGCAGGACGCCGGTCTCACCGGCCGGGAGCGCCTCGAGGCGCACGGGGGAACCCCGCCACGCCGGGTGGCGGTCGAGCAGCTCGGGCCGACCGGTCGTGAGCAGAAGCAGCGGCCCGTGCACCCGCTCGACCAGCGACTCGAGCAGGCCGCACAGATCCGGCTCCGCCCAGTGCAGATCCTCGATCAAGAACACGGCCGGCCGCTCGTCTACGAGCTCCTGGAGCAGCTCGACCCATCCCCCGTGCAGCCGGTCGCGCACGGTCAGCGGGTGCATGTCCGGGGGCGGCGCGAGCCCGAGCGTGAAGCCGAGACCGTCGCGGTCGCCGAGCCGGGCGGCGACCGCCTCGAGCGAATCGCTCTCGAGGATGCCAAAATGCTCCTTCAGCACCTCCGCGAGGGGCCAGTACGTGATCCCCTCGCCGTACGAGAGGCAGCGGCCCGTGCGCAAGAGCGGCTGCGGCGACCGTCCGCTCAACCGCTGCCAGAGCTCGCGAAGAAGTCGCGTCTTGCCGACGCCCGCGTCGCCGAGAATCGTCAGCAGCTGCGGCTCGCCGTCGCGTGCGACGCGCTCGTACGCGATCTCCAGGCGTTCCACCTCAGCCTCGCGGCCGACGAAGACGGGCTCGAGCCCGGCGACGCGGCGCGGGCGCATCAGCGACAGCGCGCGCACGAGCTTGCGGCAGACGACACCGTCGGGCTTGCCCTTCGCCTCGATGGTCTCCGGCTCCCCGAACTCGAACGCGCCACGGGCTGCGGCGACTGTCCGCTCGCCGACCAGGATCTCGCCCGGGGCGGCGGCCTGCTCGAGGCGAGCGCACACGTTGACCGCGTCGCCGGTCGCGAACGAGCTGCCCTCGCGGGGCGCTCCGACGACGACGTCGCCCGTGTTGACGCCGATGCGCAGGGCGAGTCGGCCCGCGAACAGTTCGCCGAGCCGACGCTGCATGGCGAGCGCCACATGCAGGGCGCGCTCCGCGTCGTCCTCGTGCACCGCCGGCGCGCCGAAGGCCGCCATCACGGCGTCGCCGACGAACTTCTCGACCGTGCCGCCGGCGCGCTCGATCTCCGTAGCCATCGAGTCGTAGAAGCGGTCGAGCATGACACGCGTCCGCTCGGGATCCTGCGACCCGCCGAGCTCCGTCGAGCCGACGAGGTCGGCGAAGAGGACGGTCGCCACCTTCCGCTCCCCGGCGGGCTGCGGTCGACTCTCGACGGGCGCCGCGCAACTCGGGCAGAAGCGCGCGTCGGGCGGAAGCTCGGCGCCGCATTGTGCGCAGGCGGTCACAGCGCGGATTGTCCCGCGCGCAGCGTCGAGCTTCAACGGTCCCCGATGGTCTAGCTCAGAGCAGGAACGCCGTCGGTCAGCTCTGACCGGCGGCCGCGCAGCTTGAATCTCGAGCCGCGGCAGTCCGGCGACCGGACAACCTGGCTCGTCTGCCTGAGCGTTGCGAACTCTCCGGGCAAGAGCACGACCCGCCGCTCGCACTCGCGGCCGCACTCGCAGAGGAACTCCCCCGGCAGGTCCGGCTCTGCCGTTTCCAGCAGGTCGTAGATCCGGTCGTTGACCTCGCGGAAGAGGCGGGAACGCTGGCCGGGGCTCACTGCGTGAGCATGCTCCTCGAGGCAAGCGAATGGAAGAGGAAGCTTTCCGGCTTACGGGCGTTTTACGCGAACAGCCGGCGCCGCTTGCGACGCCTTCAACGCGACCGTTAGGGTCACTCGAAAAGGGAGGGAGAGATGGGACTGACGATCGGCGATACCGCGCCCGACTTCGAGGCGAGGACGACGGAGGGGCAGATCCACTTCCACGACTGGCTCGGCGACTCCTGGGCGGTGCTGTTCTCGCACCCCAAGGACTTCACGCCCGTCTGCTCCACCGAGCTCGGCTACATGGCTTCGATCAAGCCGGAGTTCGACCGGCGCAACGTCAAGATCATCGGCCTTTCGGTCGACTCCGCCGACGACCATGAGGCGTGGGCGCGCGACATCGAGGAGACGCAGGGCACCGCTCCGAACTACCCGCTCATCGGCGACCCGCACCTCACGGTCGCGAAGCTGTACGGGATGCTCCCCGCGGGGATCTCGGGCGACGCGAAGGAGCGAACACCGGCGGACAACCAGACCGTCCGCAATGTCTTCGTGATCGGGCCGGACAAGAAGATCAAGCTGATCCTCGTCTACCCGATGACGACCGGCCGCAACTTCGACGAGGTGCTGCGCGTCATCGACTCGCTCCAGCTCACGGCGGGGCACAAGGTGTCGACGCCCGCGCAGTGGCGCCCGGGAGAGGACGTGATCATTGCCGGCTCGGTCTCGAACGACGAGGCGAAGGAGCTGTTCGGCGAGTGGGAGGAGCCGAAGCCGTACATCCGGATCGTGCCCGACCCCTCGAAGGTGCCCGCAGAAGCCTGATCCGGCTCGTTTGACAGCCCCCGCCGCGCGGTAGGAAACCTCGCCCTGCTGAGGCGCGCGGCGGTCGATACCCCGTCCGGGGGAGGCGCGCTCCCCCAAAATGGCCGATTTCCTCTTGGTGTCGGCGGTGCACGCCCTTTTTCGCGAGTACAACGACTTGTCCCCGGATGAGATCGCTCGTCGTTATCGCACGCTGATCGAGCAACTGCCGCTCGTCGTCTACGTCGACGCCCTCGACGAGATCAGCTCGAACATCTTCACGAGCCGGCAGATCGAGCCCATCCTCGGGTACAGCGTCGAGGAATGGGCGACCGAAGCTGACCTCTTCACGCGCCTGCTTCACCCGGACGATCGCGACCGTGTGCTCGCTGCCCACGTGCACACACAGAAGACGCACGAGCCGCTCAGCCTCGAGTACCGGGTCATCGCCCGCGACGGCCGCGTCGTGTATCTCCGCGACGAGGGCGTGGTCGTGCTCGACGAGCGGCAGCAGCCGGTCTACCTGCAGGGGTACCTCCTCGACATCACGCGCGAGCGCGAGGCGGAGCAGCAGCTCCGGCAGCTCGCCCTCTACGACCCGCTGACCGGCCTCGCCAATCGCGCCTTCTTCCACGAGCGACTCCGGCACGCGATCAAGCTCCGGCACGACGACCACCAGGCGACCGGTCTCCTGTACATCGACCTCGACGACTTCAAGGGGATCAACGACCGCTGGGGCCACGACCTAGGCGACGAGGTACTGCACGAGATCGGTAGGCGGATCGAGCAGTCAGTGCGCCCGGGCGACACAGCCGCGCGCCTCGGCGGCGACGAGTTCGCGGTCGTCCTGACTGAGCCTGTCGCGCCCGAGGACGCGGTGGGAGTCGCCGAGCGACTGCTCGCCGAGATCGGCAGGCCCCTGGAGAGCGGGTCGGGGGCGCTGCACACGAGCGCGAGCATCGGCATCGCCTTCGGCAGCGACGACGAGACGCTGCTCAAGGAAGCCGACATCGCGATGTACCGGGCGAAGAGCCATCCCGAGGTCGGCTACGCGTTCTTCGACTCGCAACTCGACCGCGTGGCCCTCGACCGGTCGCAGCGGATCGGAGAGCTGCGCGAGGGCATCGCCCACGGCGAGTTTCGGCTCGACTACCAGGCAGTCGTCGATCTCGACCGCCACGAGATCATCGGCTACGAGGCACTCGTCCGCTGGGAGCATCCGACCCTCGGCGAGCTCCCACCCGGCGAGTTCATCCCCCTCGCGGAGGAGACAGGCCTCATCGTCGCCCTGGGCGAGTGGGTGCTCACCGAGGCCTGCACCGAGGCGACGCGCCTCTGTCGTTTGCACGGCCGTCCGATGCACATGTCGGCCAACGTCTCCGCCCGCCAGCTCCACCACCCCGACTTTCTCCGCCACGTCCGACGCGCGCTCGATAGCTCAGCGCTGATGCCGGACCTGCTCACCCTCGAGCTCACGGAGAGCACACTGCTGTCGTCCGACGAGCGAGTCGCCCAGACGCTCCGGACGATCAAAGAGCTCGGCGTCGTACTCGCCCTCGACGACTTCGGGACGGGCTACGCGTCGCTCTCGTATCTGCGGCAGTTCCCGATCGACGTCGTCAAGATCGACCGGAGCTTCACGGCGAACGTCGAGAGCAGGAACGGCGACCTCGTGCTCCTCAAGGGCATCATCGACCTCGGCCACGCGCTCGAGCTCAACCTCGTCGCGGAGGGGATCGAGACCTCCGAGCAACACACGCTCGTGCGCAAGCTGGGCTGCCAGCAGGCGCAGGGATTCTACTTCGGGCGGCCCTCCCACCCGGCGCAGCGCGACCTAGACGCAGTCGATCCGGTCTAGCGCGGCTTGCCTTCGGGGTAGCGCTCGAGCCCGTCGTCGGGAACCGGCTCCCACTCGCAGGCGTAGTCGACGAAGGTGCGCCACTGCGGCCGGATCCCGTGGCCCGGGTCGAAGAGCCCCAGACGGACGCTCCCGACGTCTCCCGTTTCCGGGTACTTGCTCCACAACGCGCTGCCGCAGGCGGAACAGAAGCACTTCGGCCAGCCGTCGCCCGGTGCGTACTCCCTGACGAGCTCCTCGCCGGCGAGCAGGCGGAACGAGCCGGGCGCGAGCCGCGCCTGCGCCGAGGCCGCGGTGCCGGTGCGGCGCTGGCAGCGCGTGCAATGGCAGTAGCCGGCGCTCAACGGCTCCTCCGTCACCTCGAAGCGCACGCCCCCGCACATGCAGTGCCCGGCGTAGGGAGGCCCGGTCACTAAAGCAGCGGCGACGGCGGGATCCGGCTTTCGCCTGCGATCCCCTCCACCATCAGGGCCACTTCGTCGACGTAGCACCAGCTCCAGTCCTCGCCGGGCTCGAGCGAGCGGATGATCGGGTGCGCCGTCGCGTGATGGTGGGCGGTCGCGTGCCGGTTCGGTGAGCTGTCGCAGCAACCGACGTGGCCGCAGGTGAGGCAGATGCGGAGGTGCAGCCACTTGCCACCGGTGCGGAGGCAGTCCTCGCAGCCGTCCACGTCTGCCGGAAGCTCGCGCACCGCGACCTCGTCGAGATGGGTGCAGGCGTTCGAGCTCATTGCACCCCTGCCGGCTGCGCCGCGAGGTGCTCGTGCACGAACTGCACGGCCATCGCGCCCTCGCCCACGGCGGTCGCGCACCGCTTCGTCGAGCCCGAGCGCACGTCTCCGGCGGCGTAGATCCCGGGGACGCTCGTCTCGAGCAGGTTGGCGGCTCCGGCGGCTTCGCCCGTGAGGACGAAGCCGTCTGCATGACGCGCGACGGCGTCGTCGAGCCACTCGGTGCACGGGCGGGCGCCGAGGAAGAGGAACAGGAACGAGAACGGCAGGCACGTGCCGTCCGTGAGCGTGAGCGCCTCGAGGCGGCCGTCGGTTCCATGGAGCTCGGCGATCTCGCTGCGGTCGCGGACGGCCACGCCGTACCGCTCGAGCTCGTGGATGAGGTAGTCGGACATCGTCTCGCTCAGGTCGGCCCGGCGATGCAGGAGCGTGACGAGCGCGCCGCCCCGGGCGAGCCAGACGGCGGCCTGGCCGGCGGAGTTGCCGCCGCCGACCACTGCGACCCTGGAGGCGCCGCAGAGCTGCGCCTCGGGCGGCCCGGCCGCGTAGAAGACACTCGTGCCTTCGAACTCTGGGAGGTTGGAGAGCGAGAGCCGACGGTACTCGGCGCCGGTGGCGAGGAGGACCGCTCTGGCCGCGATCTCACCCCCCTCCTCTAGGTGGACGACATGGCGGCCCTCACCGGACTCGAGCGCGACGGCACGGTACGGGGTGGCGGATCGGGCGCCAAACTTGCGAGCTTGCGATACGGCGCGGCTCGTGAGCTCGGTGCCGCTGATCCCGGCCGGGAAGCCAAGGTAGTTCTCGATGCGGCGTGAAGATCCAGCCTGGCCGCCGAGGGCGGTGCTCTCGACCAGGAGCGTGTCGAGACCCTCGGAGGCGCCGTACACAGCTGCTGCGAGCCCGGCAGGCCCACCGCCCACCACGAGCAGGTCCACCTCCTCGCGACGCTCGAGCTCGCGGCCGATCCCGAGCGCCCGCAGGACGTCCCCCGGCGAGGGGTGCTTCAGCTCGGTGCCGCCGGGAAGCCGCACCAGCGGAGGCTCTTCACCGCTCGGATACGACTCGTCGTGCCACGTGAACGGCAGCCTGTTCGCCCGCGCAAAGTCGAGCAGCCGCATCGTCGCCTCCGACGAGCGCGGCCCGACGATCTCGATGCCGACGCCCTCCACGCGCTGCAGCGCCTCGCGCCGCGCGATGAAGGTCGTCAGCACCAGGTCGCTGAGCGGACCGTCCTCGAACAGCAACCCCCGTAGTACATCCCGGTCGACCGCGACGTAGCGGAGCGGCTGCGCCGCCACCGCGGTCAGGAAAACGGTCTGGCCAGAGAGGAGGTTGAGCTCGCCGAGGAAGCTCGAGGCGCCGTGCCGGACGATCTCGTTGCCGGCGGCGTCGAGAATCGCCACCTCGCCCTCCTGGATCGCGATGAAGGGGTACGTTGTGTCGCCGACCCTGAACAGCACCTCGCCGACGCGTGCCGTGCGCTCCTCGCCCAGTCTTGCCAGCGTCGCCAGCTGCGAGGCCGAGAGGGATGGACTGGCGGGAGCGGCCATCGGGCGAGAGTAACCGCGCGGTCTCACTCTGCGTCGACCGCGGCCGGGGGCTGCCGCGGGCATGAGAGACGCGTGTCCGTCGTTCGTCGTCTACATGAAGCCACGTCTTGTAGGGATCAATCACGTCGCGTTGCAGGTGGACGACCTCGAGCAGGCGGTGGCCTTCTACACCGACCTGTTCCAGCCGACGGCCGTGGACCGCATCGAGCCGCACGCCGCGTTCCTCGAGTTCGGCGACCAGTTCCTCGCCCTGTTCGAACGCGGCTCGCGCGAGGAAGAGGCGCATTTCGGGCTGGTCGTCGACGACAAGCAGGCGGCCCGGCATGCGCTCGAGGAAGCAAGGGTGGAGATCCTTCCCGGCCCCCGGCTCGACTTCCGCGATCCGAGCGGAAATCGCGTCCAGGTCGTGCAGTACGACCAGATCCAATTCACGAAGACCGATCGCGTCCTCGCCGGGATGGGCCTCGAGCTAGGGAAATCGGCACAGGCGCTCGCCGAGCTGCGCGCGAAGGATCTCGCCGACTAGCACCGACGGGATCGTCCTTTGTGAGACTGTGCAGCCGTATACCTGTTCGCCCGCCCGCAATGGCCATGGTGAGAAGGGGAGCGACATGAGACTCGAGCGCGACGAACGCACCGGACGGCCTCTTGTCAACGGCCGAGACTCCATCGAAGAGCTCAGCGACGATGAGCTCGAACTGGAAGTGACGATCGCCGCAGGCGAGCCTCGTCAGCGCGGTGTCCGGCTCGACGCCCTCTTGCTCGAGAGGGCGCGGCGGCGGGGGCGGCAACCGCAACCTGCGTGAGCGAAGCGCCGACCTGTCGTGGCTGAGCGGGTAGTTCTCGCTGTCGACGTCGGGGGTTCGCACGTGAAGGCGCTGACCTCGAACCAGCGAGAGCGACGACGGTTTGCTTCCGGCCGGTCGCTTACGGCGGAGGAAATGGTCACCGGAACGTTGGCGGCAGTGACCGGCTGGAGCTGGGATGCGGTCTCCGTGGGGATCCCGGCGCCGGTCAGGGGCGGCAAGGTGATTGCCGAGCCTGTGAACCTCGGCGAGGGCTGGGTCGGGTTCGATTACGAGGGAGCTTTCGGGAAGCCGACGGAAGTTGTCAACGACGCGGTGATGCAGGCGGTTGGTAGCTACCGCGGCGGGCGAATGCTGTTTCTCGGCCTCGGGACGGGTTTGGGGTCGACCATGATCGTGGACGGCGTGATCGAGCCGCTCGAGCTTGGGCATCTCCCGTTTCGCAAGAAGACGTTCGAGGACTACGTGGGCGAGCGGGGGCTGAAGAAGCTCGGCAAGAAGAAATGGAGACAGGCCGTGTTCGCCGCGGTCGAGCAGCTTTCGGCGGCGATGGAACCGGATGAGATTGTTCTCGGAGGGGGCGGCGTCGACGAGCTCGACGAGCTGCCCGACGGCTGCCGCCGGGGAGAGAACGAAAACGCCTTTCTGGGCGGCTTCCGCCTCTGGGATCCCGACTGGGTCTCCCACCTGACCAAGTAGGCCGCGGACGGCGCACGGCAACCGCTCGGAGACGGGGTGGTGACCGATCGCCGTGAGCGGTAACCGGACCGTTACCTGCAGGGACGTCGAAGCGGGGTAGGCTCGTGCGGTGGCGACTGTCCGTGCTCGCAAGCGCACCGCTGCCGCCGCCGAGCGGCTGATCAATCGCGAGCTCTCGTTCCTCGACTATGACGCCCGCTTGCTCGAGCTGGCGCGCGACGAGATGACGCCGCTGCTCGAGCGGGTCTTCTACCTCAAGGTCTCGGCCGAGATGCTGGACGAGTTCTTCATGATCGGAGTCGCCGGGCTGACCGGCCAGGCGGCGGCCGGGGTGAGCAGGCGGTTGCCCGACGGCCGGACGCCGCAGCAGACGCTCGTCGACGCACGCGAGAGCGTGCTCGACCTGTACGGCAGCCACGCGAAGCTGTGGAGCGAACAGCTCTGCCCGGCGCTCGCGGAGGAGAAGATCGTCGTCTCCGGCGTCGAGGAGCTCGAGCCTGAAGAGCGCACCGAGCTCGACGGCCGCTTCCAGCGTGAGATCTTCCCGGTGCTGACGCCGCTCGCGGTCGGCCCCGGGCAGCCTTTCCCCTACATCTCGGCGCTCTCGATCAGCCTCGGCCTGTTCGTCGCCGATCCCGACACCGGGGAGGAGCGCTTCGCCAGGGTCAAGGTGCCGGAGGGGCTGCCGCGCTTCTTCCCCGTTGGGCGCCGCGGCCGGTTCGTGCCGCTCGAGCGCGTCCTCTCGCACTACATGCCCGACCTCTTCCCGGGCATGGAGATCCTCGAGCGGGCGGTCTTCCGCGTCACGCGCGACGGCGATTTCGAGGTCTCGGACGAAGCTGACGACCTGCTCGAGGCGGTCCAGCTCGAGCTGCGCCGCGCGCGCTTCGGCGAGGTCACGCGGCTCGAGGTGTCCGCGTCGATGTCGCAGGCGATGCTGGACCGGCTGCAACAGGGGCTGCGCGTCTTGGACGACCTCGTGTACCCGCTCGAGGGAATGCTCGACCTCGCCGATCTCGGCGAGCTCTGGAAGCTCGACCGGCCCGATCTCAAGAACGAGCCCTGGCTACCCGTCGCGCGACCGCCGTGGAACTCCATCGACTCGGCCCCCGAGCAGTTCGCCGCGATCCGGACCGGAGACCTCCTCGTCCACCACCCCTACGACTCGTTCGCGAGCAGCTTCGAGTCGTACGTCGACCGCGCCGCAGCCGATCCCGACGTGATCGCGATCAAGTCGACCGTGTACCGGACGAGCGACGAATCGCCGCTCGTGCCGGCGCTGATCGATGCGGTCGAGCGCGGCAAGGAGGCCGTCTGTCTCGTCGAGATCAAGGCGCGCGGCGACGAGCGCCGCAATATCGAGTGGTCGCGCGCGCTCGAGCAGGCGGGCGTCCACATCGTCTACGGCTTCCCGGGCCTCAAGATCCACGCCAAGATGACGCTCGTCGTCCGCCGAGAGGCGGGGCGGCTGCGCCGCTACGTCCACCTCGGCACCGGCAACTACAACGCAGTCACCGCCCGCAGCTACGAGGACTTCGGCCTCTTCACCGCCGACGAGGAGATCGCGGACGACATCGCCAGCCTCTTCAACCACCTGACCGGATTCGGGCGGCCCGCGCACTTCCGCAAGCTCCTCGTGGCGCCGTTCACCCTCCGCGAGCGGCTGGTCGAGGAGATCCGCATCGTCGCCGCGGCCGCCGAGGCGGGCAAGAAGGCGCGGATCCGGATCAAGGTGAACGGGCTGACGCACCCGCAGGTGATCGACGAGCTGTACGCCGCGTCCGCGGCCGGGGCGAGGATCGACCTGCTCGTCCGGGGGGTCTGCTCGCTGCGGCCGGGAGTTCCCGGGCTGAGCGAGCACATCCGCGTGCGGAGCGTGCTCGGCCGATTCCTCGAGCACAGCCGGCTCTTCGTGTTCGACGCGGCCGACCGCAGCGTCTGCTTCATGGGAAGCGCCGACCTGATGCCGCGCAACCTCGACCACCGGGTCGAGGTCGTCACGCCGGTCGAGGACGTCGCGTTCCAGGCGGAGCTCGGCGCCACGCTCGAGGCGCTGTGGCGCGATACCACAACCTCGTTCGAGCTCGACGCGAAAGGCCACTGGCAGCGTGTCCATCCGAAGAAGGACGAGCGTCCCCGCTCCGGGCAGCAGATGCTGATGCGGCGGGCCCGGCGGCGGCTCTCGTTGGCCCGCTCGCACTAACCGTCCCCCGGACCGTCTCCGCTTGGTCACCAGGTGTTTGCCGTGCTCGCCGACGACGGACCTACGATGCGTGGCGATGCGCTTCGGGGTGATCGACGTGGGGTCGAACACGACGCGGCTGCTTGTCGCGGGCGCCGGTCGAGGGGGTCTCGTCCCGCTCGACAAGGAGAAGGTGCGGCTCTCGCTCGGCGAGGAGATCGAGCGCGTCGGCGCCGTCTCAGCCGTCCACCTCGCCGCCGCCGCGAAGGCCGTTCGCGGCATGGCCGCCGTAGCGAGGCGCAAGCACGTCGAGTCGCTCGACGTCTTCCTCACGGCTCCCGGCCGCCAGGCGGGCAACGCAGACGAGCTTGTGGCTGCGCTGACGCGCGCGGCCGGGGTGCAGGCGCGCGTGCTCACGAAGGAGGAGGAGGGCACGCTGGCCTACCGTGGCGCCGTCCTCACCGCAGGCATCCCGCTTCCGTCGCGGATCGCCGTCTGCGACATCGGTGGTGCCTCGACCGAGATCGCCGTCGGCAGCCCCGCCGCCGAGCCGGGATGGATCGAGTCTGTCGACCTCGGCTCGGTTCGCCTCACCACCCGCGGCGGCGACATGCGGACGGAGGCGAGGGATGCGTTCGGCTGCCTCGAGCCACCGGCCGTCGAAGCGGCGCTCGCCGTCGGCGGCAGCGCCCGCGCAACCCGCCGGCTCGCCGGCGCCGCGCTCGACGAGACGGAACTGGCCGAGGCGCTGCGGCTCGTCGAGACATGCTCACCCCGCGAGATCGCCCGTCGCTTCGGCGTCGACCGGGCGCGCGCCGAGATCCTCCCGGCCGGCGTCATCCTTCTCGTCGAGGTGCAGCGGAGGCTCGGAGCCCCGCTTCACGTCTGCGACGGCGGCATCCGCGAGGGCGCCGTCCTCGCCTCGCTCGACGCGCTGGCCGCGTAGCCGGCAGCTACGGGGCGGGAATCTCGCGCACGACCTGTCCGTCGCGCAGCACGACCGCGGCTCCCTTCTTCAAGCCGCGGCCCAGCAGCTCGTCGACGACGTCGCCGTGCGTACAGCAGACGACGCCCTCCTCGCGGAACAGCTCGAACGCCGCCCGGCCCGCGCCCTCGGCGAGCAGATCGTCCCGTTCCACCGGCAACCCCAGCGCGGCGGCGAGCGGCTCGACCGTCTCGACGCAGCGGACGTACGGGCTCGACACGACACGGCGCATGTCGAGCGGGCGGAGGAGCTCGACGAGCTGTGCGGCCTGGCGGCGGCCACGAGCGTCGAGGGGGCGCAGGCGGTCGTCCCCGGCCCAGCCGTGGCGGTCGCCGGCCGACGCGTGACGAACGAGGACGCTCGTCACAGCTGCTCCAGCAGCGGCAGATCGCGCCCCCAGCTGAGCAGGCGTGCGGCGGGTTCCGGCGCCTCCCACCGGATCTCGTCCACCTCGTCCTGGGGCATGAACTCTCCGGCCACGGCGCGCATGCGCCAGTAGCGAACGATCTTCGGCCGGCCCCTGCTGTCGCGGTAGCTCGTTTCTCCTATCTCCTCTAGGAGCTCGCAGCGAAGCCCCGTTTCCTCCTCGACTTCCCGCAGCGCACATGCCTCGTCCGACTCACCGGAGTTGCATTTCCCCTTCGGGAACGTCCAATCGTCGTATTTCGGCCGGTGCACGAGGAGCACCTTTCCCTCGCGAACGACGAGGCCGCCGGCAGCGCGGACGGTCACAGCGTCTTGCGAAGCCTCTTCCAGGCCTTCGACCACGCCGCCCGCGCCTCGGCGCGGCGTTCCTCCTCCCGCTCGACGAGGCGGCCGCCGGCAAGCGCCTGCTCGGGCGACGCCGCGGCGGCAAGCTTTCGGAGCCGCTCGGCGGCGACGACCGCATCCTGGTGCTCGCCGAGGACGTCCTGCAGCACTTTCGCCCGTCGCACGGAGTTCTTCCGTCCCGCGAGCTCGCCCGCATAGCGGGCTCGCTTGCCGACCTTGCGCATGGCATGCAGCTCCTCGTCAGCCGGGTCGTCGGGGAGGTCGTGGACGGCCTTGCGGAGCTTGGCGAATGCCTTGTCGGCGAGCTCGTCGAGAGGCGTTTCCGCGCCGCTCGGCTCGAGCTCCTCGATCGTCCGAGCGGTGTCGTCGAGGAGCGAGAGGTAGTCGTCCGAGCGAAGAGCGGCGAGCAGACGGGCCCGGCTGCACGAGCGCTCGGTCCGCAGGCCCGCGAGAAGCGCCACAGCCTGCCTCGCATCCTCCCCTCCGAGCTGAGCCGCCTCCGTCTCGAGGCGTGCGAGGAGGACGTCGATGTCCCGCACCTCGCCGAGGACGCCGCCGAGCTGCTTCAGTCGCGCGTCGAGCTCGGCGGTGTCCGACGCGAAAAGCCGCTTCCCCGCCCGCAGCAACGCCCGCAGGCGGCGCACCGCGACGCGCATGTCGTGGAGGCTTTCCGGATCGCGGCCGAGCCGCGTTCCCGGGTCGTGCCGCTCGATCTCGCGCAGCTGCTCGCGCAGCCGGCTGCGTAGCGCCTCGAACGGCGACTGCGAAGACGGAGCGTTCGCTGAGCCGCGGTCGAGTGCGCGGAACACCTTGGGCAGGCCGTTCCCCCGCTCCGCGCCGGCCGAGGCGAGCTCCTCTGCAAGGACGTCGAGGTGGGCCGGGCTGCCGGTGCGAAGCTCCACCTCGACCTCGACGAACCGGTCGCGCACCCTGCGAGAGTCGATCACCGCCACCTCGTCCAGGGTCACCTCGGCGGTCGTCCCGTCGCGCGCGACGAGCTCGCCACTCCGCCGCGTGCGCAGCTCGGCGACGCGCTCGAGCGGACCATGCCGCAGGTGGGCTCGGAGCAGCTCGAGCATCGCCCGCGGCGGTTGCCGCGGACCACCCTCCTCCTCGAGCTCGAGGCGCGAGCCCTCGGCCGGGAGCTTGAGCTGCCAGACGCTGTGGCCGTCTTCGGTACGGCACCTGAACGTGATGCCTGCAGCCGCGAGCGACCCGCCGGGCACGTCGTAGTAGACGGAGGTGAAGACGCGCGGATCGAGCGGCCGGCCGCCGAGCGGCGGGAGCCGGAAGCCGACCGGAGCATCGAGCTTGCGCTCGTACTCGCTCGTCGCCCGCATACGGGCCACGTTACCGGCGCCGGTTCGTCAGCGGACGAGATCGGCTAGCTGCTGCCGCGTCTGCTCGACCTCCCGCTCGAGAACCGGCGCTTGCATGCCCGTGGCCTCCAGCCGGAGCTGGCGACGCCGCTGGGCGTCGATCTGCTGCAGCAGCTCGTCGACGCGATGCCGGCGCATAGCCCGGTCGTCGCTGGTCACGCCGCCTCCTGCAGCTGCGGCGCCTCGGCCTCCTCCGCACGCTCTCTCGCCGGCCGTAGGAAGATCGCGGCCACGGCGATCCCGACGAGCAGCAGGCCGCCGAGAACGTCGAATGACGTCTGGAACCCGTCGACGGATGCGGGCGCGCTCGCGACCGAGAGGGTGTGGGCGTGCGCGTAGCTGGAAGTGGCACTCGCTGCGACGGTGCTGATCACCGCGAGGCCGATCGCGCCGCCGATCTGACGGCTCGTGTTCACGAGGCCCGAGGCGACGCCGGCGTCGGCGCGCTCGACGCCCGTCAGGCTGGCGATGGTGACCGGGACGAAGGAGAAGCCCATCCCTGCGCCGCCGAGCACGAAGGCCGGGAAGATGTCCCAGAAGTAGTGGCCGTCCACCGGTAGCCGCGTGAGGAGGGCCACCGACACCGTCGCGAGCGTGAGCCCCGCGACGAGCGTCGCGCGGACGCCGGCGCGCCCGACCACCACCTGCGCGAGGTTCGAGGTGACGACGACCGTCAGCGCGAAGGCGACGAAGGCGACACCGGTCTTCAGCGCCGAGTAGTGGAGGACGTCCTGCAGGTACAGGGTCAGAACGAAGAACTCCGAGAAGGCGACCGCCCCGACGATCGCCATCGCCGCGTTCGCGGCGGAGAGCGCCCGGAGCCGGAAGATCCGCAACGGCAAGAGGGGCGACCGCGAGCGCGACTCGATCGCGACGAACGCCGCGACGAGCGCCGCGGCGGCGCCCAGCAGGCCGAGCGTGACGGGTGAGCTCCAGCCGTCGGTCGCCGCCCGCGTCAGGGCGTAGACGAGCAGCATCAGCCCGCCGGTGACGGTGGCCGCGCCCGCCAGGTCGAAGTGCCGGTGTGGCAGCTCCGCGCGGCTCTCGCGCAGCAAGAGCGGTGTGAGCGCGATCGCGGCGACTCCAACCGGAACGTTGACGAAGAAGATCCACGACCAGCCGAGATACGAGGTGATGACGCCGCCGAGGAGGACGCCCGCAGCGGCACCGCTGCCCGAGGCGGCGCCGTAGATCCCGAGGGCCAGGTTGCGGTCGCGTCCCTCGGCGAACGTCGTCATCAGGAGCGAGAGCGCAGCCGGAGCGAGAAGCGCGCCTCCCAGTCCCTGGAGCGCCCGAAAGCCGACGAGCGAGCCCGACGACCAGGCGAAGCCGCAGAGCAGGGAGCTCGCGGCGAAGAGCGCGAGGCCCGCGACGAACATGCGCCGTCGGCCGAGCAAGTCGGCGAGCCGGCCGCCGAGCAGCAGCGTCCCGCCGAAGAGGATGGCGTACGCGGTGATCACCCACTGGAG
>DAIMGZ010000004.1:0-35639 GCA_036723535.1 Gaiellaceae bacterium
TCCAGCCCAAGCGTTGGGGGACACATCCGGTGTCGGTCTGGGGTGGAAAACCGCACGCGGCAAGACTGTGACGGGTCACGCCCCCCAAGGCGGACAGGCTTCTGATCAGGCCAGCAAGCGGGCGCCAGGCCGGCACCGGTCTCTCCACCCGGACACATCACTCGCAAGACACCCGCAGCGGGGGTCATCCTCTCACCGAGTCACAAGCGAAGAGCACCAGCACCAACCTGACGACAGCCCCAGACGGGACAGCGACACAGTCACAGTCCTCTCGCCCGGCGGCCGGCGAACGAGGTGGTGAGCCGGGCCTCGGCTCGATTAGGCGCTGAACGGGCCCATCGTCGGGAAGCGGTCCTCGCCGTCGAGCAGGTGGCGGAGGAAGAGCGCGACCCCTACGTCGCCGGTGAAGAGCGAGTAGCGGCCCCGGCCGAGCTCGGCGCGCTCCCGCTCGACCTGGCCGATCGCGTGCAGCGCGAACGCGCGCGCCCGGTCGAGCCAGAGCTCGTCGCCCGTCCGGCGGTGGAGGACGAGGAAGGCATAGGCGTTGCCGGCAGTGCCGTGACAGAGGCTGGGGCCCTTCGCAAGCGGGCCGGCGCGCCACGTGAGCTCGCCGCCGGCGAGGGCGAGCTCCAGATCGAGGAGGTCGCCGAGCGTCGCGACCATGCCCGGCGCGCCGTGGCACCACTGGACGCGAATCTCCTCGGGCGTAATCTCGGTCGTCGGCATCCAGTTGACGAGCCCGTCCTCCCGCAGGAGGTACGGCGAGAGGTCGGCGAGCGGCGGCGCCTCGCCGCGGTTGGCGAGCGCGCGCACGTCCCCGGCGTAGCCGTGCGCCGGGCCGAGGAAGCGGAACACGCGGCCGTAAAGGTCTTGCGTCCAGAGGCCGTCCTCGTCCCGAGCTGCCTCGACGCGCTCCGCCGAGGCTCGCCACGCCTCGTCCCAGCGCGCCTCGCCCGTCCACGCGAGCATGGCCTCCGCGACGAGCATCGTTCCGGGCGTCCCCCACATCACCTCGTTCGTCGGCGACTCGAGGTTCCCGAGCACGAGCTCGTGGACGCGGTCGGCGAGACCGGCGTCGCCGGTGAGCCCGTAGGCGACGAGTGCGATCCCGCACTCGCCCGCCCAGTAGCTGCCGGCGGATGCGTACTTCGGCATGTCCGGCTCGGCGCGGTAGCGGTCGACGAGCGCGGCGCAGGCGTCCTTCCAGCCGGTCGAGCCGAGCTCGTGCAGGGCCCAGATCACGCCCGCGGCGCCCATGTAGACGCAGGTCGGGCCGTCGTCGTCGCCGTCGTGCGGATGCCACGGCCAGCGCGTGCCGTCGAAAGCCGCCTCGGCATCGGCGACGATCGCCGCGATCGCCTCCTCCACGCGCGCCTCGTCCCACTCCACCGACGCGAGCGGCTCGTGCTCGGACTGACGCCAGAGCTCAGACACCCGCAAGCAGGAAGGCGCGCGACTCCTTCAACATCTCGCGGGCGATCACGAGCCGCTGGATCTCCTGCGTCCCCTCGTAGATCTGCGTGATCTTCGCGTCGCGCATGAAGCGCTCGACCGGGTACTCCCTGATGTAGCCGTAGCCGCCGAGGATCTGCACCGCATCGGTCGTCACGGCCATCGCGACGTCGCCGCACTTGAGCTTCGCCATCGCCGACGCCTTCGTCAGCTCCTGCCCCTCGACGCCCTCGTCCGCCATGCGCCCGAAGCGGTAGAGGAGGCCGCGCGCCGCCTCGCACTCCGTCTCCATGTCGGCGAGCTTCGCCTGGATCAGCTGGTGCTGGCCGATCGGCTTCCCCATCGTCTCGCGCGTCTTCGCGTACTCGAGCGCGTAGTCGGTGGCGCCCTGCGCGATCCCGAGCGCCTGGGCCGCGATACCGGGCCGGGAGCGGTCGAGGATCCGCATCGCGATCCGGAAGCCCTCGCCCTCCTCGCCGAGGAGGTTGTCGGCGGGGACGCGGCAGCCGTCGAAGGTCAGCTCCCCGGTCGTCGAGCCGGAGATGCCCATCTTCGGCTCGAGCCGTGCGACTGCGAAACCGGGCGCGTCCGCCTCGACGACGAACGCCGAGATGCCGGCATGCCCCGCATCTGGGTCGGTCTTCGCGAAGACCGTGTAGAGGTTCGCGACGCCCGCGTTCGTGATGAAGCGCTTCGAACCGTCGAGCACGTAGTCGTCACCGTCGCGACGCGCCGTCGTCCGCATCGCCGCCGAGTCGGAGCCGGAGCCCGACTCGGTGAGCGCGTAGGCCGGCAGCCATTCCCCCGAGGCGAGCTTGGGGAGGTAGCGCTCCTTCTGCTCGTCGGTGCCGGCGAGCTTGAGCCCGAGCGATCCGAGCTCCTGCACGGCGAGAATGAGCGCCGACGTCGCGCAGACCTTCCCGACCTCCTCGATCGCGATCAGCGAGAGGAGCGCGCCGGTGCCGAGCCCGCCGTATTCCTCGGCGAAGAAGAGGCCGAAGATGTCGTTCTCCCGGAAGAGCTCGACGACGTCCCACGGAAACTCGTGCGACGCGTCGATCTCGGCGGCCCGGGGGGCGATCCGCTCCCGCGCGAGCTGCCGGACGAGGTCGCGCAGCTCCCGTTGCTCGTCGCTCAGGACGTCCCAGGCCATGGCGAATAGGATCGTACGGGAAGCGTCGACTACGCTCGGCGCCGTGATCCTTCGCAACGGGACGATCCGCACGCTCGATCCGTCCCTGCCGACCGTCTCCTCGCTCTGGATCGCAAGCGAGCGCATCGCCGGCGGGGTCGGCGTGCACGAAACCTCGTTGCCGAGCCCCGAGACGGTCGACCTCGGCGGCCGCTGCGTCCTGCCCGGCTTCACCGATTCGCACGTCCACTTCCCCACCTGGGCGCTCTCGCGGCGCGACGTCCGGCTCGACGGCTGCGCGTCTCTGGCCGAGGCGCTCGACCGCGTGCGCGCCGCCGAAAGGAGCGGTATCTGGCTGCGCGGCCAGGGCTGGCGCGACGCGGGCTGGCCCGACGGGCCGCCGACGCGGCAGGCGCTCGACGAGATCGAGGCGGAGCGGCCCGCGATGCTGATCTCGAAGGACTACCACGCGCTCTGGCTGAACTCCGCCGCGCTCGCGCTCGCGGGCGGCGACCTCGAGGTCGAGGGCGGCGTCGTCGTGCGGGACGAGGGCGGCGAGCCCACGGGCGTCCTCTACGAGCGGGCGGCCTGGCAGTTCAAGGAGCGCTACGCGCAGGCGCCGGACGACGAGTACGTCGCGGCGATGCGGGAGGGAGTGCGGCTCGCAGCGGCGCGCGGCGTCACGGCCGTGCACGACAAGGACGGCTGGCTCGGCGCGATCGGCCTCTGGCAGAGGCTCGAGCAGGAAGGAGGGGTGCCGCTTCGCGTCTGGCAGTCGACGCCGGCGGACCGACTCGCAGACCTCCGCTCGGTCGGCCTCCGCAGCGGCGCCGGGTCGCCGCTCTTGCGACTCGGCTACCTGAAGGCGTTCATGGACGGGACGCTGGGCTCCCAGACAGCGTGGATGTCGGATGGGAGCGGCGTCGTGATCACGACGAGCGAGGAGCTCGAGGAGATCGCCCGAGAGGGCGCCGAGGCGGGCTGGCCGGTCGGCGTGCACGCGATCGGCGACGCGGCGAACCGCGCGGCCCTCGACGCGTTCGAGCGCTCGCAAGACGCCTGGCGGCCGCGCGGCCTGCGCCCGCGGATCGAGCACGCCCAGTGCCTCGCGCCGGAGGACGTCGCGCGCTTCGCGGAGCTCGGCGTCGCCGCGTCCGTCCAGTTCTCGCACGCGCCGTCCGACGAGCAGCTCGCCAAGCGCTACTGGGCGGGCCGGCTCGACGGCGCGTACTCGTTCCGCTCGCTGCTCGACTCCGGCGCCCTCCTCGCGAACGGCTCCGACGCACCCGTGGAGGAGCTCGAGCCGTGGGCCGGCGTAGTCGCCGCAGTCGTCGGCCACTGGCGCGAGGACCAGAGGCTCACGCTCGAGCAAGCGCTGCACGCGGTCTGTGTTGCGCCGGCCTGGCTCTCGCACGACGAGCGGGTGCGCGGGACGCTGGTCCCGGGCCGGTACGCCGACCTCGTCGTGCTCGACCGCGACCCGTTCGCGTGCGAGCCGGAGGAGCTGCGCGAGCTGCAGGTCGTGGCCACGATGCTCGGCGGCCGCTGGACGCACAACCCGCCCCCCTGGGACTAGGGGCGCCGCCCTTGCGCAGCCGACCGCGGGGGCGAGATGATCGGCGTCATGCAGACGGGCTCGATCCACGATCTGCGACCGGACGCCTTCGCGTACGCGTGGGACAACTCTCTCGACCCGGCACTCGAGATCGAGTCGGGCGAGACGGTCCTCCTCCACGTTCGCGACGCGTCTGACGAGCAGATAGGCCCGAGCTCGACGGCCGCCGCGGTCGAGGCGCTCGACTTCGCAAAGGTGAACCCGGTCAGCGGCCCTATCTTCGTCAAGGGCGCCCGGCCGGGGGACACGCTCGCGGTCGAACTGCTCGAGTTCCGGCCGCCGACGTGGGGGTGGACGGCGATCATCCCCGGCTTCGGGCTACTCACGGAGGAATTCCCGGATCCGTGGCTTCGCATCTCCGAGGTGAGCGACGGAACTGTGCGGTTCTCCGAGCGGATCGAGTTGCCCTTCCGGCCGTTCCCGGGCACCCTCGGCGTTGCTCCGCCGGAGCCGGGGCCGCACTCGATCGTGCCGCCCTCGCGCTGGGGCGGGAACATGGACACGAAGCACCTCAACCCCGGCACGACGCTCTACCTCCCGATCGGCGTCGAGGGCGCGCTCTTCTCGCTTGGCGACACACACGCCGCCCAGGGGGACGGCGAGGTGTGCGGCACGGCCATCGAGACTGCGATGGATGTCGTCCTCCGGCTCACCGTGCGCAAGGACATCCACGTCGACGCGCCGCAGTACGACGTCCCGGCCGGAGCGGTGGCCGAGCACGAACAGTCGAGCTACCACGTCTGCACCGGCGTCGGGCCCGACCTGCTCGAGGCGGCGCGCGACGCCGTCCGGGCGACGGTCGGCTGGCTCGGCGAGAACCATGGACTCGGCCGGGAGGAAGCGTACGCGGTTGCGAGCGTCGCCTGCGACCTACGGATCCACGAGGTCGTGGACGCGCCGAACTGGGTCGTCGGCTGCTTCGTCCCGGAATCAATCTTTGAAGGAGGGGAACGATGAGCGACGCTGTCGTCGCACACGAGGAGTACGTCAAGGGGTCACTCCGGCGGGAGCTGCGCTTCTGGGAGGCGATCGCGATCTCTGTCGGGATCATGGCGCCGACCGCCGCAATGGCTCTGAACGGCACCGTGCCGGCGTCGCTCGTCGGACGCGCCGTCCCGCTCGCATTCCTGTTCGCCGCGATCGCGATCGGCCTGATCTCGTACTCCTTCGTCAGGCTGACGAGCTTCTTCAACCATGCCGGCTCGACGTACGCGCTCGCCGGCGTGACGCTCGGACCGCGTGCAGGCTTCTTCGCCGGCTGGGCGCTGCTCGCGACGTACTCGTGCTTCATCTGCGCGAACATCGCCGAGATCGGGCTCTTCGGCACCTCGTTCCTCGACGGTGCAGGAATCTGGCACAACCCGTCGTGGATCGTCGTCTCGCTGATTGCCGCAGGGCTCGTCTGGTTCCTTGCCTACGGCGACGTGAAGATCGCGACCCGCGCCCTGCTCTCCTTCGAGGGGATCTCGGTGACGCTGATCGTGATCCTCGTCGTCATCATTTTCTGGAAGGTGATCGGCGGCTCGGCCCCGAACGGTCAGGCCTTCACGCTCAAGCCGTTCATACCGGCCTCGGGGACGACCGTCGGCGCGGTTGCATTCGCCTCGGTGTTCGGCCTCCTCAGCTTCGGCGGCTTCGAGGGCGCCGCTGCGCTCGGCGAGGAGACGAACAACCCGCGCCGGAACATCCCGCTCGCGATCGCCGTCGCAGTCGGCTTCTGCGGCGTCTTCTACACGATCGTCATGCTCGCGCAGTCGCTCGGATTCGGGATCGACGGCGCCGGAATCAAGGCGTTCTCGGGCTCGAGCGCGCCCCTGGGCGACCTGTCGCGGCAGTACGTCGGCAGCGGCATGCAGGACGCGATCAACTTCGGAGCGACCTTGAGCGCGTTCGCGAGCTGCCTCGGCTGCGCCGCCGGCGCGTCGCGCATCTTGTTCGCCCTCGGCCGTGACGGCTTCGTCACACGCCGGCTCGGGGACGCATCGGTGCGGACGGGCTCACCGGCGAATTCGCTCGCCGTCGTGATGCTCTTCGGGCTGGCCATAACGATCTGGCTTCGCGTGAACGGGACGACGGCCGTCAATGCATTCTTCTATCCGGGGACCGCCGGCGTGCTCGCAATGCTGATCGCCTACTTCGTCATCCAGTTCGGCGCCGCCAAATACCTGCACTGGGAGCACCGCGAGCCGCGGTGGCGAGCCGCCATCCTCGTACTGGCGACGGCCGCGATCGTCTACACCTTCTACAAGCAGGTTTGGCCGAAGCCGGCCTATCCCTATGACCTGTTCCCGCTCATCATCGCCGGCTGGGCGGTCGTGGGTGCGGCGATCACGATCGTCTTCCCGCGGCTCACACGCCGGATCGGACGAGGCCTTTCCGAGGCCGAGGGGCTCATCGGGGACGGCTGAGCGGCGGCAATACCGCCCTCAGCAGGGCGGGCGTACAATCGAGACGAGATGGCCGTTCGCACGATGAACCCGATCCACGAGGCGGGCACCTGCGCGGTCGCGGCCAGCGCCGCGATCATCGGCGCGAAGTGGACCGCCCTCCTCGTCCACGATCTCTCCGAGGGCCCGCGGCGCTTCTCCGAGCTCGAGCGCTCGTGCCAGGGCATCAGCCCGCGCACGCTCGCCGAGCGGCTCCGCGCCCTCGAGGCCGACGGGATCCTCGAGCGGCAGAGCTACGCCGAGACGCCGCCGCGGGTCGAGTACCGGCTCACGGAGAAGGGCCAGTCACTCCTGCCGATCATCGACGCCATGCGCGAGTTCGGCCACGAGTGGCTCCACTGCGAGCACCCGCACCACCCGCACGCGCTGTAGCTAGTCGTTCAGGCGGCCGAGGGCCGTGAAGAGCGCGGCGGCGGTGTCGATCCCGGCCGCGAAGTACGGGACGAGGAAGCGCTCGTTCGGCGAGTGGATGTTCGACTCGGGCAGGCCGAAGCCGGTGAGGATCGTGTCGATCCCCTTCTCCGTCAGTGCCGGCATGAGCGGGATCGAGCCGCCGACCCGCGTGAGGAGCGGCCGGGTGCCGAGCGCCTGCTCGAACGCGTCCAGGGCGAGCTGGACGGCGGGCGCGTCGGCCCGGACGACGCCCGGGTTCGCCCCGCCCCAGACGATCTCGAGCTCGGCCCCGGCCGGCGCCGCGTCGCGTAGGAGCCGCTCGGCGGCGGCGCCGATCGTCTCGACGTCCTGCCCGGGCGCGAGCCGGATCGAGAACTCGGCCGACGCGGCGACGCTGAGCGTCGTGTTGCGGACGCCGGGCTTGCCGCCGAGGATCCCGTTCACGTCGGCGGACGGCTCCGCCCAGGTACGGACGTAGAACTCCTCGGCAGCCTTCGCGTCAAGGGGCAGGGCGCCCTGCTCCGAGAGAGCCTCGGCACCGGACGGCAGCTGCGACCACGCTTCGAGCTCCTCGGCCGTAGGCTGGGCGATCCCCTGGCGCAACGGTTCGGGCAGCCGGCCGTCGGGACCGGTGAGCACCGTCTCGAGGCAGCGCATGAGCGCGTGGATCGCGTTGAGCGCGACGCCGCCGTACATGCCGGAGTGGAGATCGCGCGCGCCGGTTCGCATCTGCAGGTCGAAGCCGACGAGCCCGCGGGTTGCCAGCTCGATCGTGGGCACGTCCCGCCGGAGCATTCCCCCGTCGAAGATCACGGCGGCGTCGGCGCCGCGCTCGTCCTGCGCGACGAAGTCGGCGATCGTGTGGCCACCGACCTCTTCCTCACCGTCGAACGCGAAGCGGAGGTTGACGGGCAGCGCGCCCGCCTCGACGAGCCGCTGGGCCGCGCGGAGGATGATCCAGAGCTGGCCCTTGTCGTCGGCGACGCCGCGACCGTAGGCCCACTCGCCGCGGACGTCGAGCTCGAACGGGTCGGACTCCCAGAGGTCGAGCGGGGCGGGCGGCTGGACGTCGAAGTGGTTGTAGACGAGGACGGTCGGCGCGTCTGAGGCCCCGTTCGAGGCGGGGATCTCGCCGAGCGCGAGCTCCCGCTCCCCAAACGGCGTCAGCTCGGCCGTGCCGCCGATGCGGCGGATGAAGTCGCAGACCCACTCACCGGCGCGCTTCACGTCCTCCCGGTGGGCCGGGTCGGCGCTCACGCTCGGGATTGCGATCAGCTCCGCCAGCTCGGCGCGCCAGGCCTCGTCCACGGGGGTGATCGTATGCTCGCGCCGATGCGCTTCGCGGCGGTGACCCTCTCGGCTCCGCGTGACCTGCGGGACTTCTACGGCGGTGAGCTCGGGCTACCGCTCGACGGCGACGCAATCGTCGTCGGCGAAACGCGGCTCAGGTTCAGCGTCGAGGACGGCGGCGCCTTCTACCACTTCGCGCTGCTCGTGCCGGGCGACCGCTTTGCCGCCGCGCTCGCGTGGGCACAGGAGCGGGTGGAGCTGCTCGGCAACGTCGTCGACTTCGAGGCGTGGGACGCGCGCGCAGTCTACTTCCACGACCCGGCCGGGAACATCGTCGAGCTGGTCGCGCACCACGGGCTGGACGAGGCAAGCCGCCCGGGGGGCTTCGCCGCAGAGGAGCTCGTCGGCTTCTCGGAGCTCGGCATCGTCGGCGACCCACCTCTCCTGCTCAGGCAGCTCGAGACGGCCGGGCTGAAGCTATGGGATGGGACGGTCGAGGAACCCGACCGCCTCGCCTTCGTCGGCGAGAAGGGCCGGACGCTGATCCTCGCCCCGGCCGGCCGCGGTTGGCTGCCGACCGGGCGGCCGGCCGAGCCGCATGCGGTCGAGCTCGTTCTCGAGCTCCCCGACGCTCGAGTCCCCCTGCGCTTCTAGGCGACGTCTTTGAGCGAGTTGGTGTCCGCCAGCGCGCGAAGCTTCTTCAGGCTCTGGTTCTCGATCTGGCGGATCCGCTCGCGCGTCACGCTGAAGGCGCGCCCGACCTCGTCGAGCGTGCGCGGCTGCTCGCCGTCGAGCCCGTAGCGCAGCTCGAGCACCCGCCGCTCCCGGTGCGAGAGCGAGCCGAGGATGTGGCGGAGGAGCTCCTGGCGCAGGGTGGTGTCGGCCGCCTCGTCGGGCAGCGGCGCATTCTCGTCGGTGAGGAAGTGGCCGAACTCCGACTCATCCTCCTCGCCGACGGGCTTCTCGAGCGAGACGGGCGCCTGCGAACTGCGGAGGATCTGCTCCACCTCGTCGAGCGGCAGGTCGACGTCACGCGCGATCTCGACAGGGCTCGGCTCGCGGCAGAGCTCGCCGCGGAGCTTGCGCTCCGACCGGACGATCTTGTTGAGCTTCTCGACGACGTGGACGGGCATCCGGATCGTCCGCCCCTTGTCTGCGAGCGCGCGCGCGACCGCCTGCCGGATCCACCAGGTCGCGTACGTCGAAAACTTGTAGCCCTTGCGCCAGTCGAACTTCTCGGCGGCGCGGACGAGGCCGATCGTCCCTTCCTGGATCAGATCGAGGAACGGGAGCCCCTGGTTGCGATAGCGCTTTGCGATCGAGACGACGAGCCGGAGGTTCGCCTCCACCATCTCCTGCTTCGCCCGGTGGTCGCCGCGCTCGATCCGCTTCGCAAGCTCGACCTCCTCGGCGGCGGTCAACAGCTCGACCTTGCCGATGTCCTTGAGGAAGAGCTGGAGGGCGTCGGTCGAGACCTCGCGGACGCTCTCCGCGAGCCGCGCCTCCTCCTTCGTCTCCACCACGACCGCCGCGCCGAGGATCTCGACGTGCAGCTCCTCGAGCGCGCGGAACACGTCCTCGACCTGAGCGGGCTCGAGGTCGAGCTCGTCGAGCGCGAGCGCAATCTCCTCGGCGGTCACCCGTCCGGCGGCCTGGGCCACCTCGAGCAGGTTTCGCCACTCCTCCGTCTCGAGCACGTCGACAGAGGTTCCTTCCTCCGTAACTGTCGCGGCCATACTCCCCTCCCCTCGCGATGGTGCACCATGCCATGCAGGTCCGGGCGGGCGCCATAGGCCGTTCGGCTCATATTTCCGTTACTTAGACCTAGTGCTGGGCAGACGCGCAAGGAATGTTTTGGCGTCTTGCGAGTAAGACGAGCTCGGACTGTCGGCAGCCGCGAGCCGGATCTGCGCGACGGCCTTCTTCTGCTCGCCGGCCCAGAGCAGCAGGAGGCCGAGGTGGAAGCGGACCACTGCTGATCTCGGGAAGACCCCCGTGAGCGGCCCGAGGCGGCCGAACGCCTTCACCGGGTCGGCCTTCGTGAACGCGCCGACGGCTGCAGCGGTGCGCGCCACCGGGTCGTCCGGCGCGATCCTGGCGGCTGCCTCGAACTGACGCTCGGCGGAGAGCGGCCGCTCGAGGTTCCAGAGCGCGGAGCCGTACAGGAGCTTCGCGCGGGCATCCGACCGCGTGGCGGCCCTCGCCAGCGCGGCGAGCTCTTCCGCCGCCGGCAGCCTGCGGATCGCTCGCGGGGGCTGGAAGTCGAGCACGAAGTACGGCAGGCCGGGGATCTTCAGGCTCGGGTGCAGGAGGTCCTCCGCCTTGACCCCGTAAGCCGAGTCGACGCCGACCTTCGCGGTCTTCTCCCACGCCGTGACCGCATCCGCGTTCCGACCCGCCCAGTAGTCGGCCAGACCGAGGTGGAGCAGCACGACGCCGCTCGCCGGATGCGCCGCTGCGAGCCGTCTCACCGTCGCGAGCCCATCCTCATGCCACCCGACGAAGGCCGAGCCGATCTGTGCCGCCAGGGAGTGGTATCGGCCGAAAATCGCAGCCGCCTGCGCGACGTGGCTGCCGTTGTAGAGCGTCTGCCCGCGGACGAGCGCCCGCGCCTCCGCGCTCGCATCGACGCCGAAGTCGAGCTCCAGCGGTGGCCGCCCGGGGCGCGGCTCGGTCACCGCACCGGGAACGGTCGTCCGCTCGCCGCGGGTCTGCAGGAGCGTCGCCCCGACGATTGCCGCGGCCGCAACGGCAGCGGCGACCGCGACGACCATGACGATGCGGCGGTTGCGGCTCCCGACCCGAGGGGACGCTTCCGTGGCCACGCCCCGAGCGTAGCCAGGAAGCGGGTCGCTACATTTCCGAAAGCGATGGCCAGTTACCGGGAACTGCTGCAGCAGGTCAAGTCGGAGATCGACGAGGTCGACGTCACCCAGGCACGCGACCTCCTCGCGGCCGACGACCGGCCGCTCCTCGTCGACGTGCGCGACCTCGACGAATGGACGGAGGGGCGGATCCCGGGCGCGATCCACCTCCCGCGCGGCAACCTCGAGTCGAGGATCGAGCAGGCCGCGCCCGACCACGCGCAACCGATCCTCCTCTACTGCGCCGCCGGCAACCGCTCGGCGTTCGCCGCGAAGTCGCTCGAGGAGCTCGGCTACGAGAGCGTCTCGTCGCTCGCCGGTGGCTACACCGACTGGAAGCGCAGCGGCTTCCCGACCGAGCTGCCGCGCACGCTCGACGGCGCGAAGCGCCAGCGCTACAGCCGCCACGTCCTCATCCCCGAGGTCGGCGAGGAGGGACAGCTCAAGCTGCTCGACTCCCGCGTGCTCCTGCTCGGCGCGGGCGGGCTCGGCTCGCCGGCGGCGCTCTACCTCGCCGCGGCCGGCGTCGGGCGGATCGGGATCGTCGACGACGACCGCGTCGACGCCTCGAACCTCCAGCGCCAGGTGCTCCACTCGACGGCAAGGCTCGGCGAGTGGAAGGCGGAGTCGGCGCAGCGGACGCTCCAGGAGCTCAACCCCGACGTCGAGGTCGTTCCCTACCGGGAGCGGCTGACATCGGAGAACGTCGAGCGGATCCTCGCCGACGGCTGGGACGTGATCGTCGACGGCGCCGACAACTTCCCGACGCGCTACCTGATCAACGACGCCGCCGTCTGGCACGGCATCCCGCTCGTGCACGGCTCGATCTACCGCTTCGAGGGGCAGGCGACCGTGTTCAAGCCGGGCGACGGCCCCTGCTACCGCTGCCTCTTCCCGCAGCCGCCGCCGCCGGAGCTCGCGCCGAGCTGCGCAGAGGGCGGCGTGCTCGGCGTCCTGCCCGGCATCGTCGGCTCGCTGCAGGCGAGCGAGACGCTGAAGCTCTGCCTCGGGATCGGCGAGCCGCTCGTCGGCCGGCTCCTCCTCTTCGACGCGCTCGCGACCGAGTTCAGCGAGGTAACGCTCCGCCGCGACCCCGCCTGCCCGGTGTGCGGCGACTCGCCCACGATCACCGAGTACGTCGACTACGTCGAGTTCTGCAGCGGAAGGCCGGCGCACGCATGACCCGGGTTCGGATTCCACCGATGCTCCGCGGCGACGTCGGCGGCGTGCGCGAGGTTCCCGCCGAGGGCGGGAACGTCCGCGAGCTGCTCGACGACCTGCTGGGGCGCTTCCCGGCGCTCCGGCACCAGCTCGTCGAGGACGACGAGCTCGCGTCCTTCGTCAACGTCTACGTCGAGGGCGAAGACGTCCGGACGCTCGACGGGCTCGACACGCCGGTCCGGGAGGGAGCGACGGTCATCCTCCTCCCTGCCATGGCCGGTGGCTGCTAGAGCCGGCACCGCAGGTTCCCTCCTCGAGCTCGTCGGCTCGACGCCGCTCGTCGAGCTGCCGCGCCTCGCGCCGAAGCCGTCCGTGCGGCTGTACGCGAAGCTCGAGGGACAGAACCCGACCGGCTCGATCAAGGACCGCGTCGCGCTGTCCATGATCGAAGCAGCCGAGACCACCGGAGAGCTCGAGCCCGGCCGCGAGCTGCTCGAGCCGACGTCCGGCAACACGGGCATCGCGCTCGCGCTCGTCGCAAAGCTCAAGGGCTACCCGCTCACGTGCGTCCTCCCCGCCAACGCCACCGAGGAGCGGCGCCGCCTTCTCCGGCTGTACGGCGCGACGATCGTCGAGTCCCCCGGCGAGCAGGGCTCGAACGGCGCTGTCCGGCTCGCGCTCGAGCTGGCGGAACAGGAGCCGGGCTACTTCATGCCATTCCAGTATGCGAACGAGGCGAATCCGCGCGCTCACTACGAGGGCACGGGCGCCGAGATCGCGGAAGCGCTCGACCGCGTCGACGTCCTCGTGGCAGGGCTCGGCACCGGCGGGACGCTGATGGGCGCCGGGGAGCGGCTGCGGGGGAGCTTCCCGGACGTCGTGGTCGCGGCCGCCGAGCCGCTGCCGGGCGACCCGGTGATGGGACTTCGCTCGCTCGAGGAGGGCTACGTCCCGCCGATCCTCGACGTCGCGAAGCTCGACCGCAAGCTGCTCGTCTCGAACGAGGAGGCGGTCGCCGGCGTACGGGCGCTCCTCGAGCGCGAGGGCATCTTCGCCGGCGTCTCGAGCGGCGCGGTTCTCCACGTCGCGCAGCGCCTCGCAGGCGAGCTCGAGGAGGGCGTCGTCGTCTGCGTCCTCGCCGACGCGGGCTGGAAGTACCTCTCCGCGAGCTTCTGGGACGACGGGCAGATCGACGAGAGCAAGCTGTGGTGGTAGTGCCGCCGGCCGTGCGCGACGCGATCGCCGCCCATGCGAGGGATGAAGTGCCGAACGAGTCCTGCGGCCTGCTGCTACTCGACGGCGACCGTGCCGTCGAGTACGTGCGCGCCGTGAACAAGGCGGCGTCGCCGTATCGCTTCGAGCTCTATCTCGATCCGCTGCGCTGGTCAGAGATCGAGCTCGACGAGGCGGTCGTCCACTCGCACGTCTCGGCGCCGCCGAGGCCCTCCCGCACCGACGTCGAGAACGTCGGGCTCTGGCAGGGCCGCCCCTATCTCATCTACTCGGTCGCCCTCGACGAGCTCGCCGCCTGGACGATCGCCGGCGGATCGATCGAACCGCTCGAGCTCGACTGACCCGCGTTACTCGCGCTCGTCCTCGTCGACGATCTCGGCGGTAGGATCGCGCCGTTTCGGCTGCTCGAGGAACGTCACCGCGATCCGCTCGATCCGGTTCCCCTCCACCTCGAGCACGTCGAAGCGCATGCCGTCGTAGGAGACGTCGTCGCCGGGCTCCGGCGCGCGCCCGAGCTGGCCGAAGACGAAGCCGGCCACGGTGTGGAAGTCCTCCTCCGGCAGTTCGGTGCCGAAGCGCTCGTTGAAGTCGTCGATCGAGAACATCCCGTCGACGCGGTACGAGTCCTCGCCGATCTGCTCGACCGGCTCCTCGGGCACGTCGAACTCGTCCTCGATCTCGCCGACGATCTCCTCGAGCAGATCCTCGAGCGTCGCGATCCCGACCATCGCGCCGTACTCGTCGACGACGACCGCGAAGTGCTGGTTCGTGCGCCGGAACTCCTGCAGCAGCGACGCGAGGTCCTTGGTCTCCGGGACGACGTATGCCGGCCGCAGCAGCCCCTCGACATCGACCCCGGCGAGCCCGCGGTCGTGGATCGCGCTGAAGAGGTCGCGCACATGGAGCACGCCCGCGATGTCGTCGAGCGACTCCCGGAAGACCGGATAGCGCGTGTACGGCGACTCGAGCACGACGGCGAGCGCCTCCTCGGGCGACAGGTCGATCGAGACCGCGACCACGTCCGGCTTGGCCACCATCACGTCGGCGACGTCCTTGTCGCCGAAGACGAAGACCTTGTCGATCATCTCCCGCTCGCCCTCCTCGATCTGCCCCTGCTGGGTCGAGCGGGAGACGAGCATGCGCAGCTCCGCTTCGGAGTGCACCTCGCGCTCTGCTCCCGGCGGCTCGAGGCCGAAACCCGCGAGGATGAGATCGGTCGTCCGGCGCAGGATCCAGATGACCGGTCGGAAGACGGTGAAGAACGCGCGGACCGGCGCCGAGACCCAGAGCGCCGTTCCCTCGGCATGACCGAGTGCCGCGCCCTTCGGCACGAGCTCGCCGGCGACGACGTGGAAGAAGCTCAGGATCGCGTAGGCGAGGATGATCGCGAGGACGGCCGCCATCCAGTGCTTGAACTGGCGGGACAGCGTCGCCTCGCCGACGGCGCCGATGCCCAGCGAGGTGAGCGTGACGCCGAGCTGCATCGCCGCGATGAAGCGGCCCGGATCGGCCGTGATCCGGAGGACGTCGCGGGCGCGACGGTTCCCCTGGTGCTGGAGCTCGATGATGCGCGTCCTGCGCGCCGTCACGAGGCCGTACTCCGCGGCCACGAAGAAGGCGTTGAGCAGGATCAGGACCGCAACCCCGATCAGCTCGAAGAGGAGTGTCACGCCCTCACCTCGAGGGCGTGGGTACTAGGAGGTTTCTCGTCCAACTTTCCGGCCGGAGTATAGGGACGCACCCGGCCGGCCTCTGTCAAAAGCGAACATATGTTCGCTATCCTCCCACGATGCGAGTCGAGTACCGCGAGGAGCCGTGCCGCAGCGCCCTCAACCGCGTGCGCGGCATGCCGTTCGACTGGTCGCTCAACCCGTACATGGGCTGTGCCCACCGCTGCACGTTCTGCTACGTCCGCGCCTTCGAAGCGCGCGCCGACCGGTCGTGGGACGACCGGTACGGCGCCAGCATCCGGGTCAAGACGAACGTGGTGGAGGTGCTGCGGCGGGAGCTCGCGCGGACGTCCTGGCAGCGAGAGGCGGTCGTGGTGGGCGCGGCGACCGACCCGTACCAGCCGGCAGAGGGCCGCTACCGCCTCACGCGCGGCTGCATCGAGGCCTTCGCGGAGGCCTCGAGCCCGTTCTCGATCATCACGCGCGGGCCGCTCGTCGTGCGAGACGTCGACGTCCTCTCCGAGGCTGCCCGCCGCGCGCGCGTCTCGGTCACGTTCTCCGTCCCCACGCTCGACGAGGAGATCTGGCGTCGCACCGAGCCGGGGACGGCGTCGCCGCGTCAGCGCCTCCGCGCCCTCTCGCGGCTCGTGGAGGCGGGAATCGACGCGAGCGTCGGGATGGCGCCGATCCTGCCTGGGCTGAGCGACCGGCCCGAGCTGCTCGCCGAGGTCGTGCGCGAAGCGCGCGCCGCGGGAGCGACCGGGATCTGGGCGAACCTCCTCTACCTCCGAGCCGGCACGCGCGATCACTTCCTCGCCGCCCTCGAGCGCGACTGGCCCGAGCTGCTCCCCGACTACGAGCAGCTCTACCGCCGAGGCGCCTACCTGCCGCGAGACGTGACCGAGCCGGTGCGGAAACGCGTCCGTGCGCTTGCCCGCAGCCAGGGCGTCCGCGACCGGCGGTGCGTGCGACTCGAGCCGCCGAAGCCCGCCGAGCAGCTGGAGCTCGCTATGTGATTTCGATCCTTCGCTCTATGATCTTGCGGCCGTGAGCGCCGAGGAGATCACCTGCCTGATCGTCGACGACCACGAGGTCGTCCGTGAAGGGCTCCGCCTGTCGCTGAGCCGAGCGCCGCACATCCGCGTGATCGGCGAGGCCGCCGACGGCGAAACCGCCGTCAAGCTCGCCGAACGGCGCCGTCCCAACGTCGTGATCATGGACGTCCGCATGCCCGGCATGGACGGGCTCGAGGCGACGAAGGAGCTGATGGACAGGGTGCCCGACAGCGCCGTCCTGATCTTCACCGCCTACAGCGAGCGCAGCCTCCTCAGCCGAGGCCTCGAGTCGGGCGCGAAGGGCTATGTCCTGAAGGAGGCGCCGCACGAGACGCTGCTGCGCGCGATCGAGAAGGTCGCGAGCGGCGAAGGCTACGTCGACCCGGCGCTCATGCCCGCCTTCCTGACCGGCCGCGACAAGGACGACATGCTCACAGGGCGGGAGCGCGAGATCCTCCAGCTCCTCGCCGACGGGATGTCGAACGCCGACGTCGCGACGCAGCTCTTCATCAGCCAGGAGACGGTGAAGAGCCATGTCCGGCACATCCTCGCCAAACTCGAGGCGGACACGCGCACACACGCGGTCGCGATCGCCCTCCGTGAAGCAATCATCGACTAGCCCCGGAAGCCGAATCAGCGACGACGCCGACCGCGCCCTGGCCGAGCACGTCCTCGCGGCGGAGCAGGACGAGCGGCGGCGGATCGCCCTCTTCCTCCACGACGGGCCGGTGCAGTCGCTCGCCGGTGTCGCGCTGATGCTGGACGCCTCCCTCGACCTGGTCCGGCGCGGCGACCTCGAGCAGGCACGCGAGATCCTCGATCGGGCGCTCAGCCGGACGCGGACGACGGTCGGGGAGCTCCGGGACCTCTCCTTCAACCTCGAGCCGGTGGCGCTGCGCGACCACGGCTTCACCGCGGCGGTCGACGCGCTCATGCAATCACGCTGTCGCGAGCACCGGATCGAGGTCTCACTCGACGTGGCGAAGATCGACTCGCTCGGCGAGCGGACGCAGGCCGCGCTCTACCAGATCGTGCGCGAGGCGCTCGAGGAGGCGATCCGGCGCGGACCTCCCTCCCGCTTCGAGGTTGTGGCAGCGGCGGACGTGC
Organism: Gaiellaceae bacterium; assembly: GCA_036723535.1. GTDB lineage: Bacteria > Actinomycetota > Thermoleophilia > Gaiellales > Gaiellaceae > Palsa-739. The sequence goes on from DAIMGZ010000004.1 coordinate 17,420, forward strand.
CGGGGACGCTGCGCCTCGTGATCAGCGACGACGCCCCGACTGAGCGGCGCAAGCGGGCGCTCGAAGTCCTCGGGGAGCGCGCGCGCACCCTCGGTGCGACGCTCACGCTCGACCACGAAGTCGGCGGGACGAAGATGAGCCTCGAGCTGCGCGGCCAGCCGACGGGCGACGAATAGCGCTCCACTAGTCTTCGGCGTGGTGGACGGCGCGCAGCAGCATCTTCTCTTCGTCTGGAAGCCCTCCGGGTACGAGCTCGTCGAGCAGGACGGCGACGCACCGGCGGTCGGCTCCCAGGTCGAGGTCGAGGGGAAGCAGCTCCGCGTGACGAAGCTCGCGCCGTCGCCGCTGCCCGGCGATCGCCGGGTCTGCGCCTACTTGGGCGCTTGAGCTTCTAAGCGCTCGCGGCGATCGACTCGGCCGCCGCGAGGCCGAGCACGAGCGCCTGCGCGAGGCCGCTCGCGTAGCCGCCGGTCGCCACACCGCCCACGTCGACTCCCGCCGCCCAGAGGCCGTCTGCGCCGGTCACATGCGCCTGCGTGTCGACCTGCAGGCCGCCGATCGTGTGTGTCACCGCAGCCGCGACGTGAACGGCGAGCCCGTGCTCGTGTTGCACGACGGTGCCGCCCGCAGCGCGCGCGGCCTCGATGCGGTCGTTCGTCTCGGCGACGACGTACCAGGCGCGCGGACCGATCAGCTGTGCGACGTCGTTCTCGTGCCACGCGACCCGCGGCGGCGTGATCTCGCGCCAGTCGTCGGTGAAGACGCGCGCCTCGCGGCCGTAGAGCTGCGCGAGCGGGACGAAGTCCTCCTCCCGGATCCGCGCCGGCGGAGCAGGCATGACGCGGCCGTAGAACTCCTCCATTCCGGCCGTGGTCGCGGCGCCGCGTGCGACTGCGAAGTCGAGGCCGTCTCCCTCGCTCCATGGGTTCGCCCGCAGGAGCAGGCCGCACTCGCGTGCGAGGCGTCCGGCGAAGCCGCCGGTCGCGAGCAGCACAGGTCCCTCGGAGGCATCGGGCAGCGCCGTCCCGAGCTCGACCTCGCCGGCGGCCCCGGCGAGGAGCCTCGTCAGCGCGTGCGGGTCATAGCGGCGGCCGGTCGTGAGCGGGTTCTCGGTGTCCTGCCAGACCGACTCCGCTCCGAGCGACTCGAGCCAGCCGAGCGCGTCGTCGAGCCGCTCCCAGATCAGCCGCTGCAGCCGTTCGTCGCCGCCGGGGCATTCCGCGCGAAAGCCGTCCCATTCGAGATGCCGCCAGACGACGCACGAGGAGAGGAGCATCGAGCCGCCGGCCCGCGTCCCCTTCTCGAGCACGCGCGCCTCGTGGCCGAGCTCGCGGAGGCGCGCGGCGGCGACGAGGCCCGCCATCCCGGCGCCGGCGATCGTGACGGGCATCGCAGCGCTAGGTCAGCGAGAACGTCGGCTTGTGCTCGACGTACTCGATCCGCACGCGCTCGGGACCCCAGACGAAGACGGCAAGAGTGTTCGCGGCGTCGACGACGTCGTCGATCTCGACGCCGAGGTCGCGCGCGGCGGCGACGTGCTCGTCTGCCGAGTCGACGAGCACGGCAAGGTGGTTGAGAAGCGGCTCTTCGGGCGCGCCGGGCTCGCCGGGCTGGAACTCGATCCACGCGCCGCCGACCTCGACCCGCGGGCAGCCTGACGGGTCCGGCGCCGCGGCGCGGAAGCCGAGTGAGCCGTACTCCGACGCCGTGGCCTGCGGGTCGGCCGAGCGCAAAGCGACGTGGTCGAGGTCGTAGTCGAGATCGGTCTCCGCCTCGACGAGCCCGATCGCGATGCCCTCGCCGAGCTCGAAGTACGCCTCGCCTTCTGGTCGGTGCTCGACCTCGAGGCCGTCGGGCAGCGCGGCGAGCGCGCGCTCGAGGTTCCGGACCCGCAGCGCCACGTGCTCGAGCGCACCGCGCTCCCGCGGGCCGTCGGCCGCGAAGAGCGTCAGCTTGCCGCGCCGCGCGTCGGCGCCGACGAGGGTGAAGGCGTCCGTCCGGTCGATGACGTGCATGCCGAGATGCCGCACGGCGAAGTCCGCGACGGCGTCGCGGTCCGCGAGCCAGTAGGCGACATGGTCGAGCGTCCGCGGCCTCACACCCCCCACCGCCCTTTCCTACGCGATCGGCTCGTTGTGGACGTCGTTGTCGTCCGCGTACTTCTGCGTGAGCTCGTTGACGACGTCCATCCCCTTGCCGTAGGCGTAGTTGATCTCGACGAACGCGTTCCACTTGTCCGGCAGCGCATCCTCGGGGAAGATCGCCTCGACCGGGCATTCGGGCTCGCAGGCCCCGCAGTCGATGCATTCCTCCGGGTCGATGACGAGAATCCGGTCGGCTTCGTGGATGCAGTCCACCGGGCAGACGTCGACGCAGGAGCGGTCTTTGATGTCGATGCACGGCTCGGCGATGATGTACGTCACGCGCCCCTACTGTAGATGCGGCCTGGAACGGCGGCGCCGCGAACCGTCAGGCTTCCGGCGTGTCGGCCAACTGGGCCACGAGGTCTCCGATCCGCTCGGCGAGAGCCGACTTTGCGAGTACCTGGTCGAAGCCGGCGGCATGCGCGGCGCGGAGGCCGGAGGTGTCGGTGTGGTTCGTGAACCCGACGATCGGGACGTCCGGATACGTGTCTGCGACCTCCTGCGGGTCGATGCGCGAAACGTCGGCCAGAACGAGGTCCGGATCCTCCGTGTGGTCGACCGTGATGAGACGATGTCCAGGCAGGAGCCCCTCCAGCTTCCCCCGCATGAACAGGTCGACCCCACAGAGCAGGATCGTCGCCACACCGGAAGGTTAGAACGGAGTGGATGCCGCATTCAAGAGGGGGCTCGAGGCGATTCGCGCCGGGCGCTACTTCGCCGCGCACGAGGAGCTGGAGGAGGCGTGGCGCGCAGCGTCGCCCGACGACCGGGACTTCTTCCAGGGCCTCGTCCACGTTGCCGTCGCCTGGTACCAGGCCGGCCGCGGGCGTCCCGTCGCGACGGCGAGCCAGCTCGAGAAGGCGGCCCGGCGGCTCGGGCCGTTCGCTCCCGCGCATCGCGGGGTCGACATCGCCGACGTGCTCGCACAGGTGGAGGCGGCGCAGGCCCGAGTGGCAGAAGGGTCTCTGGACCTCGACCCGCCTCACCTCACCTAGTAACAGTCTGTTACTTGCTTGGCCAGTGCCCTTCTTGGCGGCCCCTCCGACAAAGCTCCAGGCGTAGCGCGGCACCTAGTAACAGTCTGTTACTAGGAAAGACACGTCCCGGAGTTCTGGCGCGCTAGGGCTTCGTCAGGCCGAGGTCGTCGAGCACGCGGTTGAGCGCGACGTGGAGCCACCAGTCGCGGTGGAAGAAGAGGAGCAGCCCGAGCGCGACGAGCGTGACACCGCTCGCGACCTGGATCACCATGTAGCGGTCGCGGAGCCACCGGAAGGCGCCCATGGCGCGGGCGAACGCGACGCCCGCGAGGAGGAAGGCAGCGGCGAGGCCGAGCGCGTAGGCCGCCAGTAGCACCGCGCCCTTCAGCACCGTTCCCGTGTTGCTCGCGAGCACGAGCACCGCCGCGAGCACCGTGCCGATGCACGGTGCGGCGCAGACGGCGAACGCGCCGCCGAGCAACGCGCCCGACCCGCGTCGTCGCGCTCCCGTGAGCAACCCCGGCGCCATGACGCGCTCCGGCACCGGCAGCAGGCCCATGAACGCGAGCCCGAGCACGACGAGCACGAAGCCGGCGATCTCGGTCTGCGCGGTCCCCGAGACGACGCTGCCGATCGCCGCCGCGCCCGCTCCGAGCGCGACGAAGACGACGGTGAAGCCGAGAACGAAGGGAATGCTCGACGCGACGACGCGGCGCGTCGTGCCGCGCTCGCCGAGCCGGCCCGCCTCGACGCCGGAGAGGGCAGCGAGGTAGCCCGGCACGAGCGGAAGCACGCACGGCGTGATCACGGAGGCGAAGCCGACTGCGAACGCGATCCCGAGCCGCGCGCCCATCAGTCGAAGCGTGCCAGGAGGTCGTCGAGGCGCCGCTCGGTCTCCTCGTCGAGCCCGGGGTCGGAAGGCTCCTCCGGGCCCGGCCCGCGCCGGCGGCTCAAGCGCCACACGCCGAACGCCAGGACGATCGCCCCACCGAGAACGCCCGCGATCGGCAGCCACCACGCGAGCAGGTCGAAGCCCTTGTGCGATGGCGCGGCGAGGATCTGCGGCCCGTAGTTCGCAACGAGCGCCGACTCGATCCGGTGCGTGGTCCAGCAGGCGGCGATCTTCTGCGAGATGAACGTCTCGATCTGACGCGCCGCCGCCGAGTCCGACTGGTCGAGCGTCGTGTGGCAGGTCGGGCACATCACCTGGCCCTCGAGGAACGGCAGCGAGGTGCGCGGATGCGCGCAGGCGGCCGCAGGCGCCGCGAGGGCGAGTGCAGCGGCGACCACCGCGGCGAAGCGCACGATCACGCCGCCGCCCTCGCGAGAGCGCTGCGGAACTCGCGGGCGAACCCGGGATCCGTTATCGGGCCGGCGAGGTGCGCGACGATCCGGCCCTGCCGGCTGACGACGTACGTCTCGGGCACCTGGGAGACCCCGTACCTCCCGGTGGTCACGCGGCCCGACCCGTCCTCGAGCATCGGGAACGTCAGCGCATGGTGACTGACGAACGTCCGCGCATCCGACGCGAGGTCGTGGTAGTCGACCCCGAGGAAGACGACACCGCGGCTGCGATACCGGGACCAGTCGCGCTCGAGCACCGTCGCCTCGCCCTTGCAGGGCTGGCACCACGACGCCCAGAAGTTCAGCACGACCGGCTTTCCGCGGTAGGAGGCGAGCGAGACCTTGCCGGGCCCTTCGAGCCGCCGCAGCGTGAACGCGGGCGCCACCGCCCCAACCGGGACGGCGTGCTGCTGGTGCGAGAGCTTCCAGACGAGGAGCGCGAGCAGTCCCGCCACGCATCCGAGCGCGAGGAGCTGAGCCGTCGCCTTCAGGCGGCGCGTCACGCCTTCAGTGCTGCCTTCAGCTCGCGTGTGAACTGCTCGCTGTAGCCCTTGTCGCTGACCGGCCCGACTACCGGCTTGCCGATGATGCGGCCCTGCGGGTTCAGGACGTACGTGACCGGTAGCCCGGGGAGGGCATAGCGGCTCGAGGCGATACCCGCGTTCGGGTCGAAGACCACCGGATACGTGATGCCGTGCACCTTCACGAAGTGGCGTCCGTCGCTGGCGGCATCCGGGCCAGTGTCGACTCCGAGAACAACGAGGTGCTCGGCCCGATCCTGCCGCCAGAGCTTCTCGAGCACGGGCGCCTCCCGCTTGCACGGGGTGCACCACGAGGCGAAGAAGTTGAGCACGACGGTCTTCCCACGGAACGACTTGAGCGAGAGGTCGCCATCGCCGGTGAGGCGGCGAAGCGAGAACGCGGGCGCAGGCGCACCGACCTTCGGCGGCGTCGTCTGGTGCGTCAGCTTCCACACGAGCAGGGCCGCGAGAACTCCAACCCCTGCGACTGCCAGCGCCTGTGCCCCGAGCTTCAGCCGGCCCGCCACGACCGCGGGCTAGGACGGCACGATGAACACCGGCGTCCCGATCCGCACGCGGGTGAACAGCCACTCGGCGGACGGCACCTCCATCCGGATGCAGCCGTGCGACTCCGAGTGCCCGATCGACCACGGTTCGTCGGTGCCGTGGATGCCCACGCCCGGCGCGCTCAACCCCATCCAGCGCGTGCCGAGCGGGTTGCCAGGCCCGGGCGGCACGGGCTTGAGCCCCTGCGCCCACGCGTCCTGGGTGGGTGGGTACCACCACGGATTCACCCACTTGACGACGATCTGAAAGCGGCCCAGCGGGGTAGGCCACTGCGCCTGTCCTGTAGCGACCGGGAACGTCCGCACGAGGCGGACGCCGTTGTAGAGGTAGAGCCGGTTGAAGCCTCGGTGGATCACGATGATCGGCGCCGGCTTGGCCGTCGAGGCCGCGATCTTGCGCAGAGGGGCGAGAATCGTCGTCCGCGCCCCCGTGAGGATCGCCGCCCGGATCCGCATCCGCGTGGCGAACTTCGCGAGTTTCCGCCCGGGCTGCGAATGCGTCAGCAGCGGACGGTTGCGCCGCAGGATCACCGTGCCGGCGAGGGGAGCGCGATCGGTCTTTGCCGCGAGGGTTCCGACCCACTTGACGAGGCGCTGCATCTTGAAGGCCGGCGTCAGCGGAACGACGGTGTCCGCAGCGGCCGTGAGCGCCGTCTGGACGGCCGGTGGCACATCGAGGGAGGTGTAGAAGTGGTGCGGCGACACGGAGACGTTGCGATGGCCGACGTGCACCACGACCGGCGCGAAGTACGCCTCCTGCACCGCAGCGGTCGCCTCGTCGGCGGTCATCCCGCCGACCACAACGGAACCGATCTGGACACCGTCCGCGATCACGGTGGGCGGCGGCGTGCCGTCGGCGCGGGCGTGGCTCGCGCCTACGCCGAGGGCGCAGACGACGAGACAGATGATGAAGCCGACGCGCCGGGCCACGGTCGTCGGATTCTAGCCTCCGGCCGCAAAGCCTCCGTTACGGGGCTGTAGGGAGCAACTGCTCCTGTTCGCAGCCGGGCCGGTTGGCCGGCTCAAGTGCGGCGGATGACGACGACCGCCAGGTCGTCGGAGAGGTCGCCACCCGCGAACTCGCGCGCGTCCTCGGCGACCGCGGCGGCGAGCGCGCGCGCCGGCAGCTCGTGCCGCTCGGCGAGCAGTGCGTCGAGACGGTCGTCCCCGTAAAGCTCCCCATTCCGGCGAGCCTCCACGACACCGTCCGTGTAGAGGACGAGCGACGAGCCGGGCGGAAGCTCGGCCTGGGACTCCGCGTACTCCTGGCCGCCCTCGATCCCGAGCACCAGCCCGTGCACCTCGAGCGTCCGGGTCGATCCATCCGAGAGGACGATGCGTGGAGCCGGATGGCCGGCGCTGGCGCCCGTGACGATGCCGCTGACGCCGTCGACGACGACGTAGCTCATGCTGATGAATTTGCCGGGGCCGATCTCGCTGCAGATCACCTCGTTCGCCGCGGCGAGGAAGTCGGCCGGCTCCGGGTGCTCGCGCGCGAGCGAGCGGAAGACGAACTTCGCCATCGCCATGTCCGCCGTCGCATCGACGCCGTGCCCCGTCACGTCCCCCAGCACGACGCCGAGCCGTCCGTCGTCGAGCGCGAGGAAGTCGTAGACGTCGCCGCCCACCTCCACGCGCGCCGAAGGCTCGTACACCTCGCCGACCTCGAGCCCGGCTACAACCGGACGGGACCGCGGCAGGAGCGAGCGCTGCATCGTGTCGGCGAACTGCTTCTGCTGCTGGTACAGGCGTGCGTTGTCGATCGCGAGGGCCGCCTGAGCCGCAAGCGCCGTGGCCGCATCGACCGTCTCCCTCGAGAGCGGGTTGCCGGGCCGGAAGGAGAAGACGCCGAGCGAGGCGACCACCTCGGTCGGCAGCGCGACCGGGACGACGGCCCCGGTCCATCCCTTCTCGAGGAACGGCACGAGGCCCGGTAGGAATTGCTCGCCGCGGCCGCGGGTCGCTTCAAGCCGGAAGCCACGCCGGTTGCGGAAGAGCCGCTGCACGTCCCGCTGGCCGAACGGCACCGGCTGGGCCAGGATGGGGCGAATCGCCGCGGCGAACGGCGCGTCTCGGATGTGGACCGCCCGCGGCAGGAGTTGCTCGCGCCGCTCGTCCGGCATCCGCACGACGGCGGCGTCGAGATCGAGCACCTCCACGACGGTGCGCGCGAGGGCCGCGAGCGTCTCGTCGAGCCGGAGACTCTGCGCGAAGGAGCGCGACACCTCGTAGAGCGCGCGAAGCTGTCGTGCCGCCGTGCGCTCGGCGGCGAGCGCCGCCTCGCGCTCCTCTCCGAGCCGGGTCGCCTGCTCGTGGAGCTGTGCGTTCTGGACCGCGACCGCGAGCTGTCCGGCGAGAGCCGCCAGCAGGGCCGTCTCGTGCTCGCCCGCGGCGGGCCGCCCCGGCGGGTAGGCGGCGAGCAGCCCAACGACCTCGCCGCGCGCCACGAGCGGAACGGCAAGTGCCGATCCAATCCCGGTCTCCCGCGCCGCCGCCGCGGCGACTACGAGCCGCGGGTCGCGCACGACGTCCATGACCTCGAGCACGGCGCCGTGGCGCGAGGGCCCGAGCGCCACGTCGAGCAGCCGGTCGGCGACGCGAGCGTGCGGGCCAGCCAGGCCGCGACTCGCCGCCTCCTCGAGCTCCTCCTCACCCGCGCCGCGAAGGTAGACGGCGACCCGCTCGACACCGAGGAGCTCGGCGACCCGCTCCACGGCCGTCTCGAGCGTGTGGGAGACGGAGAGCTCCGCCGTCGCCTGCGCGATCACCTCGAGCAGCGCCCGCGTCCGCTCGAGCTCGAGTGCCACGAGCCGGGAGCGCTCGCCGGTGCGGAGCGCATGAGCTGCGCGGACGCCGAACGTTGCGAGCCGCGCGAGCTGCTCCGCCTCCGGCTCCTCGCCTGCGGGATGGAACAGCTGGAGGACGCCGAGCGGCGGCCGTCCCAGCGGCAGCGTCGTCGAGGCGCCGCGATCCTGCGCCGGCCCGGCGGCCTGCGCCCGAACCGGACCGGGCTCGGCGAATGTCCGCTCCGCAACCTCCCGCGCCGCGCCGAGATCGGCGGCAGCGTCCACGCCCCACGAGGCGCCGAGGACGAGGCCGCCCTCGCTTTTCTCCCAGAGGATCGCGGCCGACGCGCCCGCGACGCCCGCGGCGAGCCGAACCACCTCCGCCGCGGCATCCTGCTCGTGCAGCGCCGCTGCGAGCGCCTCGCCGGCCAGCTCGAGCGCGGGGCGGCGCGCAAGCGAGGACGCGTCCCCGCCGGCGACGGCGCGGAGGATGAGAGCCGCCTCGGCCGCGCACAGCTCCGCGGCGAGTCGCTGCTCCGCTCCGAACGGCTCGCCTGAGCGGAACAGCTCGACCGAGACGGTGCAGCCGTTCGCACGTGCCGGCACGAGGAGAAGCTGCGTCGCGCCGATGCGCTCCGCGATCCGGCGCACGGCAGGCGGAGCCTGACCGAGCTCGTCGAGCGTCGCGTCGGGAAGCTCCGTCGCCGGCAGCATCGTTCCCTCCAGCTCGGCCGCGAGCGTCTGCGACGCCGAGACGGCGACCGCTTCGAGCCGCTCTGCGCTGTCGTCGAGAGCGCGGACGAGCGCGACCTCGGCGCCCGACACCGCGCGCGCCGCGTCTGCCAGCCCTCGCAGCGCGTCTGACGGGCTCGCCGAGACCGCCGCGCTTGCGAGCGCCCGCACGAGTGCGGCAAGCGACGGGGCCGGCACGCGAACGTCCCTCGAGTCGACGTCGAGCAGGCTGCTCACGGCGGAAAGTATTCCGGCCGGACGGTGCCGGCGACGGGCGGCCTCAGTCGACGAGGCGCTGAGCTCCCGGCCCGAGGCTCTCCCAGACCGTGCCGCCGCACATCGGGCACTGCGGCAGAACGCGCTGGACGACTGCTCCGTAGCCGCAGTCTGCGCAGCGGAACTCGCCGGCGACGTGCGTTCCTGCGACGGAGAAATCGACGAAACCGGTGTCGTCGAGCGGCACCTCGGAGCCCGAATCGGCCCGGAGCGCGGACTCCTCGACCTGAACCCCCACCTGTTGCACCGCCTCTTCGTCCTCGGAGAGGGCGCGCCCAGCGCGCGCCCGGTACGATTTTGTGCCCATACTTCGTGTGTGCAAACGCCGGAGCCAGCACGCCCATTCCGGATGCGGCCGCAGCGCCGGGCGCCGCGGCCGGAGCGCACGACGCCGCTCGTCGGCAGCTGGGGAGTGCGCCTCGCCTGGGTCTCGGGGCTCGTCCTCGCCCTCTCCGCGTTCACCGACTGGTATGCCGGAACGCTGCCGAACGGGTTGACGCTGTCGGTGACCGGCTGGCACTCCGGCACGCTCGGGAAGCTCGTCTTCTTCGTCGGGCTCGCCACCCTGATCCTCGAGGCGTCGCGGGAGGCCGGGATCCTGCTGCCGGCCGCAGTGCCCGACCGGCTGCTGCTGATCGCGCTCGGCGCACTCGCCGTGATCTTCGTTCTCATCCGGCTGATCTCCGTGCCGGACACGTACTTCGTCTCGACCGCACGCGGGATCGGGCTCTACGTCAGCCTGCTCGCGGCACTCGGGCTGCTCGGCGCGGGCATGCTCAGAACCGCCGAAGACCTCCCCTAGGGGTAGCTCGCGAGTGCTTCGCACTCGCTCGCTGGGAGAAGGAACTCCGCCAACGGGAGAGCGTGGTCTCCCGTTGGCTCCGTGCAGAAGGGCTCATTGGGCTGCGCGGCTTCAGACCGCGCTCCTGTCGCGGGCGAGCAGGCTGCGCGTGCTCGCCCGCTACTCCGCGGCGGCGTAACGCTGTACGCCGCCGCCTTGGCGCTCTGAGGGTTCGAAACGCTTCGAACCTCAACCAAGCCGGACTGCGCTCGCGCCGGCCTCCGCCGCGCGCGAGCGCACCAGAGAAGCCTCTCATCCAGAGCATCAAAGGCAAGAACAGCACGGAGCGTTCGCGAGACCGCGCTCTCGCGAACGCGGAGTTCCGTTCCCCAGCGAGCGGGTGCGCAGCACCCGCGAGCTCTCTAGACGGGAACGATCGCCTTCGTCTGCTCGACAAGCTCCTCGAGATCGAACGGCTTCCCGACGAAGCCGCTGGCGCCGCTCGACGTCGCCTGCCGTGTTGCCTCCTCATCCACCTGGCCGCTGAACATCAGCACGGGGATCGCGCCGGCGCCGTGGCGCTCCTGGATCCGCCGCAGCATCTCCCAGCCGTCGACGTGCGGCATCATCACGTCGAGGAGGACGAGCTCCGGCTTGCGGGTCTCGATCGAGGCGAGCCCCTCGTCCGCGCTCGCCGCCTCCTGCACGTCGTACCCCTCCCGCTCGAGCTCGGCACGGACGAGCTCGCGCATCCGTTCGTCGTCGTCGACGAGGAGGACGGCCGGGCCTGCCTGCTGGCGGCCGGGACCTGAGCGGGCGAGGAACGTCTCGAGGTCGCCCCGCCGAAAGCGCCGGTGGCCGCCGGGCGTGTAGAAGGCCGGCACGCGTCCCTGATCCGACCACTTGCGGATCGTGCTCTGGGCGACGCCGAGGAAGCGCGCCGCCTGCCCGAGGGTCAGCCACTCGGGGTCGCGACGCCCGCGGTCATCTCCGTAACCCATTACTGGGAACTTGACCAAATCTCCCACTTTTTACACCTGGATGTATGTCTACGCGCACATCCTCATGGTTCGTAATCGATAGCGCCCCGCTGATAGGCGTCGAACGCGGCGGCCAAGACGATCGTGAGGTCGCGTGGCCAACCCGGCGCCGACGCGCGTTCCTGGAGCACCTCGCGCGCCCAGCCGTCGGACTCGCCGTAGGCGGCGACCAGCTCTCGCAGCGTGTACGTCTGCCCGACCCGCTTGCGCAACTCGTCGAGCACAAGCTCGAGGAAGACGAGGAGCTCCCGGTACCTGCGCTCGTCGCCGCGAGCGGCCTCGAGTCGCCGGCTCCCCTCCTCCCACTCCTGGCGCGCGACCTCGACCTGACTCACAGGGTCCGGCTCATTGGGAGCAGCACCGTTCGGGCCAGCGCGGCTCGACCTCCGCGAGGATTCGCTCGCCGAGCTCGTAGCCCGGGCGCGCGAGGGCGAAGGCCGCGTGGGCGTGCAGGCACTTGAGGCTGCCGCTCCGCCGCGAGCCGCCGATGCCGTACCCGAGCGAGGCGCCGCCGTCGCTGCCTGTCGCATCCCCGGCGAGCTCCGCCCGCAGGCGCCGCTGCTCCTCGTCGCCGGCCGCGAGACTCGCGGCAAGCGCCGGCTCCGTGCGCACCGCTTCGCTCCAGCGTTCGACGCCTCCGGCGGCTTCGAGCCGTGACACGGCCGCGACGAGATGGCGGCAGGTGAGGTAGTACGTCGTCGGGAACGGCTCGCCCGCCGGGTCGTACGGGCTCTGCTCGGTGACGGCGGGTGCGCCGAACGGGCAGCGGACCGCGACGCTGCGGAGCGTCCGCGGTTCCCGTCCGAGCTGACGCGCTACGACCGCCCGATCAGCGTCCGTGACCACGAGGGGCAGCATGATGCCTGCGCCGCCACTGCGGGATGTCCTTGACGATGAAGAGGTGCTCGCCGGGCCGGATGTAGCCGAGCGTTCGCGCCTCGCGCGCGAGCACGGCGAGCGACGACGCCCGCCGGACGCGCCTCTCGAGGGACGCCTGCTCCTTCTGGAGCTGCCGCACGGCCGCGACCCGGACGGCGCGTTGGGAGCGCGCGTCGAGGTAGTCGTGCAGCGGCCGGTAGTAGAGGAGCCCGACGAGCACGAGCGCTCCGACCGCGAACCAGCGGCGGGCGATCGGTCCAGCGAGGCGCCGGCGGCCCTTCTTCCTCGCAGCCATGCAGCACGAGTTCTCCGGCCCGCGCCGCGGTCCTTTCCTAGGCCACCACGTCGACCTTGATCACATTCGTGGTGCCGGGGATGTTGACGGCCGTTCCTGCCGTGATCACGACCCGGTCGCCGCTCTCGACGACTCCGGCCTTGCGCGCCGCCTCGACCGCGAGGCGCCACAGCTCCTCGACGTCCTCGGTCTCGGAGATCAGGAGCGGCGTCACGCCCCACTCGAGCGCGAGCTGCCGCATCGCCCAGTCGACATGCGTCAGCGCGACGATCGGCCGGCGCGGCCGCAGCCGCGCGACTGCGTTCGCCGTCCGCCCGGTGAACGTGGGAACGAGGATCGCCTTCGCGTGCAGCGACTCGGCGAGATCGCAGGCGGCGTTCGACATCGCCTGGCCGATCGAGGCCTGCTCCGACGCCTCCGGCAGCTCGTGCCGGTAGTCGAGGCTCGGCTCGACCGCCCGGGCGATCCGGTCCATGTACGCGACCGCCTCCACTGGGTACTCCCCAACCGCTGTCTCGCCGGAGAGCATCACGGCGGAGGTGCCGTCGAGGATGGCGTTCGCGACGTCGCTCGCCTCGGCTCGGGTCGGCTCGGGCGAGTGCACCATCGTCTCGAGCATCTGCGTTGCCGTGATCACGGGCTTCCCGCGTTCGAGCGCCTTGTGGATGATCCGCTTCTGGACGAGCGGCACGAGCGCCGGCCCGATCTCCACGCCTAGATCGCCGCGCGCGACCATCACCGCATCCGTCTCGGCCAGAACGTCGTCGAGGACGTCGACCGCCTCCGCCTTCTCGATCTTCGCGATCACATGTGCGTGCGAGCCCGCCTGCTCGAGCAACGCGTGCAGGTCGCGCACATCCGCCGGCGAGCGGACGAAGGACAGCGCGACGAAATCCACCCCCGTCTCGACCGCCCAGTCGAGGTCGGCCACGTCCTTGCGTGTGAGCGAGGGGATCGGCACCGGCACACCGGGGACGTTGACGCCCTTGTGCGAGCTTACGAGACCGCCCACGACAACCGCACAGCTCGCGCGACCCCCTTCGACTTCGTCGACGCGGAGCCGGACGAGCCCGTCGTCGATGAGCACCTCGTGGCCGGGCTCGAGGACGTCCCCGATCACCGCCGGTGCGATCGGCAGCTCGCCGTCCTTCGCGGCCTCCTCGGCGCAGACGGTCACGCGGTCGCCCTTGTGGAGGACGACCGGCTCCGCCAGCTCGCCGATACGGAGCTTCGGCCCCTGCAGGTCGCCAATGAGCGCCACGGGCCGGCCCAGCTCGGCCGCGATCTCGCGCACGAGCCAGGCCCGCTCGGAGTGCTCGGCGTGCGTGCCGTGCGAAAGGTTGAAGCGGACAGCGTCGACGCCGGCTTCGAGGAGCGCGCGCAGGCGCTCCCGCGAGTCCGAGGCCGGCCCGAGCGTTGCGACGATCTTCGTTCGGCGGTCGATCGCCATCACTAGCAGGGTACTAACGGCGGAGGCGCGGAAATGCGTTCCAACCGGGATACACCGCCCCGTCGCCAAGCTCCTCCTCGATGCGCAGGAGCTGGTTGTACTTCGCCGTGCGGTCGCTTCGTGCGGGCGCACCCGTCTTGATCTGCCCGGTGCCGAGCGCGACGGCGAGATCGGCGATCGTCGCATCCTCGGTCTCGCCCGACCGGTGGGACATAACCGCGGTGTAGCCGTTCGCGTGCGCGAGCCTTACGGCCTCGATCGTCTCGGTCAGCGTCCCGATCTGGTTCACCTTGATCAGGATCGAGTTGGCCACACCGCGGTCGATTCCCTCCTGTAGCCGGGACGGGCTCGTCACGAAGACGTCGTCGCCGACGAGCTGGAGGCGGTCGCCGAGCCGCTCGGTCGTCGCGCGCCAGCCGTCCCAGTCGTCCTCGGCGTTGCCGTCCTCGAGCGAGGCGAGCGGGAAGCGGTCGGCGAGGCCGGCGTAGAAGGCAGGCATCTCCTCGGGAGCGAGCGCGCGCCCTTCGAAGCGGTAGCGGCCGTCGGAGAAGAACTCGCTGGAGGCGGGATCGAGGGCGATCGCCACCCGGTCGCGATGGCCCGCTCGCTCGGCGGCGTCGAGGATCGCGTCGATCGCGACCTCGCTCGACTCGAGGTCCGGCGCGAAGCCGCCCTCGTCGCCCACCGCGGTCGACAGCCCTCGCTCGCCCAGGAGCGTCTTCAGCTCGTGATACGTCTCCGCCGCGATCCGCAGCGCTTCGGAGAAGCTCTCGGCGCCCGCGGGGACGAGCATGAACTCCTGCAAGTCGATCGAGTTGTCGGCGTGGACTCCGCCGTTGATCACGTTGAGCATGGGCACCGGCAGCGTCTTCGCGTCCACGCCGCCGACATGGCGGAAGAGCGAGACCCCCGAGTCCGCCGCCGCCGCCTTCGCGTTCGCGAGCGAGACCCCGAGGATCGCGTTCGCGCCGAGGCGGCCCTTGTTCGGTGTCCCGTCGAGCTCGATCAGGCGCCGGTCGAGGGCCTCCTGGTCCGCCGCCTCCATCCCGACGACCGCCGCCGAGATCTCGCCCGCGACGTTCGCGACAGCCCTCGTCACGGCCTTGCCTCCGAAGGTGGAGCCGCCGTCCCGGAGCTCGACCGCCTCGTGCACGCCGGTCGAGGCGCCCGACGGCACGGCGGCGCGGCCGGACGCGCCGGACTCGAGCCGGATGTCGACCTCGACCGTCGGGTTGCCCCGTGAGTCGAGGATCTGCCGCGCGTGGACGTCGGAGATCCGACTCATTCGGTGCGCTCCTTGGCCCGATCGAACCACTCGTCCTGCCGCTCGAGCGGCAGCTCGCTCCAGTTCTCGCCCGTCTCCGCCGCGAGCGCCTCCGCCACCTCGACCCTGCGGCGAAATCGCTGCGATGCTCGCCGCAACTCGAGCTCAGGATCCACCTCGAGCCTGCGCGCGACGTTCACCGCTGCGAAGAGGACGTCGCCGAGCTCCTCGCCGGACGGCGCCTCTTCCAGCTCCCGCAGCTCGTCGACGAGGTCGGCGAGCGCACCGGCGAGATCCGGGTATTCGAAGCCCACCGCCCTCGCCCGCTGCTGCATCTTGCGTGCGTAGAGAAGCCCCGGCAGCCTCTCGGCGACGTCGTGGAAGATGCCTTCGCGGCCCTCCTGCTCGCGCTTGATGCGCTCCCAGTTCGAGCGCACCCGGTCGGCCGTGCGAGCCTCGACATCGCCGAAGACGTGCGGGTGACGGCGGACGAGCTTCTCGTGCACGCCGCGGGCCACCTGCGCCAGATCCCCCGCGCCGCGCTCCTCGAGCAGGAGCGCGAGGAAATAGACCTGGAAGAGGAGGTCGCCGAGCTCGTCGAGCAGCTTCTCGTCGTCACCGGCCAGTGCCGCGTCCGCGACCTCGTAGGACTCCTCGACCGTGTGCGGGACGATGGTCGCCGCCGTCTGCTCGCGATCCCACGGGCAGTCGCGGCGCAGCCGCTCGGTCAGACGCTGCAGCTCGAGGAGGGCCTCTGGCAGGCCGTCGCTCGATGCGGCGGCGGGCACTTAACCGGTCGTCGTCGCGGGCGCGGTGGTGACGGTGCCGGTGCTTGAGTTGGTCGTCGTCGCCGCCGGCGTGTAGCCCGTCTGGAACGCGACCTTGCCCTGGTATTTCTTCTTCAGGTTCGCGAGCCAGGCTTGCCAGGCGACCTGCTTCTTCTGCTGGGCGAGGGTCGACTCGATCTGCGTCTTCACCTCCGAGAAGGTCTGCGTGTGGGCCGGCTGGACGGCGGCGAGCGGCTGGATGATGTGCCACCCGTAGACGCTGTGCACCGGCTGCGAGATCTCGGTTGTCTTGAGGGAGAACGCGGCCTTGTCGAACGGCGGCACCGTCTGCTGGCAGGCGCCGCTCGAGCCGCCATGCGCGACACAGAGCTTGCCGCCCTGCTGCGCGGATCCCGTGTCCTTCGAGTACTTCTTCGCCAGAGAAGCGAAGCTCTGTCCGCCCTTCAGCTTCGTCTCGATCTGGTCGGCGAGGCTCTTGCTGTTGACGAGGATGTGCCGTACCTCGCGCGTCTGGGGCGTCGTGAACGACGACTTGTTCTGGGTGTAGTAGCGCTGCGCGTCCGCGTCCGACACCTTGATGTTCGACGTCACCTTCGCTTGGAGCATCTCGCTGAGCAGCGTCGGCCGGAGGTTGTACTGCTCGAGCTCCACGAGCGTGATGTCGTCCTTCTTGAGAGCACCCTCGAGCTTGCTCTCGTTGCCGTGGTAGTACGTCTTCCGGATCAGCCCGAGACGAGCGTCGAGGTCCTTCTGCGTTACCGTCACGCCCAGCTTCTGACCTTCCTGCTGAAGCTCCTGCTCCTGCACGAGGAACGTGACAGCCTGGTCGCGGAGCGCCGTGTAGGCCGGCGTTCCCACTTTGGGCGGCGCCTGGTTCTGCGCCTTGTAGCGCGCGAAGGCGACGTTCATCAGCTCGTTGAAGGTCGACTTCGTAATCGGCGTGGAGCCGACCTTGGCGACCGAATCGGCGGGCACGGAGCTCGAGCTACCGCCTCCGCCGCACCCTGCGGCGAGAACGGCGACGAGCGCAAGAAGCGCGGACAGGAGCGGCAAGCGAGTCTTCATTTCCATCCAGTGAGGTAGGTGTCGCGGGAGCGCCGGAGAGACGAAAGGCGGTCTCAGGCCGCCCGGCGCGCGTCCAAGATAGCATCGACGAGCTCGACGGCCTGGGCAATTTCCTCCTGCCCGCGCATGCTTACCTCCTGCTTAGCCGAGACGTACACGGCCGTCTTCGCCCGGTCGCGGAGCTCTCTCAGCTCGCCGGAGCCGAGCACGAGGCGGCCGACCGTCGCCTTGCCACCCTGGAAGACGAGATAGTCGGCGCCGAGGAGCGCGACCTTGATCTTCGCCTCCTGGATCCGGAAGAGGTTCTCGACGGGCTCCGGCAGCGGCCCGAAGCGGTCCTCGAGCGCCGCCTGCGCCTCGCGCAGCTCGTCCTCGGTCTCCGCGAGCGCGAGCCGGCGGTGGACGTCGATGCGGAGCGCCTCCGAGTCGACGTAGGCAGCCGGAACGTAGGCGTCGACGCGCGCGTCCACCCGCACAGGCCTAGCCGCGACGCGCTTCTGGCCCTGGAGCTCGGCGACCGCCTCGTTGAGGAGCTCGACATAGAGCTCGAAGCCGACAGCAGCCACGTGGCCGGACTGCTCCGCGCCGAGCAGCTCGCCCGCCCCTCGGATCTCGAGGTCGCGCATCGCGATCGCGAAGCCGGCGCCGAGCTCGGTGTGGTCGGCGAGCGTCGCTAGCCGCGCCCTCGCCTCCGGGGTCAGCTCGCGCGCGTCGGGATAGAAGAGATACGCGAAGGAGGTGGCGTCGGAGCGGCCGACGCGACCGCGGATCTGGTAGAGCTGGGCGAGGCCGAGCATGTCGGCGCGCTCGACGACGAGCGTGTTCGCCTGCGGGATGTCGATCCCCGACTCGATGATCGTCGTCGAGACGAGCACGTCGGCGTCGCCGCGGAGGAAGGCGTGCATCCGCTCCTCGAGCTCCTTCTCGCGCATCTGCCCGTGCGCCACGAGGAAGCGCAACCCTGGACAGAGCTGCTGGAGCTGCGCCGCGCGCTCGTCGATCGTCTCGACGCGGTTGTGGAGAAAGAAGGCCTGCCCCTCGCGCGCCGTCTCGCGCTCGAGCGCGAGCTTCACGAGCTCCTCGTCGTACTCGCCGACGGTGGTGCGGATCGGCCGGCGGCCCTCCGGCGGCGTCTCGATGATCGAGATGTCGCGCATGCCCGCGAGCGAGAGGTGGAGGGTGCGCGGGATCGGCGTCGCGCTGAGCGTGAGCACGTCGACCTCGAGCCGCAGCGACTTGAGCAGCTCCTTCTGCGCCACGCCGAAGCGCTGCTCCTCGTCGAGGATCACGAGCCCGAGCTCCTTCGGGATCA
>DAIMGZ010000005.1:0-29252 GCA_036723535.1 Gaiellaceae bacterium
TACAACTTCGACGCGCTCGGCTTCCCGGAGTGGCATCCCGCACGCTCGCCGCGCGACACGCTCTACCTCGACGAGCACACCGTCCTCCGGACGGAGACGTCGCCGGCGCAGATCCACAAGATGGAGTCGCACCGGCCGCCGATCTACATGGTCTCGATCGGCCGCGTCTACCGCCGCGACGAGGTCACGGCCACCCGCTATCCGATCTTCCACCAGTTCGAGGGGCTCGCCATCGACAAGGGCATCACGATGGCCGACCTCAAGGGGACGCTCCTCTACGTGATGCGCGAGCTGTACGGGCCTGAGCGCGAGGTGCGATTCCGTACGCACTACTTCCCGTTCACCGAGCCGTCGATGGAGCCGGACGTCTCGTGCTTCAACTGCGGCGGCGCCGGCTGCGCGATCTGCAAGCACTCCGGCTGGATCGAGATGGGCGGCTCGGGGATGGTCGATCCGTACCTCTACGAGTTCGTCGGCTGGGGGCCGGAGGAGTACACCGGCTTCGCCTTCGGGATGGGGATCGAGCGGACGGCGCAGCTGCGCTACGGCATCTCGGGCATTCGCTCCTTCTGGGAGAACGACCTCCGCTTTCTCAGGCAGTTCCGATGAAGATCCCGCTCAGCTGGCTGCGCGAGTACGTCCGCGTGGACGCGACGACGGCCGAGATCGCCGAGGCGATCTCGGTAGGCGCGGCCGAGGTCGAAGGGGTCGAGCGGGTCGGCGTGCCCGGCGAGCTCGGGCTCTTCCGCGTGGGGCACGTCCTCGAAGCGGAGAAGCATCCGGATGCGGACCGGCTCCAGCTCACCTCGGTCGACGTGGGGGAGGACAGGCCGTACTCGATCGTCTGCGGCGCGTGGAACTTCGGCGCCGGCGCGAAGGTGGCCGTGGCGCTACCCGGCGCGACGCTCCCGAACGGACTGGTGCTCGAGCGGCGCAAGCTGCGCGGGCAGGTCTCGGAAGGAATGATCCTCGCCGAGGACGAGCTCGACCTCGGCACCGACCACACCGGGATCATCGTCCTCGACGACTCGCTCGAGGCGGGAACGCCTCTGGCCGATGTGCTGCCGCTCGTCGACGAGGTGCTCAACCTCGATCCGACCGGGAACCGCCCGGATCTTTTCGCGGTCTACGGCGTCGCGCGTGAGGTGGCGGCGCTGCTCGGCGGCGAGCTGCTGCCGCTGCCGGGCGAGGAGCCGCCGCGCGACGGCGACGAGCCGGTCGGCATCGGGATCGAGGATCCAGAAGCGTGTCTCCGCTTCATCGGCCGCATCTTCCGCGGCGTTGCGGTTGGCGAGTCGCCGCCGTGGCTGAAGGCGCGGCTGCGGCATGCCGGCGTCCGCTCGATCTCGAACGTCGTCGACGTGACGAACTACGTCATGCTCGCTCTCGGCAGCCCGCTCCACGCCTACGACCTCGATCTGCTCCACGGCGGGCTCGTCGCGCGTCGCGCGCGCAAGGGCGAGAAGATGCGGACGCTCGACGGGGTCGAGCGCACGCTGAGCGGCGAGGACCTCGTCATCGCCGACGGCGAGCGTGCCGTCGGCCTCGCCGGGGTCATGGGCGGCGAGGAGACGGAGGTCTCGGCGTCGACGGCGAACGTTCTGCTCGAGGCGGCGAACTTCGAGCCGATCGGGATCCTGCGCAGCTCCGAGCGGCACGCGCTGCGGACGGAGGCCTCGAACCGCTGGGAGAAGGGCGTCGACCCGCACGTCGCCGGGGCGGCTGCGACGTATGCGACGCAGCTCATCGTCGAGCTCGCGGGCGCTCGCTGGACGGGCGCCGAAGACGTCGAGGGCGAGCTGGCGAAGCCCGCGGTGATTCGGCTGCGGCCCGAGCGCGCGAGCGCGCTGATCGGCCTCGAGGTGGCCGCGGAGGAGCAGGCGGAGCTCCTCGGCCGGGTCGGTTTCGAGCAGCTGAAGAAGGGTTTCCGTGTGCCGACGTGGCGGGCGCGCGACGTGACGCGCGAGGCCGACCTGATCGAGGAGGTCGCGCGCTTCAAGCTGCCGGAGATCCCGTTCACGCTGCCGCGCCGCGAGGCGATGTTCGGGCGGCTGACCCGCTCGCAGCGCCTGCGGCGGCTGGTCGAGGATGCGCTCGTCGGCGCCGGGTACGCCGAGGTGTACACGCCGACCTTCGTCGCGGACGGCGATCTGCGCCTCCCCGAGCCGCTGTCCGCCGAGGCGGCGGCGCTCCGCACCGTCCTCCATGCCTCGCTGCTCGAGCCGGCCCGCCGCAACGCCGACGCAGGCGCAGAGGACGTGGCCCTGTTCGAGGTCGCGCGGGTCTACCGCGGCGTGGGGGAGGCGCTGCCCGAGGAGCGGTGGCACGTCGCCGGCATCGCCGACGGCGGCTTCGCCGAGGCGAAATGGGCCGTCGAGCAGGTCTACTCCGCGCTAGGCGTCGAGCCCGCTTACGAGCGCACGAGCGAGCCGTACTTTCACCCAGGGAAGGCGGCGCAAACCACTGAGGGTTGGCTCGGGGAGCTCCATCCGGCGCTGCTCGACGGCGTTTGGGGAGCCTTCGAGCTCGACCTCGACGCGCTCGCGGAGGCGGCGCCGGACGTCGCCGCCTTCGATCCGGTGAGCCCATATCCGGAGGTGCGCCAGGACCTTGCGTTCGTCGTTGACGAGGACGTGCCCGCCGCTGATCTCCTCGCTGCGATCCGCGAGGCGGCCGGCGAGCTGCTGCGCGAGCTCGAGGTCTTCGACGAGTACCGCGGGGAGCAGATCGGCGAGGGGAAGCGCTCGCTCGCGTTCCGGCTCGCTTTCGGCTCGCCCGAGCGGACGCTGACGGACGAGGACGTCGCACCGGTGCGCGCGTCGATCGTCGACGCGGTTGCTCGCAGCTTCGACGCGGTGCTGCGCGCCTAGTACTTACAGACGCGTGTACTAGCGCTTCCGCCGCCGGAGGCGGAAAAGCGTCCTGGCGGCGAGCGTCACTCCGGTGGCGGCGCCGACCACAGCGCTGAGCTTCTTGCCGCGTTCGACCGTGTGACCGAGCTCCTCGCGCAGCGACGCGACCGCCGCGGTGAGCTCTCGGCGCTCGGCGGCGATCTCCTTGCGGATCTTGGCCTCATTGCCCATTTTTCAAGGCCTCCGTCGTGAGCTGAGCCTCCTCGATCGCCTGCTCGGGGACAGGCTTCGCGCCCCGGCGCAGCAGCGCAAGGCCGACGCCGCCCAGGATCAGCGCGAACAGGAGGAGCCCGCCGAACATGACGAGGAGGGTGAGCCAGACCGACAGCGCGGTTGCGATTCCCGCCGCCGCCGCGGCGAGCCCGAAGCACAGCGCCAGGATCCCGACCAGCCCGGCCGCGACGGTGAGCGCGATGCCGGCGCCGAGCGCCACGAGCTTCCGCTTCACCTCGGCCGCGGCGAGCTGCAGCTCGAGCCGTACGAAGGAGCGGGCGTGTTCGGCTACACGCTTGGTCGCGCCCGAAAGACCTAGTCCGTCCACATCCTGCTCCTTACCGCCACGGACGGACCGTAGCCGACCGGCTCTCAGGGAGCGAGGAACCGCTCGCCGGGCGGCGGAGGTTCATAGGGTTTCAGTTGCCCGTACCCCTCGGCGTCGATGGTCAGGTGGACGGTGCCCTCCTCGATCGCGCCGACCTGCTCCGACGGAACGTAGAGCGGGCGGTCGAGGACGGTGCCGGCTCCTACGGCGAGGCCGTCGAAGATGTCGGCTTCGGGGTCGCCGAGAACCTGGTCGACCTTGCCGACCTCGTCGCCGTCGCTCGCGACGACGGCCCAGCCTCGCTCGACGATCTTCCAGGAGGCGGGATCCGCCATCAGGCCGGGCGGCGGCCGACGAGGAACGTCGCACCCTGCGTGCCGATCGGATTGACGTCGCTCAACGCGCGCGTGATCCGGACGTGGCCGGTGATCCCGGCCTCGTCGAGGCGGGCGAGGCAGCGGCCGACCATGCCGGCGGAGGCGCCGTAGCCGCGTGCGTTCGCGGAGCGGAAGCCGAAACCGGGCCGTCCCGTCAGCTGGATCGGGTTGAGGGGAGCGCAAAGGACGGCGCCTCGGTCGACGTCCACGCTCGAGTCGAGCTCGAGCTCGGCGAGGAGGTCGCTCCAGTCGGACGGCAGCACCTCGAGCGCTGCCTGCCACTCGGCCGCCAGGGTCGCGCGTGCGACCTGCGGCGCCGCCTCGGCCTCGCTCGTCCCGACGAGCGTCAGCTCGCCGGCGATTCCCGCCGCGTCGATGCGGCCCAGGAGCCGTCGTGCGGCATCGGGTCCGATCCCGTGGCCGCCGCGCGCGACGTAGAAGCGAATGGTGCCGGCGGAAACGCCCGGACCGGCCGGTCCGAGCAGCGCAGCGGCGCGTTCGCGCGCCTCCCCGGCGTCGATCCGAAGGCTCAACCGGAGGTCGCTCCACCTCGGATCCAGGCCGCTCTCGATGCCGTTCCACTGCTCGACGAGCCGCACGGCGCAACCGTACACTCCGGCCCGTGGCGAGGGTTGAAGCAAGGACAAGCCTCGGGAAGAGCGAGCTCGGCGACGTGCTGCGGGAGATGCTCCTCATCCGCCGTTTCGAAGAGAAGGTTGAGGAACGCTTCCGCGCGGGTGAGCTGCCGGGATTCCTGCACGTTGCGATCGGCCAGGAGGCCTGTGCCGTCGGCGTCTGCCGCGCGCTCGAGGACGGCGATGTCATGGCCTCGACGCACCGCGCGCACGGCCACACGCTCGCGAAGGGGACGCACCCGAACGAGCTGATGGCCGAGCTGTACGGCAAGCAGGAGGGTTGCTCGCACGGCTACGGCGGCTCGATGCACCTCTACGACGTCGAGCGCGGGAACCTCGGCGCGAACGCCGTCGTCGGCGGCGGGCTGCCCCAGATCACCGGTGCGGCACTCGCGTTCAAGCTGCGCGGCGAGCCGCGCGTCGCGGTCTCCTTTTTCGGTGACGGCGCGACGAACATCGGCACCTTCCACGAGGCGCTCAACCTCGCGCAGCTCTGGCAGGTCCCGGCCGTTTTCGTGCTCGAGGACAACAAGTGGGCCGAGTCGACGCCGGAGTCGCAGCACTCCCCGATCCGCGACCTGTCCGACCGCGCGAAGGCGTTCGGGATGAAGACGCTGAAGGCCGACGGCCAGGACGTCGAGATCGTCTACAGGACTGCGCGCAAGGCACTCGAGCACGCGCGCGGCGGCGAGGGGCCGGTCTTCGTCCACCTCGAGACCATCCGGTTCTCGGGCCACTACATCGGCGACCCGCAGGTCTACCGCGATCGGGACGAGGCGCGGAAGTTGCGCGAGACCCGCGACCCGATCGAGCTGCTGCGTGCGAAGCTCGGCGGCTCGGACGAGGACTTTGCCGTTCTCGACGCCGAGGTGACGGAGATCGTCGAGGCCGCGGTCGAGTTCGCGAAGAACGGCACCGATCCCGCGCCCGAAGACGCGCTCAAGAACGTCTATGCCTGAGCTGACCTATCGCGAGGCGGTCCGGGACGCGCTCGTGCAGGCGATGCGCCAGGACGACGACGTGTTCATCATGGGCGAGGACATCGCGCAGATGGGCGGCTCGATGGGCGTCACGGCCGGGATGCTCGACGAGTTCGGGCCCGAGCGGGTGCGCAACTCGCCGATCTCGGAGATGGCGATCGCCGGTGCCGCGATCGGAGCCGCCGTGCAGGGGATGCGCCCCGTGGCGGAGATCATGTACGAGGACTTCCTCACCCTCGCGACCGAGCAGATCGTCAACCAGGCTGCGAAGCACCGCTACATGTCGGGCGGGCAGCTCACCGTCCCGGTCGTCTTTCGCACCCAGGGCGGCGCCGGCTGGTCGCCGGGCGCGCAGCATGCACAGCAGCTCGAGGCGTGGTTCGTGCACATCCCGGGGCTCAAGGTGGTCTTCGCATCCACTCCGGAAGACGTGCGCGGGCTCCTCTGGTCGTCAATCTACGACGACAACCCGGTCGTCTTCTTCGAGCACCGGACGCTGTACCCGCTCAAGGGCGACGTGCCGGAGGAGATCGAGCCGATCCCGCTCGGCCGCGCCCGCGTCCACCGGGAGGGCGAGGACGTGACCGTGATCGCGACGGGGCGGCTCGTGCACGAGAGCCTGAAGGCGGCGGAGGAGGCGGAGCGGGACGGGATCTCGGTCGAGGTCGTCGACCCCCGCACGCTGCAGCCGCTCGACGAGGAGACGCTCGTCTCGTCCGTGAAGAAGACGAACCGGGCGGTCGTCGCCCACGAGGCGGTGACCCGGATGGGCTTCGGCGCCGAGGTCGCAGCCGTCCTCCAGTACCAGGCCTTCGACTGGCTCGACGCGCCGATCGAGCGTGTCGGCGCGAAGTTCGCGCCGCTGCCGTTCGCGCCTGTGATGGAGGCGTTCGTCGTCCCGCACGCCGAGGACGTTTTCGCCGCGATCAAGCGAACCGTGGGGAAGGAGTAGGCGGTGGCGACGGAGGTCATCCTGCCGAGGCTCGGCCAGGGCATGGAGTCGGGCACGATCGTCCGCTGGCTCAAGTCGGAGGGCGAGCCGGTGGAGAAGGGCGAGCCGCTGTTCGAGCTCGACACCGACAAGGTGACGCAGGAGGTCGAGGCCGAGGCGGCAGGCGTCCTGCTCAAGATCGCGGTGGCCGAGGGAGAGGTGCCCGTCGGGCAGACCGTCGCCTTCATCGGCGAGCAAGGTGAGGAGGTTCCCGACGTCGCGGCTGTCGCTGAGGCAGGTGCCAGGCACCAGCCTGTGGTCGAAAGCGAAGTTGTCGACGAAAGTCGGGTGCCTGGCACCACGCCGCAGCAGGCGGAGGTCGCAGCCGGGAACGGCCGGCTCAAGGCCTCGCCGCTCGCGCGGCGCCTGGCCCGGGAGCGCGGCGTCGACCTCCGCTCGGTGCGTGGCACGGGCCCGGAGGGCAGGATCGTCGCCGAGGACGTCGAGCGCACCGAGGCGGGAGCCCCGGCACCGCCCGTCACCGCGACGGCGCCTCTCCCGAACGGCGAGGTCGAGCGCGTCCCGCTCACGAACATTCGCAAGACGATCGCGCGCCGCCTCACCGAGGCGTGGCAGATCCCGGTCTTCCAGCTCCAGACCTCGGCCGACATGACGCGCGTGAACGCGCTCGTCGCCAGGCTCCGCGAGCGCGACCCCGAGATCCGCGTCACCGTCACCGACGTCCTTATGAAGCTCTGCGCGCAGGCGCTCATGCGCCACCGCGAGGTGAATGCGGAGTTCACGGAGGACGCGATCCTGCTCCACCCGAGCGCGAACGTCGGACTCGCCGTCGCGGCGCCGCAGGGCCTCGTCGTGCCCGTGATCCGTAGCGCGGAGCGCCTTTCGCTGACCGAGATCGCCGGCGCGCGCGCGGGCCTCGTCGGCCGGGCACGGGAGGACAAGCTGCGCGCCGAGGACATCGAGGGCGGCACCTTCACGATCTCGAACCTCGGCATGTACGCGGTCGAGCGCTTCACCGCCGTGCTGAACCCGCCGCAGGCGGCGATCGTCGCGGTCGGAGCGACCGAGGAGCGCGTCGTCCCGCACGAGGGTGGGACGGCGATCCGGCCGATGGTCACGCTCACGGGCACGTTCGACCACCGCGCGGTCGACGGCGCGCCCGCGGCAGCCTTCCTCCAGACGCTGAAGGAGAGCCTCGAGGACCCGGGGCTCGCGCTCTAAGGGGCAGCGATGGCGCCGACCGTCTGGTACCACGTCCGAGACCTCGACGAGGGCCGCCGCTTCTACCGGGAGCTGCTCGGCTTCGAGGAGGTGGCGGTCGACTTCGAGGCGCGCTGGTCGACGCTCCGGCACGGCGAGATGGAGATCGGGCTCGCGGAGGGCGAGCCGGGGGGAGACGGCGTGGCGCACGTCGACGTCGCCGACGTCAAGCAAGAGGCCGAGCGGCTTCGCGAGGCCGGCGTCGAGGTCGGGATCGTCCTCGAGCTGACGGGCGAGATGCGCCTGCTCGACGTCTACGACCCGGACGGCAACCGGATCCAGCTCGCAGAGGAGCTCTAGGTGCTCCGTCCCGCCGACATCCAGGACACGCGCTTCCTCCGGGACATGCTGCGTCACGCCTACCACTGGCGGATGGCGCAGGACCCGGACCTGCCGGTGTTCCGCTACGTCCAGAACTGGGGGCGGCAGGGCGACGCCGGCCTGATCGCATTCGACGGCCCGAACGCCTACGGCGCCGCCTGGTACCGGCTCTTCCCGGCCTCGGGGCCCGGCTTCGGCTTCGTGGACGAGGAGACGCCGGAGCTGACGATCGCCGTCGTCCCTAGCCACCGTGGCCACGGCACCGGCGGCGAGCTGCTCGAGGCTCTGCTCGCACGGGCCCGCGAGGAGGGCTTCTCCCAGATCAGCCTCAGCGCCGAGCCGGGCCAGACGGGCTTCTACGAGAAGCACGGCTTCCGCGAGCTCCGGCCCGAGGACGGAACCGTGACGATGGTTGCCGAGCTCTGATTACGCTCCGCCCGAATGAGAGAGGGAGATGAGCATGGACGTTGACGTCGCCGTCCTCGGAGGCGGCCCTGGCGGCTACACCTCCGCCATCCGCGCCGCGCAGCTCGGCGCGAAGGTCGCCTGCATCGAGAAGGAGCCGGAGCTCGGCGGCACGTGTCTGCGGGTCGGCTGCATCCCGACGAAGGCGTGGGTGCAGACGGCGTTCGCGCTCAAGGAGGCGGAGGAGCACTTCGCAAAGTTTGGCGTCGACGTGGGGGAGGCGAAGCTCGACTTCGCCGCCTCGAACGTCTGGAAGGCGGGCGTCGTCAAGCAGATGACCTCCGGCGTCGCGAGCCTCTTCAAGGCGAACGGTGTCGAGTGGGTGAAGGGCACAGGCCGTTTCACAGATGCGAACACGATCGCGGTCGAGGGCGGCGAGGACGTCACGTTCAAGTCTGCGATCGTCGCCACCGGCTCCTATCCGCTCCGTCCGCCGATCGACGGGATCGAATCGCCGCGCTGCGTCGACTCGACGGGGCTGCTTGCGCAGGAGCGGGTGCCGGGCCGGCTCGTCATCCTCGGGGGCGGCATCATCGGCTGCGAGTTCGCCTCGATCTTCCGCCGCTTCGGCTCCGAGGTGACGATCGTCGAGATGCTCGACTCGCTCATCCCGCAGGAGGACGCCGACGCGGCGAAGGAGCTCGCGAAGCAGTTCGAGCGGCGCGGCATCTCGCTGCAGCTCGGCAAGCAGTGCTCGAAGGTCGAGGACGACGGCTCCGAGCTCACCGTCCACTACGGTGACGGCGAGACGGTGCAGGCCGACCTGATGCTCGTGTCCGTCGGCCGCGGGCCTCTCGTCGAGGGGATCGGGCTCGAGGCGGCCGGCGTCGAGTTCGACCGCCGAGCCGGCGTCGCCACCGACGAGCATCGGCGGACGAGCATCCCGCACATCTACGCCGTCGGCGACTGCGCGGGCTACTGGCAGCTCGCCCACACCGCCTTCCGGGAGGGCGAGATCGCCGCGGAGAACGCGACCGGCCACGACGCGGTCTTCGACAACCGCGCCGTGCCGCGGCCGATCTACACGGATCCCGAGATCGCGGCCGTCGGCCTCACGGAGGCCGAAGCGCGTGCGCAGTACGGCGACGACGTGGCGGTCGGCCGGTTCCCGTGGGTCGCGAACGCACGGGCCGTGATGCAGGACGAGACCGTCGGCTGGGTGAAGTCGATCCACGAGACGCGGTACGGTGAGCTGCTCGGGCTCGTGATGGTCGGCCCCCACGTGACGGACATGGTCGAGGCAGGCGTCATAGCGATCGACGCCGAGTCGACGGTGGAGACGGTCGCGGACGGCATCGCGCCGCATCCGACGCTCTCGGAGGCGATCAAGGAAGCTGGGTTGGTGGCGCTTGGCCGCGCCATCCACATTCCGAACCGCAAGCCGCGCGCGGCCGCGCCGGCGTGAGGCTGAGAGGAGGAACGTATGAGCATCGTGAACAGGCGTAATGCCGTCGTCGGCTTTCTCGCGCTGAAGGTGGGGAAGGTCGTCGCGCGCCGGAAGGCAAAGCGCGTCGGCGGCAAGCTGGCGTCCTGGCGGAGCAAGAAGACAAGTTGAGCCTCTTCCGCGCCTCGATCGACGGCCTCGTCCCGTACGAGCCCGGCAAGCCGGTCGAGGCGGTGCAGCGGGAACTCGGGCTGGAGCGGGTCGTCAAGCTCGCCTCGAACGAGGGGCCTTTCCCCCCGTTCCCGGCGGCGCTCGAGGCGATGGAGCGTGCCTCGCTCGAGCTCAACCGCTATCCAGACGGCGGCGCGTGGGCGCTGCGGACGCAGCTTGCGGAGCGGAGCGGGGTCTCGTTCGAGGAGCTGATCGTGGGCGCCGGCGCCGACGGGATCATCGACCTGCTCGCGCAGGCGACGCTCGACCCGGGCGACGAGGTCGTCTGCGGCTGGCCATCGTTCCCGAGCTACGTGCTCACCGCGGCGAAGCTCGGCGCCGAAGCCCGGCGCGTCCCCCTGCGCGACCACACGTACGACCTCGACGGGCTCCTCGCGGCGATCGGGCTGCGCACGAAGCTCGTGTACGTCTGCCATCCGAACAACCCGACCGGAACGGCGAACGGACGAGACGACTTGGCCGCGTTCCTCGACCGGCTGCCGGAGCACGTCCTCTGCGTCCTCGACCAGGCGTACTTCGAGTACATCGACGATCCGGACTACGTCGACGGGCTCGAGCTGTTCCGCGAGGAGCGTCGCCTGGTCGTACTGCGGACGTTCTCGAAGATCTACGGCCTCGCCGGCCTCCGCGTCGGCTGGGCCGTCGCGCCGGCGGACGTCGTCACGGCGACGAGCAAGGTGCGGCGGGCGTTCGACGTGGCGGCGACCGGGCAGGCGGCGGCGCTGGCGAGCCTCGACGACCCGCAGGAGATCGCGCGGCGGCGGGAGCTGAACGCGACGGGCCGCGACCGGGTGGCCGAGATCCTGCGCAGCCACGGCTTGGAGCCGGTCGCGCCGGCTCGCGGCAACTTCCTCTGCGCCGACGTCGGCGGCGGTCGCGAGCTGTTCGAGCGGCTGCTGCGGGAGGGCGTCATCGTCCGCCCGCTCGACGGCTTCGGCGCGCCGGAGGCGATCCGCGTCACCGTGGGCACGCCCGAGGAGAACGAGGTCTTCGCTGTCGCTTTGGGACACGTCCTTTCGGGCGTCTCGTAGCCGACAGGCCCAGGTGGTACTTTCGGGCGCAAGCCTGTGAGCCTTTCGTCTGCCCAGCTCGCGCCGCTCAGGCTACCGGGGTTCCGGAACCTCTTCTTCGCGACCCTCGGTTCGAGCGTCGGGACGCTGATCGCGGCGATCGCGCTCGCGATCGATGTCCAGGGCCGGACGGGCTCGGGCCTTTGGGTCGGCGCTGTGCTCGTCGTCGAGTTCCTGCCGACGATCGTCGTGGGGCTCCTGCTCGGGCCGCTGCTCGACCGGCTCGAGCGGCGGTCGCTGATGATCGCCGCCGATGTCGTCCGGGTCGGGGTCTTCGTGGCGTTGCCGTTCGCGCCGAACGCCGCGACCGTCGTCGGCCTCGCGCTCGTCGCGGGTCTCGCGAACGGGTTCTTCCGCCCCGCCGTCTACGCCGGCATCCCGAATCTCGTCCCGGACGAGGAGCTGCCCCGCGCAAATGCTCTGCTCCAGACCGTCGAGAACGCGAGCTGGGCCGTCGGGCCGCTCATCGGCGGCGGGCTGACGGCGGCGGCTGGTCCCTCCGCTGCGTACGGGCTGAATGCGGCATCGTTCCTCGTCTCGATCGCGCTCGTGGTGCGCATCCCGCCGCGCTTGCTGCAGAGTGAGCGCGCGCTCTCGCGCGGCCACTGGCGCGACCTCCGTGACGGCTTCGGCGCAGCCCTCCGGTCGCCGTCGATGCGGGCCGTGCTCGTCGCCTGGGGGATCGCCTCGTTCGCTGTCGGGGGCAGCAACGTCGCGACGATCTTCATCGCCAAAGACACCCTGTCGGGCGGGGACATCGGCTACGGCCTCCTCTACGGCGCGACGGGCGCCGGCCTCGTGCTCGGCAGCTTCGGCAGCGCGACGGCGCTCGCACGGTACGGCGTCTCCCGCGTGTATGGAGGGGGTCTTTTCCTCATGGCCGTCGCCTCCCTCGCGGTCGCCGCGAGCCCGGACGTGTGGGTTGCGGCCGGGTGCTGCATCGTCCTCGGCACCGGCAACGGCGTCGCAGTCGCGTGCAACGCGCTCCTCGTCCAGCGCGGCACGTTCGACCTGCTCCGGGGCCGCGCCCTGACGTTCGTGATGGGCGTCACGTACGTCCTCGTCGGCTTCGGCATCGGGCTCGGCGGGCTCTTCCTCCACCGTGCCGGCGCACGCTGGATCTGGGGAGGCTCCGGCGGCGTGCTGCTCGTCGCCGCGCTCGCGGGGGCGCTCCTCGCGCGCAACCTCGGGGGCGAGACGGCCGCCGAATCCGAGCGCGCCTCGGCGGACGCTCGTCCGGTCGCCGCTGCTAACTAGCTCCAAGTAGATTCCGCGCGGTGGCCGGACGCCGCGATTGGACACGAGAGGAGCTCGCCGCCGGCGTCCGCGACGGAGACCGGCGCGCTGTCGCGCGCGCGATCTCGCTCGTCGAGGACGGCGACCCGCTCGCGTACGGCGTCGTCTCCGATCTCTACCCGCAGACCGGCTCGGCGTACTCGGTCGGCGTCACCGGCCCGCCGGGGGTTGGCAAGTCGAGCCTGGTCTCGGCGCTGATCCGTCACGTCCGCGAGCGCGACGTCACGGTCGGCGTCGTCTCCGTCGATCCTTCGAGCCCGTTCTCGCACGGCGCTCTGCTCGGCGACCGGATCCGGCTCAGCGACCACTTCCTCGACCCGGAGGTCTTCATCCGGTCGATGGGGACGCGCGGCCACCTCGGCGGCCTCGCCGAGGCGACGCTGCAGGCGCTCCTCGTGCTCGACGCGGCCGGCAAGGACATAGTCTTCCTCGAGACGGTCGGCGCGGGGCAGAGCGAGGTCGAGGTGATCGGCATCGCCGACACCGTCCTCCTCGTCCTCATGCCGGGCTCGGGCGATGCGGTGCAGGCGTTGAAGGCAGGGATCATGGAGATCCCCGACGTGATCGCGATCAACAAGATGGACCACCCGGCGGCGAAGACGATGTTGAACGAGGTGCGGTCGATCCTCGGGCTCGACCGCAGCAGCGACTGGAACCCGCCGATCGTGTTGACGGAGGCGGTGCGCGGCGAGCACGTTCCGGAGCTGTGGGAGAAGATCGAGGAGCACCGCGCGTTCCTCGAGCAGAGCGGGCAGCTCGAGGAGCGGCGCCGGGCAAACCTCGCGCGCGAGGTCTTCGCGGTCGCGTCGAGCCGGGCGAGCCGTCACCTCGAGCGGGCGGTCGCGGACGACGCCGAGCTGCGGCGGCTGCTCACAGAGGTGCAGGCGCGCGAGCTCGACCCGCTGACCGCAGTGCGCGAGATACTCGAGAAGGTCTTTCGGATCGACGATGGCGACACAGGCCGCACCCGGGCTTCCTGAGATCGAGCGCGCGCGCGAGCGGCTCGACGGCATCGCGCGCGTCACGCCGGTCTTCCCGTCGGAGACGCTGTCGCGGCTCGCCGGCCGGCCCGTGAGCTTGAAGGCCGAGAACCTGCAGCGGACGGGCTCGTTCAAGATCCGCGGCGCCTACGTCAAGCTCTCGAGCCTCGACCCGGAGCAGCGGGCGGCGGGTGTCGTCGCAGCGAGCGCTGGCAACCACGGCCAGGCGGTGGCCTGGGCTGCGCGCGAGTTCGGTGCGCCGGCGACGATCTTCATGCCGCAGGACTCGCCGATGGCGAAGTTCGACGCGACCCGCAGCTACGGCGCGGAGATCGAGCTCACCGGACCTGCGATCGAGGAGTCGCTGGAGGCCGCGCTCGCATTCGTCGAGAGGACGGGCGGCTCCTTCGTCCATCCGTACGAGGATCCGGTGGTGATCTCCGGCCAAGCGACGATCGGGCTCGAGCTCGCGGAGCAGGTGGAGGAGCTCGACACGGTCGTGCTCCCGATCGGCGGCGGCGGGCTCGCCTCGGGCATCGCGATCGCGCTGCGGGCGGTGCGGCCGGGCCTGCGGCTCGTCGGGGTGCGCGCGGCAGGGACGATGGCCGGCGGCTCCGGCTTCACGATCGCCGACGGGATTGCGGTCAAGGAGCCGGGCGAGCTATCGACCTCGATCCTCGAGCAGACCCTCGACGACATCGTCGCCGTCGAGGACGAGCAGATCGCGGAGGCGATCGTCCTCCTCGCGGAGCGGACAAAGCTCGTGGTCGAGGGGGCCGGCGCCGTCGGCGTCGCTGCGATCCTCGGCAGGCTCGCCGGCGGCTCAGGGCCGGCACTCGCGCTCCTCTCTGGCGGCAACATCGACGCCTCGCTCATGGTGCAGGTGATGCGGCGCGGGCTCGCCTTGAGCGGCCGCTATCTCGTCTTGCGGACTCGCGTCCCCGACCGGCCGGGGGAGCTCGCGAAGCTGCTCGACCTGCTCGCCGCCGAGCGCGTGAGCGTCGTCGAGGTCGAGCACCAGCGCGAAGCCGCGGGTGTGCCCGTCGGCCACACCGGTGTGGAGCTCACGTTGCTCACGCGCGACCCCGAGCACTGCGAGCAGCTTCTCGCCCGCATGCGCGGTTGGGGCTACCCGGTCGACCGCCTGGACTGACCCCGCCCGGCTCGGCGCTGTCTCTTACGAACAGGTCCCGGTGCCAGGCACCGGGCCAGGTCCAGATCGGACCGAACGCACGGCCTGATTGCCGTTGCGCTCGTTCCTCTGTCCAATGGGACATGGCCGCGTGCCTGGCACCAGGCCATGTCCCGTCAGGCGAGGGGCGCAGCTCTTCGCTGGGCTACGTACCGCAGCGACGGAACGAGGTCGTCTCGCCGCCGCGAGCGCGCCAGCCGGCGAGACCTCCCTCGAGCACGGGGCGCGCGTCGACGCCCGACGCCTGGAGGACGCTCGCGGCGATCGCCGCCCGCGCGCCGGACTCGCAGATCGTCACGACGGGACGGCCGTTGAGCAGTCCGGCCTCGGCCGCGGCGCGCGCGGTGCGGTAGGGGAGATGCCGCGAGCCCGGAAGGTGGCCCTCGTCCCGCTCGTCCGCCTCGCGCACGTCGAGCAGCTCGACCGCGTCGTTCGCGAGCAGCCGCTCGAGCTCGTCGAGCGAGACCGGCTCGAGCCTCTCGTCGCCGCCGCCCTCCTGCCAGCCGGCAATCCCGAACAGCCCGACCGCGTGCAGCGCCCGCGAAGCGCGCGCGGCCTCGCCTTCGTCCGCCGCGTGGAGGACGACCGAGCGCTCGGGCAGGACGAACGCCGCCTTCGTCGCGAAGCTCGAGCCGCCAACCGGGATGCCGACGGCGCCCGGATGGTGACCGGCCGCGAACACGTCCGTTGGCCGCACGTCCAGGACGATCGCCTCCGCGGGAGCCGAGTCGAGGCGATCGAGTGGCGGCTGCGCGCCGACGAGCTCGCCGCGGTTGAGCTCGACGATCCGCTCCATGTTCGGCGGCCGCGGTGGCTGAGCTTGAAGCGCTGCGGAGACGAACTCCTCGAGCTCGCCCTGGAGCGCCGGGTTGAAGCGCCGCTCGAAGCCGATCGTCGTCGACGCCTTCGAGCTCATCGCAGCCCCGCAGAGCGACCCGGCGACGTGGCCGGGGAAGACCTCGACGCCGTCTCCGAGCTCGACCAACCGGCGCAGGCTGTG
Organism: Gaiellaceae bacterium; assembly: GCA_036723535.1. Lineage (GTDB taxonomy): Bacteria > Actinomycetota > Thermoleophilia > Gaiellales > Gaiellaceae > Palsa-739. The sequence goes on from DAIMGZ010000005.1 coordinate 15,597, forward strand.
GAAGAGACCCTCGGCGCCCTCCCGCGCCTCGACCGCGAGATCCGGCCGGCCGGCGTCGCCCACGAAGAGCGAGTCGCCGGTGAGGACGAGCCACGGCTCGTCGCCGCGGGAGCGATCGATCACCGCGAAGCAGCAGTGTTCGGGCCGATGGCCGGGCGTGTGGATCGTCCGGACGACGACCTCGCCGAGCTCGACCTCCGTGCCGTCCTCGAGCGGCTCGTGCGCGAACGCGGCTTCGGCGGCGGAATGGACGCGGATCGCGATGCCGTGCTCGAGCGCGAGGCGCCCGTGCCCGGAGACGTGATCCGCGTGCGTGTGCGTCTCGAGGACGCCGACGAGGCGGACGCCCCGCCGCTCCGCCTCCTCCACGACGGGCTCGACTGCGTACGGCGGGTCGACCACGACGGCGACGCCGGCGTGCTCGTCACCGACGAGGTACGAGGCGCAGCCCAGGTCGTCATCCAGGAACTGCTTGAAGAGCAAGATTGTCAAGCCCCTACGGTCGGCACGGCGCGACGATCGTACAACGGCAGGACGACCGAGCCCGGACGGAGCAGGGACGCGGGCCCGGTCGCGCGTTGACGCAGCCGGGAACGCGAAGCGAGGTGGAGTTCCGGCTTGTCGCGTAGTGCCCTGAATCCCTTTCCGGCAGCGGGATTCGCGGGGACATACCCCCGGACCGAGGGTATGTCCCCGTTCAGAACAGGGCGATCCCTAGCAGGGATTCGTTGCCGCAACCCGGTCAGGATCGCCAGGAGCGCTATTCGGCAAGATCTCCGTGATCGTCCACGTCGTTGCCTTGTCCGCCGTGGCGTCCACCGGCTGGCCGGGCGTCTCGACGTATGTCTCGCCCGGCCCGACGACGGTCGGATGACACGTGTTCTGCGTGATCTTCAGGTATCCGTCCTGGACCTGGACGATCACCGGACCGGGATGAATGTGCCAGCCCGAGTTGAAGCCACCGTCGGTCGAGATTTGAGCGATCCGCTCCCGGACCGTATTGGTGTCGGCCGCCACACTGGTCGTTGTCGCGGCGATCGCAGCGCTAGCCCCGATCGCACCGCCCACGACGAACGCGATAAGGACGGCCCACTTCTTCCTTCGGAGTATCCGCATCACTCCACTCCCCTTTTTCTCCCCCCAAAGCCATTAGCACCAGCCTCCCGCAGTGTGCAGAAAGAGTCAAGCACTCCGGCGCTGGCGTTTCACAGCGGTCTCAGTGGCCTACGAGGGCTGAACAGCACGGCGCGACGCTAGCACCGGTCGCGGCTATGAATCCGAAAGCGAGACGGGCTCGTGGGCGTGCTCCTCGTCGAGCAGCCGCATGACGAACCAGCCGATCGCGAGGAGGAAGACGAGCGTCTGCTCGCCGTTCATTAAGATCCCGCCGAGGTTCTGGTCTCGTGCGTGCGATAGCCCCCACAAGCGCGGTGCGTGCTCGTAGAAGGCGTAGAACGGCCGGCTGGAGAAGATGTACGCGAGGCCGAGGAACGAGGAGCCGATGAAGGCGACGGCGAGGTAACCGAGCCCTGCGGGCGGGGCGAGGCGGCCGCTGACGATCGGCCACCAGAAGAGGAGACCCGCGGCGATGAGGATCGCGTGCTCGATGTTAAGGCCCCAACCGGTCCGTAGCGCCCAGTCGTAGAAGACGGCGATGTGCGTGCAGTACCAGGCGCCGAGCCAGATGGGGAGGATCCAGCGCGAGCGAAGGCGGCCGAGCCCGCGGCGTGCGAGCTCCTCTCGCATCCGCGGCGTCAGCCCGAGCACGACGAGGAGCGGCGCGAGGTCCGCGATCAGCCCGTTCTGGAGCAGGTGCATGAGCAGGAGGTAGCGCGATGCAATCGTCTCGAGCGGCGAGTTGAGCGACGCGGCGATCAGGAAGAGGCCCGAGGCGAAGGCCGCGACGCGCCACGCCGGCACCTGCTCGCGCCGCGCGGCGCGCCAGTAGAGCGCGCCGGCAGCGAGCGAGAGCGCGAGAAAGATCGGCTCGAAGCTGAACGAGGTCGGACTCACTGTTGGCTGGAAGCGACGTCGGCAAAGCCGCCGTCGCCCGGCCGAAGTTCCCGGTCGCCTTCGGCGACCGGCCGGGCAGACGCGGCGAGACGAGTCCTCCGTGCGCGGCTCCAGCGGAGTCGCAGCAGGAGCGCCACGCACGTCCCGAGCGTCGCGAGCTGCTCGAGCATCATCACGATCCCCGAGAGCTGTTGGTCGGTCACCGCCGAGATCCCGTACGCGCCGTGGTACGCCGGATAGAGCGGCGTGAAGCTGAAGACGAGCACGTCGGTGAGGATCTGCCCCGCCGCGAACAGCGCTGCCGCGAGGGCCACGCGGCCACCGACTGTTAACCGCCGGTGGGAGCCCGGATCGACGAGGAGCGTCCAGACGAGGATCGCGCAGAACGTCCAGCAGACGTGCTCGAAGTCGTGGAGATCCTGGTGCGCGAGCGCGAGGTCATAGAGGTAGGGGATGTGCCAGATCGCGAGGTTCGCGGCCCAGAGCGGGAAGGCGACGCGCGGACGGAGCAGCGAGCTCAGGACGGCGCGTACGTGCGCGTTCCGCGCGAGCGGCGCGAGGATGGGCGCGGGGAGGAGGAAGACGAGCAGCGGGCCGCGTATGGCCGTCACCATGAGCGCCGGGCCGAGGTCGCCGATCAGCACGTGCTGGCCCATGTGGGCGGAGAGCAGCCTGTCGTCGGCGATGCGGTCGAGCGGCCCCACGAGGGCGAAGACGCTCAGACCGAGCCCGGCGGCGAAGAGCGCGATCCGATCCCAGCCGGCGAGATCGGCGCGGCCGCGCCGGCGCAGCCGCACGACCGCCTGGAGGAAGAGAAGCGCTGCGACGACGGTGGCGATGACCGGAACCACGCCGTCGATTGTGCCTCCGATCGGCCCTGTCCGGGTCAGGCACGGCTGGAACCAGGTTCCGGACGTGTCTCGAGAGGCCGAGGCGACGGGCGATCATCCGGCGCTGCCATGCCGTTCGTCGCTGACCAGCCCTGTCCGGTTCGGACGCGGCCGGTACCAGGTTCCGGACGTGTCCCTAGAGCCCGAGATGCCGCGCGATGACCATGCGCTGCACCTCGTTCGTGCCCTCGCCGATCTCGAGGATCTTCTGGTCGCGGTAGAGGCGCGAGATCGCGAACTCCTGCATGAAGCCGTAGCCGCCGTGGATCTGGAGCGCTGCGTTCACGACCCGGTTCGAGAGCAGCCCCGTGAAGAGCTTCGCCTGCGCCGCCGCGAGCGCGAACGGCTTGTCCTCGTCCTTGAGCCACGCCGCGCGGTAGACGAGCTGCCGCCCGGCCTCGATCTCCGTCGCCATGTCCGCGAGCTGGAACTGGATCGCCTGGAAGCTCGCGATCGGCTGCCCGAACTGGTGTCGCTCCTTCGCGTAGGCGACTGCGAGGTCGTACGCGCCCTGCGCCAGGCCGACGCCCATAGCGGCGACCGAGATGCGGCCGCCGTCGAGGATCTCCATGAACTGCCGGAAGCCACGCCCGCGCTCGCCGAGGAGGTTCCCCTCCGGCACCGCGCACGAACGGAAGGAGAGCTCCCGCGTGTCGGAGGCATGCCAGCCGAGCTTGTGCATCGGCGGCGAGATCTCGTACCCCTCTGTGCCGTTCGGGACGATGAGGTTCGAAATCTCGTCCTCCCCCGTACGCGCGGTGATGCTGACGCAGGCGCTGATGTCCGTGCCCGCGTTCGTGATGAAGATCTTCGAGCCGTCGATCACCCACTCGCCGTCGCGCAGCTCGGCCTTCGTGCGGGCCGCGCCGGCGTCGGAGCCCGCGTCCGGCTCCGTCAGCCCGAACGCGGCGAGCCCCTCGCCCGACGCGAGCCGCGGCAGCCACTCCCGCTTCTGCTCCTCGGTGCCGAAGAGGAGGATCGGCATCGTCCCGAGTGACGTGTGGGCCGCGACGGTGATCGCAACGGAGGAGTCGATTCGCGTCAGCTCCTCGATGGCGATCGCGTAGGAGAGGGTGTCGCCGCCCGCCCCGCCGTACTCCTCCGGGATGGGTAGCCCCATCAGCCCGAGCTGGCCGAGCTCCGCGACGAGCTCGTACGGGAAGCGGGCCTCGCGGTCGAGCTCCTCGGCGACGGGGGCGACCTTCGTCTCCGCGAACTCGCGGACTGTCTTCCTGATCAGCTCTTGCTCGTCGCTGAGCGCGAAATTCAACTGAGCATCCGGCCGAGCTCGGCGATGAGTCGCACGCCGTAGCCGGTGCCGCCGGGCACGCGGAGGTAGTCGCCGCGGCTGCGCTCGAGGAACGCGGGGCCCGCCATGTCCACGTGCGCCCACGGGCCGTCGCCCGCGAACTCGTGCAAGAACTCCGCCGCGAGCGCCGGGGAAGCCTGCCGAAGCGTCGAGCCGTTCTTCATGTCCGCGAAGGCCGAGTCGATATAGCGGCGGAAACGGGGGTGGAGTGGGAAAGGCCAGACGAGGTCGCCGCTGCGGCGACCGGCCTCGACGATCCGGTCGCGCCACTCGTCGTCGTTTGCGAAGGCGCCGGCGTAGAGGTCGCCGAGCGCGAGCTCCATGGCGCCGGTGAGCGTCGCGAGGTCGAGCACGTGCGTTGCTCCCTCCCGGCGGACGTACCAGAGGGCGTCGGCGAGGACGAGCCGGCCCTCGGCGTCGGTGTTGATGATCTCGATCGTCTTGCCGTTCGCGGCGCGGAGGATGTCGCCGGGACGGAACGCGTCGCCGCCCGGCAGGTTCTCGGCTGCGGCGAGGGCCGCGATCGCCCGCACCGGGGTACCGAGCGCGGCGAGTGCGCCAATTCCGTGCAGCGTCCCGGCGCCGCCGGACATGTCGCCCTTCATGTCCTGCATCCCGGAGGACGGCTTGATCGAGATGCCGCCGGCGTCGAAGGTGATCGACTTGCCGACGAGGCCGAGCACGAAGTCGCTAGGCGCGCCGGGTGGCTCGTAGCGGAGGACGATCAGGCGCGGCTCGTTGCGGCTGCCGCGGCCGACCGCGCTCAGGGCGCCCATGCCGAGGTCGTCGAGCTCGCGGGTCGCGAGGACGTCGCAGGTCAGATGCTCGTGCTCGGCCGCGAGCTCCTTCGCCTTCTCGCCGAGCGTGTGCGGAGTCAGCTCGTTCGGGGGCATGTTCGAGAGGTCGCGCGCCCGGTTCGCCCGCTCGGCGACCACCGCCGCGCGCTGCACGGCCTCGCGCAGTTCCGGCTCGTCGGCGTGGCCGATGACGATCCGCTCCGGCGCGCGTGTCTCGTCCTTCGCCTTCCAGCGGCCGGGCGAGTACGCGCCGAGGATCGTCCCCTCCACGAGTGCCGCCGCCTGCTCAGGCAGCGCCATGGGCAGCGACTCGTCGAGCAGCCAGACGATGGTTCCGCCTACCCGGGAGAGAGCCTGGGCCGCCGCCGCGCCGGCCGTCCGCAGCGCGTCGGCGTCGACCTCTTCGCGCTTGCCGACGCCGGCAGCGACGAGGCGAGGCGCCTCGAGCTCGCCGTCGAGGTGGAGGAGAACTGCCTCGCCGCGCTCGCCGCGCAACTCGCCGCTCTCACCGAGGCGCCCGAGCCGTCCGCCGAGCTTGTCGTCGACGATGCGCGCGCCGTCTCCTCCGAGAGGCTGCGCTACCAGCAGCGCAAGTGCGTCCGCACCCGCCTGGCCCGGGAGCGCGATCTCGACCTTGGTCATCGGAGCGCGATGGTAACGCGTTCAACGCCTCCGCACGTGCGTAGACTCGCGCGGAGACCCCGAGGGAGACCCGAGAAGGAGCGATAGATGCCAGGCACCGTGCAGGAGTTCTTCGAGACGCTTCCATCCCGCGCCGACACGTCGAAGACGGCCGGCATGAGCAACTCGTACGGCTTCGACATCGAGGGTGCGGGGCAGTGGACCGTGAAGGTCGAGGAGGGCGCCGTCAGCGTCGTGGAGGGCATGGAGGACTCGGACGTGACGATCAGCGCCTCGCAGGAGGTGTTCGAGAAGATCATCTCCGGCGAGCAGAACCCGACGAGTGCCTACATGACCGGCAAGCTCAAGCTCACGGGTGACATGGGCGCCGCGATGAAGCTCCAGAAGCTGTTCTAGCTCCCGAGACCTGCGGTCTCGCACGCTGGGAGAAGGAACTCCGGGCCGGGGATAGCGTGGTCTCCCCGGCCCTCCGTGCAGTTACTGGCTTTCGATGCTCTGGATGGGTTGGCTGCCTGGTGCGCTCGCGCGCGGCGGAGGCCGGCGCGAGCGCTGTTCGGCCTGCGGCTAAGTCTCGCTGCGCGGAGGCTTAGCCTCCGGCCTTTGGCCGCTCTTTGGTTAGACGTTTCGAGCCTTGATCGCGGCTAGGGCGGCGGCGTAACGGTGCGTTACGACGCCGCCGAACGAGCGGGCGTGCACGCCGTAGGCTTGCGCGCTCGCGACGAAAGTGCGGTCTGAACCTTGCGTCAGCCCCTATGTGCTCTCAGCACGGAGCCAACGGGAGACCGCGCTCTCCCGTTGGCGGAGTTCCTTTGTCCCAGCGAGCGAGTGCGCAGCACTCGCGAGCTAGCGGAAGACGATCTCAGCGGATTCCGCAACGCGGCGGTAGCCGATCCGTTCGTAGATCGCGTTCGAGGTCGTGTTGGCGAGGTCGGTGTAGAGGAAGCAGAAGCGGCGGCCACCCTCGAACAGGCGACCGTCGAGCAGTCGCTCGGACAGCTCCGCGGTCAGTGCCGTCGCATAGCCGCGCCCGCGTAGCTCCGGCGGTGTGTACACCGGGCCGATGCGGATGCCGTTCGGCGTCGGTCCGCCCCAGCCGGCGAGGGAGACCGGAACGCCCTCGTCCTCCCAGAGGAAGATCCCCGTCGAGGGCGACGACAGCCTGTGGTCGATCATCGGCCCGGCGTTCTCTCGTCCGGGGCCGCCCTCATGGAGCACCTCCTCGCCGAAGGCGATCCACCAGCTCAGCGCGAGCTCCCGGTCGTCGGCCGTCGCAACGCGCGCCGACCCGGGCACGGGAGGCAGCGCTTCCACGTGCTCGAGCGCATAGACGCCCTGCCGCATGTTCGTGCGCATGTGGGCGCCGGTGTGCCGAGCCCACAACTCGGCGAACTCCTCCGCCTCCGGCACCGCGCCGACGACTCCGGGTAGCTCCTCGCCGGCGACTGCTTCGGCGAGCGCGTCCATGGCCTGCAACGACTTGGGTCGAGCGAGGACGAGGTTGTACGGCGGCGTTCGCAGCGCGGCGGCGACGACCGCCCCGCCGTCCCGGGCGAGCCAAAAGTTCCTCAGCGGGTAGACGTCGGGCGAGTCGCGGATCGTGCCGGCGATGCCGAGGACGAGGTTGTGGCGCGCCTCGTCGGCGAGCAGCAGCGGCTCCGCCTCTGCGAGGAAGGCCGCGGCGTCGTCGAGGCGGACGACCTCGGTCATTCGTCCAGCTCCACGAGCACCGCGCCGCCTGCCACACGGTCGCCCTCGCCGACGTGGACGGCCCGGACGGTGGCCTCGTACGGCGACACGAGCGGTGTCTCCATCTTCATCGCCTCGAGCACGACGAGCGGCTGCCGCGCGGCGACCGTGTCGCCGGGCTCGACGAGGACGCGGATGACGGTGCCGGGCATCGGGGCGACGACTGCCGACTGCTCGCGTCCGCCGGCTCCCTGTCCGCCAGCGTCGGCGTCGACGTCGGGCGGCGGTTGCAGTGGCGGGGAAGGAAGATTCAATCGCCACGGGTCGCTCCAGACCTCCGCCGGCGCGGCGCCCGGCGGCTCCGACAGAGGCGGGTTCTCGGTCAGGAACGCGGTCGTCACGCGGCCGGCGCGGACGAGCGGGTGCGCGACGAGCCAGCGCAGGAAGGGAAGGTTCGTGGTGACGCCGTCGACCTCCGTCTCGCGCAGCGCCCGCGCGAGCCGGTCGAACGCCTCCTCGCGGGTGTCGCCGGCCGCGATGAGCTTGGCGATCATCGGGTCGTACGCGGTACCGATCTCGTCGCCCTCGCGCACGCCCGAGTCGACGCGGATCCCGTCCGGCAGGCGCAGCCTCTCGAGCCTCCCGGCCTGGGGCAGGAACGAGCGCGGATCCTCGGCGTACAGCCGCACCTCGACCGCGTGCCCATGCAAGTAAGAGTCTGTTACTTGCGAAGACAGGGCCTTTCCGGACGCGATGCGGAGCTGTTCGCGAACGATGTCGACCCCGGTCACGAGCTCCGTCACCGGATGCTCGACCTGGATCCGGGCATTGAGCTCGAGGAACCAGAAATCGCGGCCGTCCAGCACGAACTCGGCAGTGCCTGCGCTCTCGTAGCCGATCGCGCGCGCGAAGGCGACCGCCGCATCGCTCATCCGCGTCCGCAGCCCTGGGTCGAGCGCGGGCGACGGCGACTCCTCGAGCACCTTCTGGTGCCGGCGCTGGATCGAGCAGTCTCGCTCGCCGAGCGCCACGACGTTGCCGTGGCCGTCGGCGAGAAGCTGAATCTCGACGTGGCGGGGCCGCTCGAGGTAGCGCTCACAGAAGACCGAGTCGTCGCCGAAGGCGGCTCCCGCCTCGCGCCGCGCCGCCGCCAGCGCCTCGTCGAGCTCCTCCGGCGCGCGCACGACGCGCATGCCGCGCCCGCCGCCACCGGCGGCCGCCTTGACGAGGAGCGGGAAGCCGATCTCCTCCGGCGTCCCGCTCGGCAGGACTGGGACTCCCGCTGCGCGCGCGGTCTCCTTCGCAGCGAGCTTGTCGCCCCCCGCGCGCAACGCAGCGGGCGGCGGGCCGACCCACGTGAGCCCGGCCTCGAGCACTGCCTCGGCGAGCTCCGCGCTCTCGGAGAGGAACCCGTAGCCGGGGTGGACCGCGTCCGCGCCGGCCTCTCGCGCGGCGCGCACGTGCTCCGCCGGGTCGAGGTAAGATGCGATCTCGACGAGCGCGTCGGCGGACTCGGCGTGGAGCGCACCGCGGTCGTCGGGCGCGGCGACGGCGACCGTCTCGACGCCTTCGGCGCGGCAGGCGCGGAAGATGCGCAGCGCGATCTCCCCCCGGTTCGCGACGAGCAGGCGGCGCATCCGAGTGAGTCTAGGCTCCGTCTCGACCGAGGTCTGGTCCGATTCAGCGCGGTCGGCTCTACTCTTCGTCGTTTGACCCACCTGGGAGGTGAGACAAAGTCTCCGTGCGGCTGAGGTTGGGGGTTGCTCTTGTGTTGGCTGCGGTCGTCTGCGCGACCGCCGGCACGGCGCGCGCCGGGACGGCTCTCATCGTCACCGGCCACGGCTGGGGCCACGGCGTCGGCATGAGCCAGTGGGGCGCCTACGGCTACGCGCTGCACGGCTGGAAGTACCACCGGATCCTCTCGCACTACTACCCCGGCACGCGCTTCGGCCGCGTCGGTGAGCCGCGCGTGCGCGTCCTGCTCGCGCGCGGCGCGAACGTCGTCACCGTGGGTTGCGCCACTCCGATGCGCGTCACCGACGGGAGGCGCCTGACCCGGAAGCTCCCGGCGGGCACGTACGGCGTCGGGCCGAAGCTCGCCCTCCCGGTTCGGCGCCAGGGAGCCGGGCTTTCCTTCGGGCACCTCGCCGTCTTCGACTGTCCCCGCGCCGCGCTCACGCTCGACGGTCGCGCGTACCACGGAACGCTGGCCGTGCGCAGCGACGGCCGTCACGTCTTCGCCGTCAACTCGCTTTCGCTCGACACGTACCTGCGCGGCGTCGTCCCGTCCGAGTCGCCGTCGCACTGGCCTCTCGCGGCGCTCGAGGCGCAGGCCGTCGCCGCGCGCTCGTACGCCGCCTCGAAGCTTCGGCCGAACGCGTTCTACGACCTGGTGCCGACCACGAGCGACCAGGTCTACGGCGGCGTCGCGGCGGAGAGACCGCCCTCAGACAAGGCGGTTTACGCGACGCTCGGCCAGGTTCTGACGTGGGACGGGGAGGTGGCCCGGACGTACTACTCCTCGAGCTCCGGCGGCCGCACCGAGGCGGTGCAGGACGCGTGGCCGGGTGCGGCGCCGATCCCGTATCTGCGTTCGGTGCCGGATCCGTACGACACCTACTCCCCGCACCACGACTGGGGCCCGTACGAGAGCTCCGCCACGCAGCTGGCCGGGCGGTTGGGGCTCGGGAGCGCAATCGAGTCCGTCTCGGTGCATCGGAACGCCGCCTTCCGTGTCGAGTCGGTCACTTTTCGGCTCGCGTCGGGCGCCGCTGTCAGTCGCAGCGGCGCGCAGGTCGCGCGCGCGCTGCATCTCCTCTCGACCTGGTTCTCGGTCGGCGAGCTGCAGCTCTCGACGAGCACCACTCGCGTCCTCTACGGCGGACGCGTCAGCGTCGGCGCGCGCGCCGTGAACCTGAAAGGGGCGCTGCTGCAGGAGCGGAGCGGCACCGGCGCGTGGCGGCTGCTTCAGCCGATCGCGCGCCCTGCGCAACTGCGCCTTCAGCCGCATGCGAACACCGCCTTCCGCTTGCTGCTGCCCGGAACGAGCGGAACCTCCGTGTCCGTCGCGGTTGCGCCGCGCGTGCAGGTGCAGCCGCTCGGGCCGCGACTGCTCGGGGGCGAGGTGCTGCCGCGACCGGATGGTGCGGTCGAGGTCTGGCGCCGTGTCCGCGGCAGCTGGCGCGTTGTCGCGCACCCGATCCTCGACGCCCGCGGCAAGTTCAGGACGCCGCTGCAGCTCCGTCCGGTCGACTACAGGATCACGGTCGCCGCCGACGGGAAGCTCGCTGCGGCGCGGACGTGGCTCCACGTGACGCGGCGGCTCCTCCTCAGCCTGCGCCCGTAGCCGCGGCCGGCCGCGGTCGCGGCCTGGGCGCGAGCCCGTCGTAGACGCGCGCGCCGAGGTAGGCGGCGAACGAGATCGCGCTGATGAAGAAGCTCGTCGGCCACGGCTTCTCGAGCGAGAGGAGGATGCCGCCCTCCGTCGAGACGAGCGCGATCGCGACGCTGAGCACGAGCGCAAGCGCGGGCCGTTGCGTCAGCCGCTGCGCCGCCGCGGCCGGCGTGATGACCAGCGTGAGCACGAGGAGGACGCCGACGACCTGGATTGCCTCCGCCGTCGTCAGCGCGAGGAGGAGGAAGATCCCGACGGAGAGCGCGCGCAGAGGCACGCCTCGGGCGGCGGCGATCTCCGGGTCGACGCTCGAGAAGAGCAGCGGCCGGTAGAGCACGGCCACGCCAGCGAGGACGATCACTCCCACGATTGCGAGGTCGCGGAGCTGCGCGTCGGAGACGCCGACGATGCTGCCGAAGAGGAGGTTCGTCGCCTCGGTCGCGTAGCCCTGGTAGAGCGAGAGGAAGAGGACGCCCACGCCGAGGCCGAAGGCGAGCACCGCGCCGATCGCGCTGTCCCGCTCGCGACCGCGGAGGGAGAGCAGGCCGAGCACGAGCCCGACGAGCAGCGAGCCGCCGAGAATCCCGAGCACGGGGTCGAGCCCGACGACGAGCGCTCCCGCAGCGCCGGTGAAGCCGAGCTCCGAGATGGCGTGGACGGCGAAGCTCATCCCGCGCGTGACGACGAAGACGCCGATCACGCCGGAGACGACGGCAACCACCGCTCCGGCCCAGAGAGCCGTGTGGACGAAGTGCTGCGCGAGGAGCTGGCCGAACATCAGTGCGTGTGCCCGTTCTCGACGTGGTGGACGTGCTGGTCGTCCGGCGTCCCGACGACGACGACGCGCCCGCGCACCCGCAGCACGTCGACGTCCGTCTCGTAGAGGCGCGAGAGCGTTCCGGATGTGAGCACTTCGTCGGGCGTGCCGATCGCCCACTGTCCTGGCGCGAGATACAGCACGCGGTCGACGCTGTGCAGGACCGGGTTGACGTCGTGGGTGACGAAGACGACGGGCGTGCCGGCGGTCCGGCGGCGGGCGTCGAGGAGGTCGACGACGCCCCGCTGATGGGCGAGGTCGAGGGAGAGAAGCGGCTCGTCGGCGAGGATGAGCACGGGGTCGGCGACGATCGCCTGCGCGACCCGCAGTCGCTGCTGCTCTCCACCTGAGAGGCGGCCGACCGGGGCGTCGGCGTAGCCGGCGGCTCCGACCTCCGCGAGCGCTGCGTCGACGCGCGTCCAATCCTCGGGGCCGAAGCGCCCGAACCCCCAGCGGTGGCCGTCGAGCCCGAGCCGGACGAGGTCGCGCCCCCGCAGGGCGAGGTCCCGGTCGAAGACCCGCTGCTGGGGCACGTAGCCGATCCGGTGGCACCGCTCCCGCGGCGGGCAGCCCTCGATCCTGACGTGGCCGGCGCTCGGCGGGAGCAGCCCGAGCAGGATCCGGATCAGGGACGTCTTCCCGGTTCCGTTCGGCCCGAGCACCGCGAGGAGCTCGCCCGGCGCGAGCTCGAAGCTCAGATCCTCGAACAGCGTTCGCTCGCCGAACCGGAGTGCGAGCTTGCTCGCCGCAACGACGCTCACCGCTTCGAAAGGGCGCCGGCGAGCGCCATGGCCTGGCCCAGCTGCCACCGCTGGAAGGTCAGTCCCTGCGGCAGGGTCTCGCGCACCGGCACGACCGGGATGCCGGCGGCGAGCGCGGCCGAGCGGAGCCGCGCGGTGATGGGGGAGACGGCCTGGCTGTTGTAGAGGAGCGCCCGGATGCGGTGCTTCGAGACGAGCGAGTCCATCGCGGCGACAGCGCCGGGAGCAGGCTCGGTGCCGTCCTCGATCGCGCGCGTGTAGGTCTCCGGCGCAAGATTGCGCAGGCCGGCCGCCGCGACGAGGTAGCCGGGGACGGGCTCGGTGTACGCGACGCGGGCATCTCCGAAGCGGGCGCGGATCGTCGCGACCTCGCGCCGGAGCGGGCCGAGCGAGCGCTCGAAGCGCGCCAGGCCGGCGCGGTAGGCGGCAGCGTGGCGACGGTCGGCCTGCTCGAGCACGGCCGCGATGGACGCCGCGATCCGGTCCAACGCGGGCACGTCGTACCAGAGGTGCGGATCGGCGTCCTTCCCGTGGACGCCGAGGACCGTCGCCATGGTCACGACGATGCGGCTCTTGCTCGGCGCCGCATTCTCGAGCTTGGTCATGAACGCGTCGTAGCCGAGCCCGTTCTGGAGCACGACGTTCGCGGTCGCCACTGCGAGCCCGTTCGCCGTTTCCGGCTCGAAGAGGTGCGGATCGGCGTTCGGGTCGGTGAGGATCGACGTGACGGAGACGTGTGGGCCGCCGATCTGGGAGGCGATGTTCCCGTACACGTTCTCTGCCGCGACGACGTTCAGGCGGCCGCTCGTCGAGGTGGAACCGCATCCCGCGAGGAAGAACACTGCGATAACGATAACGGTTCTCATTCGCATAACGAGGTAGGATAGTGCGCGTGCCGACGACAGGGCAAGACCTCTCGGAACTGCTCGAGCGGAACGGCGTGCGGGCGACGCAGCGCCGCCTCGAGGTGCTCGAGGAGCTCGCGCGCGAGCGCGACGACGTGACGGCGCAGCAGCTTTGGAGCCGCCTCCGCGAGCGCGACTCCCGCGCCGGCCTCGCCACGGTCTACCGCACGCTCGCGCTCCTCAGCGAGAAGGGCGTCGTCGACCTGCTCTCACACCACGGCGGCGAGCAGTGCTACCGGCTGTGCGGCGACGAGCACCATCACCACCTGCTCTGTGAGCGCTGCCACCGCGTCGTCGAGGTTCAGCAGTGCGGGCTAGACGACTGGGTCGCCGCTGCAGCCACCCAGCACGGCTTCGTCGCGACAGACCATCGCGTCGAGATCGTCGGCCTTTGCGGCGACTGCCGCTAGCTCGCGGGTGCTGCGCACCCGCTCGCTGGGAA
>DAIMGZ010000005.1:29262-34629 GCA_036723535.1 Gaiellaceae bacterium
TTGGCGGAGTTCCTGTTCCGAGCGAGCGAGTGCGCAGCACTCGCTCGCTACCAATTCGGCGGGCGCTTCTCGAGGAAGGCGCGTAGCCCTTCCTGGCCTTCCTCGCTCGTGCGGCGCTCGGCGATCCAGCGTGCGGTCTCGGGTCCGTCCGGCCGCTCACGCGCGAGCCGCTTCGCCCACCGTGCCGCCTGCGGGCCGGCCGAGAGAAGCTCGGCGACGACGGAGTCGACCGCCGCGTCGAGGTCGTCCGCCACTTCGTGCACGAGGCCGATCCGGAGTGCGGTCTGGGCGTCGAAGCGCTCGCCGGTGACGAAATAGCGGCGTGCCGCGCCGGCGCCGATCCGCGCGAGGACGAGCGGGGAGATGACGGCCGGGATGATCCCGAGTTTGACCTCCGAGAAGGCGAAGACCGCGTCTGGGGCGGCAATCGCGATGTCGGCCGCGGCGACGAGCCCGGCGCCACCGCCGAGCGCGTGGCCCTGCACCCGGGCGACGACGGGCGCGGGGCAGCCGTCGATCGCCTCGAGCATCGCGCGCAGTGCGTTCGCGTCCGCGACGTTCTCCTCGTACGAGAGATCGACCGAGGAACGCATCCAGTCGACGTCGGCGCCGGCGGAGAAGCTCGGACCTTCACCGGCGAGGACGACAGCTCGGGCGCGGCCGACGGCGACGAAGGCCTCGGCGAGCTCGGCGATGAGCGCCGCGTCGAACGCGTTCCGCCGGTCGGGACGCGCGAGCGTGATGCGGAGAACGTCGCCGTCGCGCTCGGTGCGCAGGTTCGATGGCACGAGGCAAGAGCTTAGAGCGAAGATGCGGCCGTGACCTCGGCGGCGCGCGATCGGTGGGCGGAGTGGCTCGCGGAGCGACGCTTCGGCGGCGACTCCGAGATCCGCGAGCGGTCGCTCGCTCAGCTCGCCCGCACCCGCGATCGCGTTCTCGGCAGGGCACGGCTGCGGGACGGGGAGACACTGCTCGACGTCGGTTGCGGCGAAGGGCTGATCGGGTTCGGCGCGCTCGACCTGGGCGCCGGCACCGTGATCTTCAGCGACGTCTCCACCGACCTCCTCGACTTCTGTCGCGAGGCGGCCGCGGCGCTCGGAGTTCTCGACCGCTGCCACTTCGTCGAGGCATCCGCGGAGGACCTCGGGCCGATCGACGGCGGGTCCGTGGACGTCGTCACGACGCGCTCCGTCCTGATCTACGTGAAGGAGAAGGCGGCTGCATTCGCCGAGTTCTCCCGAGTTCTCCGACCCGGCGGCCGGATCTCGCTGTTCGAGCCGATCAACCGGTTCGGTGCGCAGGAACGGCGACAGGGCAGCTTTGTCGGGTATGGCGTGGACGGGCTCGAAGAGATCGCAGCGAAGCTTTGGGCGGTCTACGAGGCGATCCAGCCGCCGGACAGCGACCCGATGCTCGACTTCGACGAGCGCGACCTCGTCCGCCTCGCCGAGGCAGCCGACTTCTTTCCGATCTCGCTCGAGCTCGAGGCGGTCGTCGAGCCGCTTCCGTCCCGCAGCTGGGAGGGCTTCGTCGACAGCGCCTGGAACCCGAACGTGCCGACCCTACGGGAGGCGATGGAGCAGACGCTTTCGCCCGAGGAACGGGAGCGATTGACACTGCATTTGCGGCCGCTCGTCGAGCAGGGGGACGGAGTCTGGCGCATGGCCTCTGCATTTCTCGCAGCGACGAAGCCCGAGGCTGCCTGATGCTGCGCGGGGCGCTCGCGGCCGCCGTCACGCCGCTTCGGAACGACGCCTTTGACGCCGCCGCGGTTGCGCCGTACGTCGACTTCCTCGCCGGACACGGGCTCGACGGCGTGCTCGTCCTGGGCACGACGGGAGAGGGCGTGCTGTTCTCGCCAGGGGAGCGGCGGGAGGTCGCTGCCGCGTTCGTCGAGGCGGCGCGGGGCCGGCTCCAGGTCGCCGTCCACTGCGGCGCCCAGACGACGCGGGACACGGTGGCGCTCGCGGAGCATGCCGCCGCGGCCGGAGCGGACGCGGTTGCCGTGATCGCGCCGCCGTACTTCCCCTTCGACGAAAACGAGCTGCTCGCCCACTTCGAGGCGGCCGCCCGCGCGTGCGCGCCGCTGCCGTTCTATCTCTACGAGTTCGAGGCGCGAAGCGGCTACGCGATTCCGCTCGCCGTGGTCGAGCGGCTGCGCGAGCGTGCTCCGAACCTCGCCGGGATGAAGGTCTCGGACAGCCCGTGGGAACGGCTCGAGCCGTACCTCGTCGACGGCCTCGACGTCTTCGTCGGCGCCGAGGCGCTGCTCGAGCGCGCGCTTGCCGCCGGGGCCGCCGGCGCTGTCTCCGGCCTCGCCGCGAGCTTCCCCGACGCGGTCGTCCCGCTCGTCCGCGAGCCGACGCCGGAGGCGGGGGAGAGGGCGGCGGCGCTGCGGAAAGAGCTGCAGCGCTTCCCCTTCCACGCGGCGTCGAAGGCGGCGCTCGGCTTTCGCGGCGTTCCGGTCGGCCCCGAGGTACGGGCGCCGCTGCGCGGGTTGACGGACACGGAGCGGGAGGAGGTTGCGCGCATCGTGAGCGAGTGGCTATGAAAGTGCTCCGCAGCCTCATCCTCGCGGCAGCGGACAGCCCGCGCCTCCAGCGCCTCGTGCAGCGGTACGGCTTCCGGCTCGGCGCCGCCCGGTTCGTTGCCGGCGAGACGCTCGACGAGGCGGTGCCGGTCCTGCGACGACTGAACGAGAGCGGGCTCCTGACAAACACGACGCTCCTCGGCGAAGGCGTGCGCGACGAGGCCGAGACGCGCTCCGTCGTCGCCGCCTACCGGGGCGTGCTCGACCGCATTCACGCGGAGGGGCTGCGGACGAACGTCGCGCTCAAGCTCACGCACCTCGGCCTCTCGATCGACGAGGAGCTCGCACGGCGCAACGTCGCCGAGCTCGTCGAGCACGCGGCACTCCGCGGCAACTTCATCCGCATCGACATGGAGGAATCGCGACACGTCGACGCGACGCTGCGGATCTACCGCCGCCTCCGCGAGACCGGACACGACAACGTCGGCGCCGTCCTGCAGTCGTACCTCTTCCGCAGCGAGGACGATCTCGCCGCGCTGCTGCCGCTCGCTCCCAACCTGCGAATCGTCAAGGGCGCGTATCTCGAGCCGCCGGAGATCGCCTACCCGCGGAAGCGAGACGTCGACGCGGCGTACGCCAGCCTCGTGGAGGCGTCGCTCGAGGGAGACGGCTTCACCGCCGTGGCGACGCACGACGAGACGCTCATCGAGCACGCGATCTCGTTCGCGCGCGAGAGCGGCGTTCCGAACGACGGGTTCCAGTTCCAGATGCTCTACGGCGTGCGGCCGCGTCTCCAGCTCGAGCTCGTCCGGCGAGGGTTCGACGTCCTCGTCGCCACGCCGTACGGCCCGCAGTGGTACCGCTATCTCATGCGGCGACTCGCCGAGCGGCCCGCCAACCTGCTGTTCTTCGTGCGAAACTTGCTCCGGCGCTGAGCTCGAGGACGAGCACGGCCGCGAGCGCGACGAGGGCCAGGTCGCGCGCGAGCAGGTACCACGACCACGGCGCCCGGTGATCGAGCGCCAGCGACCAGTAGTGCCAGGGGAACCACGTCTGCGTCAGGCCGAGCGCGAGGAGGAGAAGGGCGCCGGCGGCGATGCCGCGCCCGCCCCGCACGAGGGGAACGAACGGCACGAGCCAGATGAGGTACTGGGGCGAGAGCACCCTGTCGAAGGCGACGAGCGCGGAGACGGCTGCGGCGGCCGCGAGGAGGGTCGCCTCTCCGTCCACGTTGCGCCGCCGGGCGAAGGCGATCCAGACCCCGAAGACCGCCGCGAGCTCGAACGCGGTCGACAGGTCGGCTGCGAGTCCGGCGCCCCGCCCCCTCAGCGCCTGGGCGCCGTGCGTCGAGACGGTCGCGAGCGGGTGCATGCCGAGGTGCTGCGCCGCCATCAGCACTGCCGCGCCGAGGCTCTCCACCTGGAGCGGTCGGTCGAGCTGGTCGGCGAACATCGCGCGGAGGCCGTGGGGCGCGAGTACCGCGAAGGGCAGGAAGCACGCCGCCGCGACGGCGACGAACGTGGCCACGTGTGCGAGAGCGGTGGCACGTCCTCTCTGCCGCCAGAGGTGCGCGACTGCGATCGGCAGGAGGACGGCCGGCCAGAGCTTCGCGGCGAAGCCGAGCCCGAGGAACAGGCCGCTGACCACGGGTCGCTTGCGCACGACCGCGGCGAGGGCGCCGATCGCGAGCAGTGTCGGCCACAGGTCGTAGCGGGTGTCGAAGAGGGAGCCGAGGACGAGCGGCGAGACGCCGATCGCGAGTAACCCTGCCCACGTTTGTGCCGCATCGGCGCCGATCGCGCGTAGCGCGGAGGCCGCTGCTGCGATGCAGCCGGCGCCGCAGACGCCCATCAGCACCGCGAACGACGTCGCGTAGCTCCAGCTCATGTACGCCGGCACGAGGTACGCCGGCAGCGCCGCCGGCGGGTACTCGAACGGGAAGTCGCGGTAGGGGACGGCGCCGCCGCGGACGAGCCCAGCGACCGTCTCATACCCCCCGACGTCGGAGAGCTGCCCTTGCTCCAGCCAGCGCTGGAGCGCGTAGAACGAGATCGCGAACAGGACGGCGGCTACGGCAGCCGCAGCCCACGTCGAAGGCTCACGCCTCACTCGACGTCGAACTCTTCCCTCACCGCCGGCTCGCCGCCGATCAGCTCCGGCACCGCGCCCAGGTCGGGGAGCTCGTCGCCGTAGGAGATGAGACCGAAACGGTCCAGCGCCTCGTTCGCGATCCAGACGTCGCCCTCCGGGAGCGAGGGCAGGTGCTCGCGCAGCTCGTCGAGCGTCGTCTTCGAGTCGAACAGGCTCCAGATCAGGATGCGCACCACCATCGCGCTACATCCGGAAGACGCCGAACGTCGTCTCGGGGATCGGCGCGTTGCGCGCCGCCTCGAGCCCGAGTGCGAGCACGCGGCGCGTGTCGAGTGGGTCGATGATCCCGTCGTCCCACAGCCGCGCCGTCGAGTAGTAGGGATTCCCCTCCGCCTCGTACTTCGTGCGGATCTCGTCCTGGTCGACGTCGCCGACCATGGACAGAACCGTCGCCGCCTGCTCGCCGCCCATGACCGAAATGCGCGCGTTGGGCCACATCCACAGCTGGCGCGGCTCGTATGCGCGGCCGCACATCGCGTAGTTGCCGGCGCCGAACGAGCCGCCCGTGACGACGGTGAACTTCGGCACCTGCGCGTTCGCCACCGCCATGACGAGCTTCGCGCCGTCGCGCGCGATCCCGCCGGCCTCGTACTCGACGCCGACCATGAAGCCGGTGATGTTCTGGAGGAAGACGAGCGGGATCTTCCGCTTGCAGCAGAGCTCGATGAAGTGCGCGCCCTTCTGCG
>DAIMGZ010000006.1:0-32181 GCA_036723535.1 Gaiellaceae bacterium
CGGCCGCCCGTAGAACGGGTTGCGCAGGCCGCTCGCGCCGTCGAAGTTGAACCACGTGACGTGCACGGTCGCGTTCGCCGGCAGGTCCCAGACCGTCTCCCGCTTCCAGCCGCTCGTGGTCTTGATGACGTAGGAGACCCAGTCAGGGTTCCGGCTGAGCGTCGGCCCGACCGCGGCCACCGTCTGGAACTCGAGGTTCACGACCGGGCCGGAGGAGGTCTGCTGCACCGGAACCGAGTACGCCGGTGAGCCCGCGAGCGTCGTGAGGTTCAAGACGTAGAAGCCGATCATGACCCCCGCAGCCACGACTACCACGGCGACGAGCACGAGCTTCACCCCGACCCGCATAGGGCGGGTTCTTATCAAAACACGAGCGCGGCGGTGCAGGATCATTACGAAGTTGTCATCTAGGTGTCATCTTCGTGTCATCTAGACGCCCAGCTCGCCCAGCACGAGAGGCCGCCGTTCAGCGGTCGAATGTTGCGCTGAGCGGATAGCAAGAGCGGTACGCCACCTCAGGCGCCTCGAACCGGTCCGGGCGGCCTTGCTTCAACCCGGGCGAGAACCCGCTGATCTCGAGGAGCGCCTCCTGGGCTACACCGTCAGCCGCCCACTATCCGGAGCCGACGACCAGCCGCGCCACCTGTACGACCAGCGGCCGCAACTCGACGAGTAGCTCGTTGAGAGCGGCAGAGTCACCCGCGTGCGCGGCGAGCAAGCGAAACGGTGCCCCGTGCTGCCTCCATCGTCACCTACATAGAGCACGTCAAACGCGAAAAGGTTGGGGTCTTCGGCGGCGACGTTACGCCTGGCTCTTAGAGATGCCGGCAGAGGCGCGGCTCAGGACCTGCCGGATCGTCGAGGGCCACCATCGCCCTCCCAAACCTGCCGACGACGATACCGGAGGCGCAGATCGTCGCCCGCGACGCCAGCGGCAACGTCGTCTGGCACCAGGCGGTCGGAGCGGCCATCGAACCGGCACCACCTTCGAACTCCTGCGGACTCGGCTAACGCCCACGGCCCGGCCGTTCCGACTTAGGTCAGAACGGGCGCGAGTCCGCTCGCCTGGGCCAGCTCCGGAATGACCCCCTGACGGTAGGAGTCGCCCCGACGCAGAACACGTCGGGGCGACAGGCGGTTCCTAGTGCTGTGAAACTTCGAAGCAGGCCACGTCGTACTGCGATACCGCGTGACCGTTCGCAGGCGTGTTCGTGTTCTGCCCGTTTCCTGCATACATCTGGCCCGCAACCCCACCCAAGGGATTCGTCGCGGACGGCTCATTGAAGGCCGAGCCTCGCGCAGAGGCCGCATGCCCCGGCTCAGACGGAGCGGTCGAGCTAAGACAACTCTGCGAAGGCTGGCCGCCTGTACCCGGTGATAAGGCGAACGCGGGGACAGCCAGGACCGCCATCACGCCGAGAACAAGCGCAACTAGAACCACTAGACGCCGCACGGGATACCTCCCGTAGTAGGAAACCGCATCTAACGCTGTCCACTACGCTGAGAGACGAGAACCGGTTTCGACCGGCTCGCAGGCGACAGCAACCTCGCCTGCGCCAGCGTTCCGCAGTGACGCCTGGCGACGGCACTAGGCGTGGCACGTTCGGGCATCGGCGCAGACAGGGGTATAGGTTGCGTGTAGACACCGGTGCCAGAGTGCCGGTTACCGATGAGAGGAGCAGCGATGTATGTCGTTGCGATCCACGCCATCGACGATCCCAAGAAGTTTTGGGACGGCGCACAAGCGCTGGAGCTTCCGGAAGGGACGACTCTCCACAGCGCGATCCCAAACGAGGACGGCACGCGTGCCGTTTGTCTGTGGGAGTCAGGATCAGTAGCTACGGTCGAAGGCATCGTCGAAGGGGCGGCTGGAAGCGTGAGCACGAACGAGTACTTCGGCGTGAACGAGCAGAACGCGACGGGACTCCCCGCCGTTCCGGCGGCAGCGAGTTAGTGGTCGGCCGCGAACGCCCTGCTTCGGCGGGGCCTTCGGCGAGGCGGGCGCCGTCGGGGATCGCGAGAAGAGATGGTTCGACGTACGACCCACCTCCGCCTCTTGTGGGATGCGAGACGGAACCACTAGTGGCAGGTCGGAGGTACTAGGACTGTCGCCTGGGCCAGCGTCCTCTCACTCGACGCCTCTCCGTCTACCGGCCGTCTACCAGGACAGGCTGGACACACACGTACTACGGCGCACGCAGCGACCCCGCGGGCGCCGGAGCCCGTTCAGGACGGACTGAGCGGACACAGGCGCACCTGAGCGGACGATCCCGGCGGGCTTCGTGAACCGCGCGCGCAAGTTCGATTCTTGCCGTGGGCGCTAGCCCGGCCGACTGGTCGTAGGGTTGGCCGGTGAGACTGTCGCGCTGGGTCTTTGCGATTGCGGCGGTGCAGCTGGCTGTGTTGCTGGCGACGGCATCGCGCTACGGCTACCACCGCGACGAGCTGTACTTCGTGGTGGCCGGGTCGCATCCGGCGCTCGGTTACCCGGACCAGCCGCCGCTCGTGCCGCTCCTCTCCTGGGCGTTGCACGCGATCACGCCGTCGCTGACGCTGCTGCGAACGCCCTCCGCGCTCGTTTCGGCGGCGACGACGGTTATCGCAGCGCTGATCGCGCGGGAGGTTGGCGGCGGCGGGCGCGCGCAGGTGGTCGCGGCGGCCTGTACCGCGGTCTCGGCGTTCGCGCTCGCGGTCGGCCACTTCGTCACCACGACGACGCCCGACTTGCTCTCGACCACGGCGTTTCTGTGGCTGCTCGCCCGCGGTGTGATGCGCGGCGGCGGCCCGTCGCTGCTCGCGGCGGGCGCCGTTGCGGGCTTGGGCTGCGAGGCGAAGCCGCAGGTCGCGTTCGTGGCCGTCGTAGCCGTGGCCGCACTCCTGGTCGTCGGGCCTCGCGAGCCGCTGCGCTCCTGGTGGGCGGCCGGGGGTGTCGCGGCTGCGCTCGTGTTCGTCGCCCCCTACGCGATCTGGCAGCAGCTGCACGGCTGGCCCCAGCTGACGGTGGCACGGAACATCGGTGGCTCGGCGGAAGGCGGCCGAGCGGGCTTTTTGCCGTACCAGCTCGTGATGGTGAGCCCGTTCCTCGTGCCGGTGTGGCTCGCCGGCCTCGCCGCTCCGTTCCGGCGACCGGAGTTGCGCCGATTGCGCTTCCTGCCGTGGACGTACGCACTGGTCGGCCTGCTCTACCTCGCCGGCAACGGCAAGGCGTACTACCTCGCCAGCTTCTACCCGACGCTGCTGGGGCTGGGTGCCGTGCCGACCGCAGCGTGGCTCGGGACGCGCGCTAGGCGCGCGCTCCTCGTCTCGGCAGTCACCCTAAGCGCGGCGCTCAGCGCCTACCTCGCGCTCCCGCTACTCCCCGCGCGTTCGCTGCAGGGCAGCCTGCCGCTGAAGCTGAACAAGGACCTCGGGGAAGAAGTGGGCTGGCCACGCTTCGCCGCGACTGTGACCCGGGCCTGGGACTCGCTCCCCGACCGCGCCCACACCGCGATCTTCACCGGCAACTACGGCGAGGCTGCGGCCGTCCAGCTGCTCGCGCACCTCCACGCCTACAGCGGCCAGACGGGCTTCGCACTCTGGGGCCCGCCGCCGGCCACCGACACCCGCGCCCTCGTGATCGGCGGCACCTATCTCTTCAAAGACTGCCGCACGCTCGCACGCATCGACGACGGCGTCGGCCTCGCCAACGACGAACAAGGAACCCCGGTCAGCATCTGCCAACCGAGCGCGCCATGGAAAGCGCTCTGGCCCCGGCTTCGCCACTACGACTGACACCAACAGACGCAACTGGAATCGAGGTCGCTCTCGATCCTTGTGGCAACGCAACGCTAGCGTGGGTCACAGTTCCGGAATGACCCCTGAAGCGGGGTCCCGAAACGACGGCGCTCGGTCGTTGGCGAGTCGTTAGGCGCTCTCAGTACGGTTCGTGGCGATGAGAGTCGTCCTCGTTTCTGTTGCCGTTCTCATCCTCGCGGGGTGGGGTTCCGCGGCGCAGGGCTCGCGGGAGGATCCAACGCCGGGCGTCACGGCCATCAAGGCTCCGCTGCCCTCGAACGCGAAGGGTCGCTACAACGTCGGGTTGACCGATGTGGCTTGCGCCGCGCCCAGGAACTGCGCTGCGACCGGGTTTCTGGACACGAACGCCGTCTCGCGCGGTCTGCTCTTCGTTGAGAAGGACGGCAGGTGGAGCGTGAGCGAGCCGCCGCTGCCGGGGATCCTCCGGCAGGGAAACAAGAGCGAGGGCGTGTCCTCCGTCTCCTGCCCGGCCGTCGGCCACTGCGTCGCAGTGGGCTCCGCGGCCTCCGGCCCTCAGCTGGAGCCGCTCGTCTTCACGCAGCGGACGCGCGGATGGCAGGAGACAGTCCCACCGTTGCCCGCCGGAGGCACCCTCGATCTCGTCTCGTGCCCGTCGATCGGCAACTGCACGGCCGCGGGTACCTACTCCAGCGGCAACGATCAAGGACTGCTGCTCGACGAGAGGAACGGCGAGTGGGGGCCGCCCGCCACGGCCGGCCTGCCTCCGAACGGCAGTGTGACCACACCGATCGGCCTGACGCCTGCGATCCAAGGTCTTTCGTGCTGGGCGCCTGGCAACTGCGCGGCCGTCGGCATCTACGGCGATACGTACGGGAGTCCCCAGGGCTGGCTCCTCACGGAGACGCAGGGGGTGTGGGCGCAAGGCGTCGAGGCCCGGCTTCCTGCCAATGCCTCCACCAGAGAAGGCTCCTACCTCTATCCCGTGATCAACCTCGAGCCGGTGTCCTGCGCCCCGAACGGCGACTGCACGGCGGTCGGCGGCTACGGCGATCGGCGATCGCACCAGTTCGGCATGATCCTGTCCGAGCACGCCGGCCACTGGGGGCCGGCGAAGAGGACCCCACTGCCCGCGAACGCAGGGCCGAACCCGCAGCAAGGCAATGCCCCCGACTCGCCGATGGGCTCGATCGCATGCCCCTCAGCCGGTACCTGCAGCGCAGTCGGCTGGTACCTGGACAAGCACGGGAACTACCACGGCCTCCTGCTCCGCGAGCGAGCGGGCAGGTGGAGGCCGAGCGAGCTCGTGCTCCCTTCGGGAGCAACGTATGCGCTCAACGTTCGCCTCGCGAACCTGGCGATTAGCCTCGACTCGCTGGCGTGCCGCTCGACCGGGAACTGCCTTGCAGTCGGCTACTACAACCTGAACGCGAGTGTGACGAGGCTCCGGCCGTTGCTCGTCCCCGAACGGAACGGCCGCTGGATCAAGAGCAGAGAAGCGCCGCCGCCCAAAGGCGCCGGCAAGAACTACCAGGGGATCCTCTCCTCGGTCTCCTGCCCCTCGGCGGAAACCTGCGTCGCAGTCGGTTTTGGCGGCACGCAGACCGCAAGATTCCTCAACCAGCGCGGCCTGATCGTGACGATCCGCCGCGGCTAAACCCGCCCGCCAAGTCACAGTCCCGTAGAGACAGTGACACCGACGTAGGCGACGCTCGCCTGAGCGAGTGTCCTCTCACCCGAACCACATCTGAGCGCCGAAGGGCGTCGAGCGGGGAGCATCTAAGTCGCGTTCAGAAGGTTCCGGTGCCCTGCCACTCGGGCGATCGCTGGGGCAACATTGGGGCAACAAGACCGTCCGAGATCACCCGAGCTGGAGGAATGCGGGTTCCAAGCGAACCCGCGCTATCGAGCCAAAGCCTCAGGCGGGCCGAGGCCGGCCGAGACACCGGAAGGAACTTAAAATCGGGTGGCCCTCGGGCCGTGCGGGTTCAAGTCCCGCCCCCGGCATTGCTTGGTCAAGCGGTCGGCGGCGATCTCGACTGCCGCCGACCTCGACGCCTACTTGATGCACGGCGGCAACCGAGGCGGTTGACATGCCTCTCAGGTCTCTAGGGCACGAGTTGCGGCGGCTGGCCCGTCACGTGGATCGATTGAACGCGGCCGTCGCGGCTGAGCGTCACGACCCAGACAGCTTTGCTCAAGTTGACGCTCCCGCCGTTTCGCCAGGTCTCGATGAACTCGACTCGCCGGACGTGATCGGACGGCTGGGCGTTCGTCGAGCATGTACCCGTCACGGTGCCGCGAGACGGGCCGCCGCGCGGGATGGCGCAGCGGAGGTACAGGCCCGTGGTGTCGGGGAAGATCCGGAACCGCGGACTCGCATGACGTGCTCTAGCGATGGTGGAGACCTCGGACGCGGTGAGGCCCCAGTAGAGGCCGACCTCACGGTTGGTCGGGTCAACCCCCACTTCGAGGTAGCGCGCGTGACAATCCCCGGCCAGGCCAGGCCCCGCGGAGATACAGCCGACCCGGAACGCGTGGCGGCTCTTCATCTGGATCATCGCCCAGCGCTCGTGGCCTGGACGGGCACCCTTGATCTGAACCGTCTCGATACGAGTAATCGCGGCGTGTGGGTCGCCGTAGTACTTCGCCTGCTTGTGCGCGATGGCTTGGAGCGAGGAGCCGCCGCAACCGGCGACGAGGCTGGCACAGACGACCAATGTTGCGGCGCCGAGAGCCCGAGTCATCTCACCCGTTATACGCCGCCACTGCCTCGCTTGTCACCACGCCCGGGGTTTCCCGGCGATGGGCGTCGCTCGCTACTGCTCGTAGCGCTCGACGACCTCTGGTCGCCTTACCTCGGCGCTGTCCGGATCGCGGCCGACGTCGCGCAGGGCCCGTCGCTGCCGGAGCAGGTCCCAGCACTGGTCGAGCGAGACCTTGACCTGCTCCAGACGCTGCCGGTCGGCCTCGCTCGTGCTCCCGGCCGACTCGCGCTGCCACAGTTCGTGCTCCTCCGCGACCAGCTGCTCGATCGTCCCGTGGATCTGCGGATCGTCCATCAGCCGGAGAGTAGTCGATCGCCCAGTCTCGTTGTCACCGCGCCCGAGACGGTACGGTGAGCCGATGGCTGTCGCGGTTGTGCGATGAGCTGGCCCGCGCTTCCTTTCGACGCCTGGCGCGCGACGTGTGACACGCTCCACGCGCATACGCAGGTGCTCGGCAAGCTCGCGGCGGCGCTCGCTCCGCCCGAGCCGCAGCTTCAGCACGCGGCTCTGCGGTTGAGCGCGCGAGGCTGGGAGACGCTGCCGCTGCCGGCGCCCGACGGCTCGGGCGCGCTCGTGGTCGCGCTCGACCTGCGCAGTCACGAAGCGGTCTTGGAGCACAGCGACGGACGTGTCGGACGCGTCGCGCTCACGCCGGATCGGCCGGTCGGCGAGGTCACGCGCGAGGTGCTCGCGGCGGTCCGAGCTCTCGTCGGTCCCGTCGAGATCAACACCACCCCGCAGGAAACGCCGTGGACGACACCGCTCGACGAGGACACCGAGCACGCGAGCTACGACCCGGTCCAGGTCGCCGATTACTTCGCTGCGGCCACGCAGGCGGCGCTCGTGCTCGCGGCCCTGCGGGCCCCGTATCGCGGCCGCTCGACGCCGGTAAATGCCTGGTGGGGATCGTTCGACCTCGCGGTCAGCCTCTTTTCCGGCGAGCAGGCCGACCCGCCGTCGCAGGACTTCATCATGCGGAACTCGGGGGACGCGCAACAGATCGAGGTCGGCTGGTGGCCCGGCGATCATCGCTACCCCCGCGCCGCGTTCTACGCATACGCATATCCGCCGCAGGAAGGCTTTGCGGACGGGACGCTCTCACCCGCGAGCGCACGCTGGGACGGGACGCTCGGCGAATACATCCTCGACTGGGACGACGTCCGGGCCGGCCCAGACCCACACGGGACCGCGCTCACCTTCGCCCGCTCGGCCGTTGCACACGGTTGCCGGGTCTGCGGCTGGAGCCCAACACTCGCGGCCAGCATGGAAAGCGACCCCCCGCCGATTACCTGACGACTGTGCCGGTCGGTCGGGCGGCGACGGTGACGAATGCGAGCAGGGCTACGGCGAGCACGAGCGGCGCGACCGGGGCGAGCTGGAGCAGGAGTAGCGCACCGACGATTGCGCCGAGCAGCATCGCGATGACTGCGAGAACGCGTCGGGCAGTCCTCTGACCGCTGCCGCCGCCGAGCCAAGAGTCGGCGGCGATGCCGGTCAGGGTCAGTGTGAGGACGGTGGTCGTCAGGTCGGCGACCGCAAGGCGGCGGGCAGTCGCGTTCTGTACCCCCATAGCCAGCGCCAAGAGGGCGATGAGCGCGTAGCGGCTGCCGGTCCCGAGGTGCTGGCCGGCGACGGCTGCGAGCGGGATCGCAACCGCGCACAGAGCGAGTTCGACCGCGACGGCGACACGGAGCCCGTGGCGCCGGTCATCGCCGAGGCGGCCGGCGAGTCGCCCGGCCGCAATACCGCCGGCGAGGAAGAAGGCGAGCGCGAGCAGCGATCCCGGCACCGAGAGACCGCCTGCCCCGGCAGCGGCGAAGCCGAGGAAGACGACGTTGCCGGTCATGTTGGCGACGAAGACGTGGCCCAGCCTCAGGTAGGCGAGCGCGTCGACGACGCCCGTCAGGATCGTCAGCACAATCAGGAGGGGCGGCAGTCCATCCTCCTTCACCGCTGCAGGTGGCCAGAGCGTCTCCCTGATGTCTCGCCAGGCGGACTCCCCGATCGCGCGCGTCGCCATCCGATCTAGGGCTCTTCAGCCGCGATGTCTTCGAGGGCCTGGAACAGGGCGGCTAGGTCGCGCCGCTCGTAGCCGAGCGCTAGTGCTCGCTCGAGCACCTCGTCGGCGCGCTCCGCTGTCGGAAGCGGGATCTCCAGGCTTCGCGCCGCGTCGAGCGCAAGCTCGATGTCTTTGTGCATGAAGCCCAGGTCGAACCACGCCTCGTCAGGCGGGTCGAGGATGATCGACGCGCGCGCTCGCAGCATCGGCGAGCCGATCGGGCTCCCCTCCATGACGTCGAGCGCCCGTTGCCGATCGATGCCCGACCGCTCGGCCAAGAGCAGCCCTTCGGCGAACGCGAGCATCTGCACGGCGAGGCTGACGTTGATCGCGAGCTTGAGCACGAGGCCCTGCCCGTTGTCGCCGATGTAGGTGGGTGTCCCTAGCTCGCGCAGGAGCGGCTCGACGCGGCGGTAGGCGTTCTCGTCACCGCCCACCATGATCGTCAGCGTCCCGGCTTGCACCTGCGGGACGCTCCCCGACACGGGTGCGTCGAGCATCCACGCCCCCTGCGATTGCACCCGGCCGGCGAGCTCCCTGCTTGCCTGCGGGCTGACGGTGCTCACGTCGATCCACACCTTGTCCTCACTGAGCCCGGCCAGGATCCCGTTTGCGCCCGTCGCGACCTCGTCGAGCACGGCGTCGTCGGGAAGCGAAGTGACGACGACCTCGGCTGCCTCCGCCACCTCTCGAGGCGTCTCACACCACTGCAGTCCCTGCTCGATCAGGTGCTGGGCCCGTTCGCGGCTGCGCTGCTGGCCCCAGATCTGGTACCCGGCGGCCAGGAGCCGCGCCGCCATGTTCCCGCCCATGTTCCCGAGGCCGACGAAGCCGATGCTGGTGCGTGTCGCGCCCATCTCGCGCCCTTCCGAAGTCGTCGCGCGCGCTTAAGCCGGGAGCGAAACCCGAATCATCCAGAGCTGCTTCTCGAGCTCGCGGATGACCTCGACGAGGACGTCCTGTGAGGCGAGATCGATCTCCCCGAGGCGGTCCATGCGAGCTCGGATTCGCTCGGTCACGTCTGCGAGGCGTGTCACGAGTTCGCGCAAGGCCGTGTCGGTGTCGAGCGCACCCGCGTCGACCGGGTCGATGCCGGAGGCAGCGTCGACGGTTCCGGCCCGACCGTCGGGGGCGATACCGAGCGCGACGGCCCGCTCGGCGACAGTGTCTGAGAGCTCGCGCCAGGAGTCGACGAGCTCGTCCAGCTGCTCGTGGAGCGGCTTGAACGGGCGTCCGTAGATGTTCCAGTGGAGCTGCTTTCCGATCAGAGACAGGTCGACGAGCTCGACGAGTGTCGCCTGCAGCTCGTGGCCGGCCTCACTGCGGTGGTGTTCGTCGAGTGCCGGCAGGTGGGCTTCGAGCGGGACCGTTGTCATCTGTCCTCCTTCGAGATCCGTTCAGGAGCCGCGACGTCGGGTCGATCTTCGCAATTTGGCGGCGGCTCCGCGCGCTTCAGAACTTGAAGCCGGCTGGGTAGGCGAAATCGACGAAGTACCAGACGTCGAATCCGACTACACCGCACAGGGCAGCGAGCCAGAGGACGCGGTACAGCGGGGACGGGTCTCGCCGGATGTGGGAGACGCCTGCCCACCCGAGCACGGCGAGCTGGAAGATCACGAAGGCCAGCGGTTTCACGGCCGCGGTCCCTAGGTTCCCGACAGCGCCGCGTTGAACGCCTGCTCGGTTTCCTGCAGGGTCGGTACGTCGTTCTTGCTTTGCTGTTGGGGCGTGAGGACGTTGCGCAACGTGGCGCCGGTGCGTCCGACGAGCACGGTCGGCGTGCCCGCGATCTGGTCGCTGCTCGCGAGCACGTCGACACCGTGCGCGATCGCCCCCGCTCGGGAGCCGCTCGTGTCCGTCGACCACTGGTGCAGGTTGAGCCCGTTCACGCTTGCCGCGATCGTCTTCATCACCGTGTCGGTCAGCCAGCCGCTGTCTTCGGTGCCCTGGTTGTCGTAGAGCACCTTCGCGTACTCGAAGCCCTTGTTCTGGAACGACGCGGCGATGAGGCCGAGGCGGCCGCTGAACGACTGCGAGCCTTCGCCGCCGATGAACGCCCACGGCTGGAGGTGGAGCTGCGCCTTCCCGGTCCGGATGTACTTCTGCACGATCGTCGGGAGGTAGTTGACCTCGTAGAACTGGCAGACCGGGCATTGGACGTCGACGAACATCTCCATCTCGACCGGTGCGGACGGCTTGCCGAGCACGAGGCCTTTCTGCGGGATGCCCTTGAAAAGCGCGTTCGCATCAGGTGCGCCCTGCAACGCCACCTTGCTGTGCGCGCTGCCTACCGTCGGGAACTCGCCCGGCAGCGGCGCCGCTTTGTTGCCTCCGCGCGTGAGAACGATCCCGAGCACGATTGCGATCACCGCGACCGCGACGACGCCGCCCGCGGTCGCAAGACCCCGCGGCGATGCCTGACGGGAGCGAGGGCCGCCCACGCCTTTGGAGCGCACCGGCGGAGGTGTCCGCGCTCCCCTGGCGGCAGCCGCCCGCCGCTGCTGCTTTGCCTTCTTGCCGCTCGGCATGCGCGGAAAAGGTAGCCGTCTCGTCGGCCGCTAGTGCGGTGTCTCTCGACCGAGCACTTCGGCGTAGACCTCCTCGAGCTGCAGGGTCGGGTCGCCGAAGCGCGCGTGCACCTCGCGCAGGTTTCGCTCGCCGTAGCAGCGGCGCAGCTCGGGGTCGCGGGCGAGGCGGAGGATCGCCTCGGTCACCGCCTCGACGTCCCGGCGCTCGACGACCTCGCCGCCCTCGCCCTGCTGGATCCACTCCTCCATCGACGGTGCGCGGCCCACGACGAGCGGGACGCCGCTCGCCATCGTCTCGAGGAGCGAGGCGGGGGAGGAGTCGACGTCCGCGAGCGTCACCGCGAAGTCGGCCGAGGCCGTCACGGCAGGCAGCTTGGCGGCGGGGACGTCCTGCACGGCCATGTACGGCTCGAGCCCGAGCTCGGAGACGAGTTGCTCGAACTCCGAGCGCGTCCAGCCGCCGCCTGCGCTCGAGAACAGCCGCAGCTCGGGTACCTCCTGCCGTGCCGCCGCGAACGCGCGCAGCAGCACGTCGAGGTTCGTGTACGGGCGGAAGTTGCGCAGTGAGAGGCAGACGATCGCGTCGTCGGGCCAGCCGAGCGCCTGCCAGCGGTCGCGATCGGCGCGCTCGGGCGAGTAGGCGTCGATGCGCGCGTGCCAGAAGATGCGGTGGAACTTCGCGCGGTCGGCTCCGAGCCTGACCGCCGCGTCCTCGAGCGCCTGCGAGTTGACCACGTAGGCCAGCGCGCGCTCGGGCGCGATCGCGATGCGGGCCCGCTCCTCCGCCTCCGGCGACTGCCACGCGTCGACGATCGCGTCCTTGCCCCACGGGCTGACGACGAGCGGCTCGAGCCCGGCGCGCGCCGTCCAGTAGCCGTAGGGCAGGAGGTAGTGGGAGTGGACCACGTCCGGCTGCACGCGGCGGGCGAGCTTCGTGAGCGCCGCAACCATCCGAAAGCGACGCAGAAAGGGAATGCGAAGGAGCGGGTCGAGCTCCTGGAACCGGTGCACCTCGATCCCCTCGAGCTCGCCGCGCGGATTGACGCGGCCCGAAGCGACGTGCACCTCGTGGCCGCGCTCGGCGAGCCGCCGGGCCCAGCGAGCGAAATGGCGCGACTTCGCATCGCCGATCCCGAGGATGCGCAACCGGTCAGGCATCGCGGGTGAACACGACCATCTTCTGGTTGTCGGGATGCCCCCAGTCGCCCCCGTACGACATCGTCAGGCCGGTTCCCTGACAGGCGGCGCGGAGCGTGTCGAGGTCGTAGTGGTACTTGTCGCGGTCGGGGTAGGAGACGACCCGTTCGGACTGCTGGATCTCGCCGAGATACGTCTTCCCCTGCGGGTTCTCGTAGATCGTCGCGTAGAACCTGCCGCCCGGGCGCAGCACCTTTGCCATCTCCACGAGGCAGCGCGTGATCACGTTCACCGTCAGGTGCGTGAACACCGACTGCGCGATCGCGTAGTCGAACGTCTCGCCGAGCTTGCTGAACTCGAAGGCGCCGTTGACGAGCAGCAACGGAGCCTTGTCCTCGAGCCCGTAGCGCGGCAGCTCCACCCTGCGAGCCCGCTCGAGCGTGTCCTCGCGCTTGTCGATCCCCGCGTAGTGGCCCGGCTCGAGGTAGCCGATGAAGTGCACGCCCGCCCGCAGCGGCCCGCAACCCACGTCGAGGACGTAGTGCGACGGCTGGAGGCCCTGCTCGACGAGATAGTCGAGCTGGCGCTTGCCCAGGTAGTCCCAGAACGCGTCGTTGCCGCGCACGGTGCTGCGATGCCAATCCGGGTCCCAGAAGCGGCGGTAGCGATCCGGGAGCGCGCGGCGGACGCGGCGCTTGACCCCGATCGGCACGTACCCCTTGAGCTTCCCGAGGATCGCTCGCGGGTCAGCTGCCATGGACGCCCCCCGACGCTGTCCCTGCCGGCTTCAGCCGCCGGATCCCCCGGTGGGCAAAGCGCCCGAGCTGCACGAGCGACGGCTTCGGGTCGTCCCGCGCGAAGACGGCGTCGACGTACGGCGGCCGCTCGAGCGCAAGCGACGAACCGGCCATGAGCGTGATCGCCCAGCGCTTCCCGTCGCCGTGCATCCGAGCCGGCGGAAGTGGGTCGCCGACGAGGTCGCGGTAGGCGATGTAGGGGAGGTCGACGCCGCAGGCGGCGGCAAGGCTGTGCCACTGCCAGAGGCGCGGGTTGACCTCCATCAGCTTGTAGCGGCCGTCGCGCGGGTCGCGCTTCGTCTCCAACTGCGAGATCCCGTGGAAGTCGAGCGCGCGCAAGAGGTCGAGTCCCTGCCCGACGATCTCGTCCACCCAGATCGCCTCCCCGACGCGGGCGCTGCCCATGAAGCCGCGCGTCTGGCGCAGCTTGTGGCCGGTGAAGAGGCCGAGCGCCTCCCCCTCGCGATTCACGTAGCTGCCGAGCGTGTACAGCTCTTCGTCGCCGCCCGGAATGAGCTCCTGCACCATCGGCTCGTACGGTGCCGCGGCGTCGTAGGCGCGCTCGAGCTCGGTCGGGCTCTCACAGCGGAAGAGCTGACGCCGGTGGCTGCGCCGGAAGCCGACGTTCGCCGACGGCTTGACGAGGACGGGGAAGCCGAGCTCCTCACCTGCGGCGAGCGCCTCGTCGCGCGAGCCGGGGTGGAAGGTGCGCGGCACCGGGAACCCGATCGACTCCGCCGTCTCGAGCTGGTGGCGCTTGCTCTGGATCCGCTCCAGCACCTCCCAGCTCGGGAAGGGAAAGCGGTAGCGCTCGGCGAGCACGTCGGCGTGCCGCGCGATCGCGTTCACGTGCTCGTCGTGGGTGGGGAAGACGGGCAGCACGTCGTCGGTCTCCTCGGCGAGCGAGCGGAGCGCCGCGACGAAGCCGTCCTCGTCGTCGAGCGGATCCGGTGCGAGGCGGGGCTCCGCATAGCGCGACCGGAAGCCGAGCGCGTACGGCCGATGGTCGACCGCGAGCACGCGCAGCCCGCGCCGCCCGAGCGACCGGATCGCCGCGAGACCGTTTACCCAGGCGACCTCGACGACCACGGCCGTGCCCTTCCCAGACATCCGCGCGAGTCTAGTGGGCACTAATTGTGGGCGGGAAGGAGTCGCCTGAGCCGCTGCCGCTCGACCGGGAGGTAGAAGCCGAGGAGGCCGAGCGCGAGCGGGTACACGAGCGTGAGGCCGATCGCGAGCGGCAAGGAACGCGGCAACAACTCGCCCACCAGAGTCAGGGCTCCGGCGGTGAGAAGCACCACCGTGACGCGCCGCCACTGGTACGCGACCGGGAAGAGCTTCTGCGCGTTCACCGTCCGTGCGGCCATGAGCAGAACGTAGGCCGCGAGGGTCGCGTACGCCGCTCCCAGCATCCCGTAGGCCGGAATCAGCCAGAGGTTGAGCGTGAAGTTGAGCACGGCGGCGGCAGTGGCGGCGACCCAGTTGAACTGCGTCTGACGTACGCGGCCGGTGGCGATCGTGACGACGGTGAAGCCGGCGTAGAAGACGGACGAGTACGCGAGCGCCGGAATCGCCTTCGCCGCGGGCCAGTAACCGTGTTTGTGCGCGAGGAGGTGCACGATCCACGGGGCAAGCAGGCTAAGGCCGACCGCCGCCCAGGACGCGATCAGCATGAGGTAGGTGAGCACGTAGGCGTACGCACGCTTCGCGGCGCCCTCGTCTTCGATCGAGTACGCGAAGGCGGGCCACGCGATCTGGAAGGCCGTGAACAGGAGCACCATGACCGAGCTGATCTTGTTGCCGAGCGAGTACTGCCCGACCTGCGCGAGGGCGTACGAGCCGTGCAGGAGCTTGCGGAGCATCAAGCGGTCGCCGAAGTTCGTCACCCACAGCGCGAGTGCCGCAGGCACGAGTGGCAGTCCGAAGCGGTTGACCGCCCGGAGGAGCCTCCGGTCGAACTGGAGGCCGAGCTGCTCGCTGCGGTACGCGAGGAGGATGGCGAAGAGCACGAGTGTGCCGCTGAGGTTGCCGACGATGATTCCGAGCGGGCCTTCCTTGTAGACGACCACGAGGATCACCGTGAGCGGGACGGTGATGCCGATGTTCGCCAGAGTCGCAATGGAGAAGGCGACCGACCGCTGCTCGGCCCGGAACAGGTTCGTCATCTGCGCGTAGTTGACGTTGGCCCAGAGGAGAACGCCGGTCGCGATGACGAGGCTCGCACCGCTCCCCTGGAGATTGGCCCCCGAGCGATAGGCCACGCCGAGAAGGGCGGCGAGCTGCGACGCGAAGACGAGGCAGACGACGAGTCCGAACGTCGAATACGCCATTTGGGCCCAGAAGACGGTGCGGACGAGCCGCCGCCGGTACTCGGTCTCCTTCGACTCGTAGTAGAAGCGGATGAACCCGTAGTTGGCGCCGGCCCGCAGGACGATGACCGCCACGGCCATAGCCGACATGAGGATCTCGATCCGCCCGTAGTCGTTCGGCGAGACGTAGGCCGTGTAGAGCGGGAGCATGAAGACCGCGAGGAAGCGCGAGACGATGCCGCCGACCCCGTAGATGAACGAGTCTCGCGTCAGCCCGCGCAGCTGCGAGACGAGCGAATGGGGCTCAGCGTTCTCGCGCCGCGGCTTGGCGTCCGGGCTCACGAGGCTCGATGGTAGCCCTGAGGCCCGAAGGCGCCCTTAGACTCCGCGCCCGTGGAGATCGCCGTACGCGTCGAGCCGCGCGCTCGCTGGGTCCTCGACGCGCTCGGTGCGGGCGGCCTCCGGCTCGGGGAGGACGTTCCCTATCGGCCCGAGGCCTGGGAGCAGGTCGAGCGCGGCGAGCTGCCGCAGGACGACGCGCTGGCGGCGGCGTTCTTCCACCTCGCACGGATCGAGGAACGGGACGCACCCCGCGACCGGCACGGCCGCTACTTCGCCTCCTCGTCGCGACTCGACCCGCTCGATCCGCCGCTCGAGCGGCTCCGCCGTGAGCTAGGGCTGCCTGCGCCGCACTATCGCGGTGCCCGGTTCGCCGTCGCGCTCACGCACGACGTCGACGTGCCATGGCGCTGGACCCGGATCGGCATGCACGGCGCGGCCGCGCGCCTCAAGGGTCACGTGCTCGCCCGCCACATGGGGCCGGCGCTCCACGAGGCGCACGGGCTTGCGCGCGTGCCGCTGCACAAGCTCCGCGGCAGCGACCCGAACTGGCGTTTCGCGGAGATCGTCGAGGAGGAGCGCGAGCACGGCGCCCGCTCGACGTTCTTCGTCATGGCGGGCCACGGTCACCGGGCCGACGGCGCTGCTCCCGAGTCGTACGAGCGCCTCCGTCCCCGGCTGGTCGAGACGCTCGTCGAGACGGGAGCGGAGGTCGGTCTCCACGGCAGCTACCTCGCCGCCGAGGACCTCGATCGGCTCGCGCGCGAGCGCGCGCTGCTCGCGCAGCTCGACGGGCCCCTCGTCGGCCACCGCTACCACTACCTCCGGGTCGACCCGCACCGGAACCTCGTGCCGCTCGCCGACATCGGCTTCCGCTACGACACGTCGCTGGGCTTCCCCGACGCCCTCGGCTTCCGCGCCGGGATCGCGCATCCCTTCCGGCCCTGGGACCTGGAGCGCGACCGGCCGGCCGACCTCATCGAAGTCCCCCTCGCGGTCATGGACGCGACGCTCGCCGAGGAGCGCTACGAGGGGCTCTCGGCAGCCGCGGCGAAGCCGCGCATCCTCGCGCTGCTCGACTGGGCAGCGGATAACGGCGGCGGCTTCTCGATCCTCTGGCATCCGGAGCGGTTCGACCCTTCGAGCGCTCGCGGCTGGGACCGGCTGTACTTCGAGGTGATCGACGCCGTCCGCGAACGGGGCGGCGTGTGTATGTCGGCCGGCGAGCTCGCCGCCGTGGCGGCGGACCGGCTGGGGTTGCCCGACGAGGCGCTGGCACACTGAGGGCGTGGTCGATCGTGATCCGCTGAGCCACCGCCAGATCCTCGTCATCTACACCGGGCTGATGCTCGGGGTCCTGCTCGCCGCGCTCGACCAGACCATCGTCTAGACTGCGCTCCCGACGATCGTCGGCGACCTCGGCGGCCTCAACCGCCTGTCGTGGGTCGTCACCTCGTATCTGCTCGCCTCGACGATCACGCAGCCGATCTACGGCAAACTCGGCGACCTCTACGGGCGCAAGCGCCTCTTCCAGTTCGCCATCGTCCTCTTCCTCATCGGCTCGGCGCTGTGCGGGATCGCCCAGAACATGGACCAGCTGATCGGCTTCCGCGCGCTGCAGGGCCTCGGCGCCGGCGGGTTGATCGTCGGCGCGCTCTCGATCATCGGGGACATCGTCCCGCCCCGCGAGCGCGGCCGCTACCAGGGCTACCTGGGCGGCGTCTTCGGCATCGCGTCGGTCATCGGACCTCTCATCGGCGGCTTCCTCGTCGACAACCTCTCCTGGCGGTGGGTCTTCTACGTCAACTTGCCCGTAGGGGCGGTTGCACTGATGGTGATCGCGGTCGTCCTGCAAAGCACGACCGAGCGCCGCTCGCACCGGATCGACTACGCGGGAGCGTTGGCGCTCGCGGTCGGCGCCGGCGCGATCACGCTTGCGCTCACGTGGGGAGGGACCGAGTATCCCTGGGGCTCGGGCGAGGTTGTCGGCCTGTTGGCGGTCGGCTTCGTGGCCGTTGCCGGTTTCGTCGTCGTCGAGCGGTTCGCCGACGAGCCACTGATGCCGTTACGCCTCTTCCGGAACGGGATCTTCACCACCGCGTCGACGATGTCGTTCCTCGTGGGCATAGCGATGTTCGGGGCGCTCGTCTATCTGCCACTCTTCCTCCAGGTCGTACACCAGGTGACGCCGACGCAGTCGGGCCTCAAGCTGCTGCCGCTGATCGGCGGCCTGCTCGTGACGTCGACCTTCGGCGGTCGCGCCATTTCCAAGCTCGGCCGCTACCGCGCCTTCCCGATTGCCGGGACGGCGCTGATCGCTGTCGGGATGTGGCTGCTCTCGCGGATCGGCGCGTCGACCTCGTACCTCTTCCTTTCGATCGGCATGACCGTGCTCGGCCTCGGGCTCGGGCTCGTCATGCCGGTGCTCGTGCTCGCCGTCCAGAACGCGGTCCACCCCCGCGATCTCGGCACGGCGACTTCCGCCTCGACGTTCTTCCGCTCGATTGGCGGCTCGTTCGGGGTTGCGATCTTCGGCGCGATCTTCGCCAACCGTCTCGGCTTCTGGTTGCCCCGCGACCTGCCCGCGAGCGCCCACCTCAACGCGGGGGCGGCGGGACAGCTCCTCCACGCGAGCCCGGCGAAACTCAAACGGCTGCCGCCGGCTATCCACACCGGCCTGATCGACGCCTTCGCGAGCTCGCTCCACACCGTCTTCCTCTGGGCGGTTCCGTTCGGCGTCGCCGCCTTCCTCGTCTCGCTCCTGCTGCGTGAGGTGCCGCTGCGCGAGCATTCGACGGTTCTCGAGGAGACCGAGTTCGTCCCGGTCATCTACGGCGAGCAGACTGCGGCCGACAGCTAGCCCCTACACTCCGGCGCGTGTCCGAGCTGGATGCGTCGCAGACGGAGCCGGTCCTGGAGTGGGACACGCCGCTCTTCCGGATGGCGCGCGCCCAGTACGAGCAGGCGCTCCCGTACGCGGGCGTCTCGGACATGGTGGCGGAGCGCCTCAGCTACCCCGAGCGCGCGGTCATCGTCAGCGTCCCGCTCCGCCGCGACGACGGCTCCATGGAGATCTTCCCCGGCTACCGCGTCCAGCACTCGACCGTCCTGGGCCCGACGAAGGGCGGCATGCGCTACGACCCGGAGGTATCGCTCGGCGAGTGCGCCGCCCTCGCGACCTGGATGACGTGGAAGTGCGCGCTCCTGCGGCTCCCGTACGGCGGCGCCAAGGGCGGCATTCGCTGCGTCCCCCACGCGCTCTCGCTGCGCGAGCTCGAGAAGCTCACGCGCCGCTTCACCTCGGAGCTCATCCGCGACATCGGCCCCCAGACCGACATCCCCGCGCCGGACATGGCGACGAACGAGCAGACGATGGCCTGGATGATGGACACGTACTCGATGCAGACCGGCTATGCCGTGCCGGAGGTCGTGACGGGCAAGCCGATCTCGATCGGCGGCTCGGTCTTCCGGCGCGAGGCGACCGGTGCCGGAGTCGTGATGGTGGCCGAGCAGGCGGCTCGGCGGCTCGGCGTCGAGCTGGCCGGACGCTCGTGCGTCGTTCAGGGCTTCGGGAACGTCGGCGGTGTTGCCGCGTCGGAGCTGCACGAGCGGGGCGCGCGCGTCGTGGCCGTCTCTGACGTCTCCGGCGGCGTGCACGACGAGCGCGGCCTCGACGTGCCGGCACTGCACGCCTACGCCGCGGAGAACGAGTCGCTCGCGGGCTACGACCGCTGCGAGCGGATCACGAACGAGCAGCTGCTCGAGCTCGACTGCGACGTCCTCGTGCTCGCCGCCCGTGAGGACCAGCTCACGAGCGCGAACGCCGACCGCGTGCACGCGTCGCTCGTCGTCGAGGGCGCGAACGGGCCGACGACGATCGAGGCGGACGAGATCCTCGGCGAGCGGGGGATTCCCGTCGTGCCGGACATCCTCACGAACGCCGGCGGCGTCACGGTCTCGTACTTCGAGTGGGTGCAGGACCTCGGCGGGCTGTTCTGGGACCGCGACGAGATCCGCCGCAAGCTGTCCGACATGATGAGCGACGCCCTCGACCGCGTCTATTTCGTCGCCGAGGACAAGGGGATCACGCTGCGCCAGGCCGCGATGGTCGCGGCGATCCGCGAGGTCGCTGCAGCGCTGGAAGCGCGCGGCATCTATCCCTAAGCGTGAGAATGAGCACGATGTCTCCCGAGGTCGTTCGCGATGCGATGGTGCCCGAGCCGACGACGCTCGGGGCCGGAGCGAGCGCGCAGGAGGCGGGTCGCTGCTTCGCCGAGAGCGGGGAGGTGCGGGCGATCTTCGTCACCGAGGACGGCGGGCGGCTGCTCGGCGTCGTCACGCGGAAGACGCTCGTGCGCGAGGTGGTCGCCGCGGGGCTCGACCCTGGCGGCGTGATGCTGCGCGAGATCGCGGAGCCCCCGAACTTCACCCTCGACGCCGGGCTCGAGCTCGAGGTCGCCTTCCACGTCCTCGAGGAGCAGGACCTCGAACGGGTGCCGGTGGTCGAGGAGAACGGCCGGCTCGTCGGGGTCCTGTCGCGTGCCGTCGTCCAGCGGCGCCTGGCCGAGGACGAGCCGCCCGAAGAGGAGCAGCGCGATGCCGGCTCGCTCGTCCTCTAGGAGCTAGCAGCAGGTGTAGGCGCCTGGGGGCGCGGCTCCCTCTTCGCGCTCCGGGAGCTCGGCCGCCGCGAGCGCCGCGCCGTGGAGCAGGCCGCGCTCGCTCGCGGTGATCCCGTCGAGTCCGTACGCGTCGAGGATCGAGACGAGGATCGCGGCGCCCGCGACGATGACCGGCGCGCGCTCGGGCTCGAGCGCCGGCACCCGTCTCCGCTCGTCGAGGGGCAGGGCCGCTAGCCGTTCGAGCTGCGTCCGGACGCCGTCGCGCGTGAGCAGGTGACCGTGCACCAGCTTCCGGTCGTACTCGGCAAGGCCGAGATCGAGCGCCGCGAGCGTCGTGATCGTGCCGGCGACGCCGATCGCCGCCGTCGGCTCGGGCTCCAGCTCCGGGAGCACCTCGTGCGCGGCCGCCTCGAGCGCCGCAATCTCCTCGCCGTGCCGCTCCGTGAACCGGACGGAGCCCATGGGGAGGCTCGTCTGGAAGCCGTCGAGGACGAGCTCGGTCGAACCGCCGCCGATGTCGACGATCAGCGTCCCCGGCTCGGTACTACCGATGCCGCGCCGCATCAGCTCCGCCTCCTCGTCGCCCGAGAGCAGCCACGTCGCGAAGCCGTAGCTCCACTCGATCTCGCCGAGGAACGCCTCGCCGTTCTCCGCGTCGCGGACGGCGCTCGTCGCGACGAGGAGCGTCCGCTCGGCGCCGAGCGACTCGGCGGTGCGGCGGTAGTCGGAGAGGGCGTTGCGCACTCGGGCGATCGGGACGGGGAGGAGGCGGCGGCGAGCGTCGACCCCCTCGCCGAGGCGCGTGATCCGCGTCTCGCGGTGAAGCTCCTCGAGGCGACCGTCCTCGGCGCGGGCGACGAGGAGGCGCGTCGTGTTCGTCCCGAGGTCGATCGCCGCGACGATCACTTGGGTGGTAGGTAGGCGGTGACGCGCCCGACGGTGTCCTGGGTCTCGTCCAGCGCCGCGCGGAGGACGGCGAGCTGTGCGAGCGACACGCGCAGGCGCTCGAGGCTGTTTTCCAGCCCTTCGGTATCCCCGGCTGTGGCGATCTTCTCGGCCGTTGCCTCGGCATTCGCCGCGAGCCCGTCGAGCCGGATGACGACGTCCCGGCGGGTGTCCCTGACGTCGCGCCAGGCCGTTCGCGCACGCGCCGCGAGGAGCGCGAGGGCGCCGATTCCCGCCAGTCCGGCGAGGATCAGCGCACCCCAGATCGCCCAGTTCCACATCGGGGCGATCGTAACGGCGGTGCTACAATCGGGGCCGCGTCGCGGGGTGGAGCAGTCAGGTAGCTCGCCGGGCTCATAACCCGGAGGTCGCAGGTTCAAATCCTGCCCCCGCTACTGGAAAGGCCCGCTCAGGCGGGCCTTTCGTTTGGCCAGCGGGGGCGAGAGGCGACGAGCTAGTCGCCCGTCTTTCGTGACATTCCCGGCCGATCGCGCCGTTACGGTGAATTGGTGGATCCGCTCGAAGGCCTGAACCCCGAGCAGCGGCGTGCCGCCGAGGCGGTGCGCGGCACCGTCTGCATCCTCGCGGGAGCGGGCACCGGCAAGACGACGACGATCACCCGGCGCATCGCGCAGCAAGTCGCGTCCGGCGCGTTCGACCCCGCGCAGATCATGGCGGTCACCTTCAC
Organism: Gaiellaceae bacterium; assembly: GCA_036723535.1. Taxonomy (GTDB): domain Bacteria; phylum Actinomycetota; class Thermoleophilia; order Gaiellales; family Gaiellaceae; genus Palsa-739. The sequence goes on from DAIMGZ010000006.1 coordinate 21,943, forward strand.
CGACAAGGCGGGCGGCGAGCTGCGCGCGCGCCTCGCGGCGCTCGGGGTGACGCGCGTGCGGGCGGGCACATTCCACTCCGCGGCGCTCCGGCAGCTGCGCCATTTCGCGCCGGACAAGCTCGGCCGGATCCTCCCGTCGAAGGCGCTCCTGCTCCGCCAGATCGGCAACCGCTTGCGCGCGCCCTACAAGTTCCGGCCGGCGGGCGATCTCGCCACCGAGATCGAGTGGGCGAAGAACCGCCGCATCGGCCCCGAGCGCTACCTCGACGCGGCCGAGGACCGTGAGCCGCCGATCCCCGCCGACCTCATGGCGGGCGTGTACCTCGACTACGAGCGGCGCAAGGAGGCGGAAGGGCTCCTCGACTTCGAGGACTTGCTCGAGCGCGCCGTGCGCGTGTTCGAGGACGACGAGCGCGTGGCGACGACATTCCGCGCGCAGTACCGCGCGTTCACCGTCGACGAGTACCAGGACGTCAACCTGCTCCAGCAGACGCTGCTCGAGCTCTGGCTGGGCAGCGGCGACGACCTTTGCGTCGTCGGCGACGACTACCAGTCGATCTACGCCTTCACCGGCGCCGGGCCCGAGCACCTGCTCGGCGTGCCGGCGCGCTTTCCGGACACAACCGTCGTGCGGCTCGAGGAGAACTACCGCTCGACGCCGCAGGTGCTCGCGCTCGCGAACCGACTCGTTCCGAGGCTCGGTGGGGCTGAAAAGGTGCTGCGCCCGACGCGGCCGGCCGGAGACGAGCCCGTGGTCGCCGCGTTTACATCACCGGCCGCCGAGGCGGCGGCGATCGTCGCGGCGATCCGGGCGGCGGAGGTGCCGCTCGAGGAGATCGCGATCCTCTGCCGCACGAACGCGCGCCTGACCGACTTCGAGGAGGCGCTGCACGAGGCTGCGATTCCGTTCCAGGGGTCGTCGCTCCTCGGCCGCGACGCGGCGCGCCGGCTCGTCCGCCGCCTCGAGCACAGCGACCGCGGCGCGCCTGACGCGGTGCGCGCGGCCGCGCTCGAAGCCGGGTGGCTCGAGGACCTGCCGGACAAGCTCGGCGATCGTGAGCTCGTCCGCCAGACCGACCTCGCGCGGCTCGTCGTGCTCGCGGATGCGTTCGAGGGTGACGCCGCCGCCTTTGTCGCCGACCTACGGCGGCGCTTCGACGCCGGCGGCGAGGGCGCGCGCGGCGTCAACCTGCTGACGCTGCACAAGGCGAAAGGGCTCGAGTTCGACACCGTCTTCATCCCACGCCTCGAGGAGAAGGAGCTGCCCTCGCGCCAGGCGCGCACCCCGGACGAGCTCGACGAAGAGCGGCGGCTGCTCTACGTCGGCATGACGCGCGCAAAGCGCGTGTTGTGGCTCACGTGGTCGGGGAAACGCTCGCGGTTCCTCGCGGAGCTCGGGCATGCCCAGACGCCCGATGCGCCGAGGGCCATCCGTGAGTGGACGCCGGTTGCGGAACGGCTCCGCGCGTGGCGGCTCGCGCGTGCGCGCGAGGACGGCGTGCCGCCCTACGTCGTCTTCCACGACACGGTCCTGCACGCGATCGCTGACGCGCAACCGACATCGCTCGGCGATCTGTCGCAGATCTCCGGCGTCGGCCCGGCCAAGCTCGAGCGCTACGGCGACGCCGTGCTCGCGCTGCTCGCGCCGTCGTGACCGCCTCTCACGCGATGCCGACGGCCTGCGCGAGCAGGAAGATGTTGAGCGCGCTGATCAGTGCGGTGATCGCAACCGCGACGGCGGTCGTCGGCAGCCGGTTCACGTGGATGCCCATCACGTCCCGGCGCCGCGTGAGCAGGACGAGGGGGAGGAGCGCGAACGGGATCCCGAAGGAGAGCACGACCTGGCTGAGGACGAGCGCGCGGGTTGGGCTGACGCCGAGGCCGAGCACCACGAGCGCCGGCAGCATCGTCAGGCCGCGGCGAACGACCAGTGAGATCCGTAGGTTCACGAAGCCGGCCATCACGACCTGACCCGCGTACGTGCCGACGCTGGAGGACGACGCGCCCGAGGCGAGCAGCGCGACCGCGAATGCGAGCGCGGCCGTCCCGCCGACAAGGTGCGAGAAGCCTGCGTGCGCGCCCTGGAGCGTGTCCGTGTGCGACCACCCGGGACGGTTGTGGAAGAGCTTCGCGGCCACCGCGAGCATCGCCAGGTTCACGAGGCCGGCGAGGCCGAGCGCGAGGATCACGTCCGTGCGTTCGAAGCGGAGCACGCGCGCCCGCTCCTCCTCGTTCCGCACCGACGTCCGCCCCTTCGTCAGCGCCGAGTGGAGATAGATCGCGTGCGGCATCACGGTGGCGCCGACGATCCCGACTGCGAGGTAGACGGAGCTCGAGCCGTGCAGCCGAGGGATGAGCCCCTCCGCCGCGCCGCTCGCCGACGGGCCGATCTTCACGGTCTCGTAGAGGAAGCCGAGGAAGATGAGCCCGAGCAGCCCCGTGATCGCGAGCTCGAAGCGCCGGAAGCCGTGCCGCTGCAGCTCGAGGAGCGCAAAGGCGATCGCGGCGGTGATGAAGCCGGCCGGGAAGAGCGGCACGTGGAAGAGCAGGTTGAGCCCGAGGGCCGCGCCGAGGAACTCCGCGATGTCCGTCGCCATCGCCATCGCCTCGGCTTGAATCCACAGGCCCCAGGCGACCGGACGTGAGTAGTGCTCGCGGCAGAGCTCCGGGAGGTTCCGGTCGGTCGCGACCCCGAGCTTCGCGGAGAGGTACTGGATGAGCATCGCCATGACGTTCGCGGCGAGGACGACCCAGAGCAGGAGGTAGCCGAAGCGCGCTCCGCCGTTGACGTTCGTTGCGAAGTTGCCCGGGTCGACGTACGCGATGGCCGCTACGAAGGCCGGGCCGAGCATCGCGAGCGTCGCGCGGAGCCGTCCGCGCGCCAGGATGGTATGGAGCGGCGTCGCGCCGGGGTGGACTCCCGGATAAGCCTCAGCGGAGTCGCTCACGCGCAGATCACGCGCGCCCCTCGCGCTGCACGCGCATCGCGCGGGCGAGCGTCGCGCCTAGCACGTGCACGTCGGCGCCGGCCCGGACGAAGAGCGGACCGTCGAACGGCTGCCGCTCCACGAGCTCGAGCCGCGCGCCCGGGACGATGCCGCGGTCGCCGAGGAAGCGGAGCATCTCGGGATCGGCGTCGGAGATCCGCACGAACGTCGCCGCCTCGCCGGGCTCGAGCTCCGCGAGCGCCGGCGCAGTCGTCTCGGCGAGCTTCAGCTCACGGCTCGGGATCGGGTCGCCGTGTGGGTCGACCGTGGGGTTGCCGAGCTTTGCGGCGATCAGCTCCTCGACCTCCTCGGAGAGCGCGTGCTCGAGCACCTCCGCCTCGGCATGCACCTCGTCCCAGGTCATCCCGAGGCTCTCGACGAGGAACAGCTCGACGAGCCGGTGGTGGCGAATCACCTCGAGCGCGACGCGACGCCCGCGCTCGGTGAGGCGTACGCCCCGGTAGCGCTCGTGCTCGACGAGGCCGAGCGCGGAAAGCTTGCGCAGCATCCCCGAGACGGAGGCAGGGCGGACGTCGAGCAGGGCCGCCAGCTCGGTGGTCGAGGCGGCGCCGTGGCGGGACTCGAGCGTGTAGATCGCCTTCGCATAGTCCTGCACCGCGACCGTGAGGTCGCGTGCGTCGGTCGCAGAAGGTTGAGCCATGCCTAAATTCTAGGTTAGGCGCGGTATTTGAGCAAGCAGATCTGCGCGCGAACGAGGTGATGGGTCCGGCGGCATGATTGTCCGGTGCACGAGCATGCGCATGGGCACACGCACGGCAGCGGCGACGACGCGCGCCGCCTGGCGGTCGTGTTTGCGCTGATCGTCGCCTTCATGGCCGGCGAGGTGACCGCCGGGATCCTCGCCCATTCGCTCGCGCTCCTCTCCGACGCAGCGCACATGCTCACCGACGCAGGCGCGCTCGCCATGTCGCTCGTCGTGCTGCGCCTCGCGGCTCAGCCCGCGGGCGGGAACCGGACGTTCGGGCTGCGCCGCTCCGAGATCCTCTCGGCGCAGGCGAACGGCGCCACGCTGCTCGTCCTCGCCGGCCTGATCGTCTACGGCGCCGTCCGTCGCCTCGTCTCGCCGCCGCAGGCGAGCGGGACGGTCATCCTCGTCGTCGCCCTCGTCGGGATCGGCGTCAATCTCCTCGCGACCTGGCAGCTCTCCGGCGCGAACCGGCGCTCGCTCAACGTCGAAGGGAGCTTCCAGCACGTGCTGACCGACCTGTTCGCCTTCGTTGCAACGGCCGTCGCCGGCGCCGTGATCCTCGCGAGCGGCTGGGTGCGGGCGGACGCCGTCGCGGCGCTGTTCGTCGCGGCCCTCATGTTGCGCTCGTCGTGGCGGCTGTTGCGCGACTCGGGCCGCGTCCTGCTCGACATCGCGCCGGCGGGGCTGCCCGTGGACGAGATCGGCACGGCCATGGCGTCACACCCGCGCGTCGTCGAGGTGCACGACCTCCACGTCTGGGAGGTCACCACCGAGTTCCCGACCCTCTCGGCGCACGTGCTCGTCGAGCCGGATGTCGACTGTCACGGGATCCGGCGGGAGCTCGAGCAGCTACTGCGCGACCGTTTCGGCCTGGAGCACACGACACTCCAGGTCGACCACGCGCCCGCGCAGCTCGTCCAGATCCGTTGAGCCTCCCGCTAGGTCAGCGGAGCCACGGCTCCAGCTGCCGTTCGAGATCGCGGCAGCCGCGGGGCGCCATGATCCGGCGCCGGAGCTTCCGGTCCTCGACGACGCACACCGCCGGCACCTCCGCGATGCCGAACCTCGCCGCGAGGTCGGGTCGCAGGTCGACCGAGACCCGCACGAGCTCGAACGTGTCGTGATTCCGCCGCCGCTGCAGCACTTGTGCGATGAAGCCTTCGACGCGGCGGCAGCGACCGGAGAGCGGCGAGTAGAAGAAGACCAACAGCGGCCGTCTCTCCGGCTGGAGCTCGGGTTGACGCTCCGGGCCCGCTGCCACGGCACGCTTCTTCCCGCTTGACTCGCGATTCGAACCCGGCCTGACGTCCCGCACCGCCGCTAGCGTCCTGGGGTGTCCACGACTCCGCGCCGACTCACGTTCGGAGCACACGCCGGCGCGTATGAGCGGGCGCGACCGGAGTGGCCGGAGGAGGCGGCACGCTGGCTCGTGCCCGAGGACGCGGAGCTCGTCGTCGAGCTCGGCGCCGGTACCGGGAAGCTGACGCGGGCGGTGGCCGCGCTTGGCGTGCGTGTCCTCGCAGTCGAGCCGGACCCGCGGATGCTGGCGGTGCTGCGCGAGCGCGGGCTGGAGGGAGTCGAGGGGTCGGCGGAGGCGATCCCGGTCGGTGAGAGCGAGGCGGACGCAGTCGTGGCCGGCTCGGCGCTCCACTGGTTCGACCTCGACGCCGCGCTCCCGGAGTTCCACCGCGTCCTACGACCCGGCGGCCGCCTGGCCTTCGGCTGGAACCACCGCGACGAGCGCAACCCGACGATCGCCGCGATGTCGGAGGCGATCTACGAGAGCCGGCCCTCCCGGCAGACAGCGGGCTGGCGCAGGCGCGACTGGCCCGCGGCCGTCACCGCGGGAGGCTTCTTCGGCGACGTCGAGCACGCTGAGTTTCCGCACGTCCACGTGCTGCCGCGCGACGCACTGGGCGACCACCTGCGCTCGTATTCCGGGCTTGCCTCCCTGGAGGAGATGGAGCGATCACACGTCTTCGAGCGGGTGGCGGCGATCATCGACGGCGATCCGTCTCTAAGCGACGGCGACCATCTGCGCCTGCCGTTCGTCGTCGACGCCTACCGCGCCGTCCGCACCTAGCAAGTAACAGTCTGTTACAAGCTTGGACATGTCTCGGTGCCAGGCACCGGGACATGTCCTAAAGGGGCACGAGCCGCGTGCCCGTCGCCTTGAACGTCGCATAGGCGATGCCGCCGTGCGCGAGCTCGAGCCGCTCGGCCGACGCCGCGGTGACCTCCGCCGTCACGGGCCCGACGCGAACGCGCACGCGGTTCGCGACCTCGACGAGCGAGCCGACCTGGCCGCGGACGACGTTCAGCGCCGAGTCGGCATCCGGCACGTGCGTCCGAGCCACCGATACCTCCCACGGGTAGACGACGACGCCGACGGTCCCCTCGGCCTCGTCCGCGGAGTAGAGATCCTCGCCGCTTTCGAGCCGGATCGCGGTCAGGGCGCCCTCGCCGCGGCGGGCGCGCCCCCGCAGGAGGTTCGCGCCGGTGAAGGAGGCGACGAAGGCGTCCCGCGGCCGCGCGACGAGCTCGGCCGGTGGGCCGAGTTGCCGCAGCCGGCCGTCGACGAGCACGCCGACCTCGTCCGCGAGCGCCGCCGCGTCCTCGTAGTCGTGCGTCACGAGCACCGTCGGCAGCGCGAGCTCCCGCAGCAGCTCCGCCAGCTCGTGCCGCACCTCGCTCTTCGTGTGCGTGTCGAGCGCGGCGAGTGGCTCGTCGAGGAGGAGCACCGCCGGGTCACGGGCGAGCGCCCGCGCGAGCGCGACCCGCTGCCGTTCCCCTCCGGATAGCTCCCGGGGAGGGGCTGCGGCGAGATGCCCGATCCGGAACCGCTCGAGCAACGCGTCGACGGGTCGTCCGCCGGCGCCGAAGGCGACGTTCGCGCGCACGCTCAGGTGGGGGAAGAGGGCGTAGTCCTGGAACACGAGGCCCACCCGCCGCCGCTCGGGCGGGAGCGAGAGGCCGCGCTCGGTGTCGAGCCACCGCTCTCCGTCGAGGGAAACGAGCCCGCGACTCGGCTCGAGGAGACCGGCGACGACGCGCAGCGCCGACGTCTTGCCCGCGCCCGAGGGCCCGACGAGCGCGACCGTGCGCGAGACGTCGAGCGCGAGCTCTAGCGCGAAGGCGCGAAGAGGAAGCGAGAAGTCGGCCTGGAGGGTTGCCATTGGAGGGTGAGCCTGAGCGCCACGAGGAGGGCGCCGCTGACGATTACGAGGAGTGCGCTCATCGCGAGCGCCGTGGTGAAGCCGTGCGGCTGGAGGTCGAAGGCCTGGTAGATCGCGAGCGGCAACGTCTGGGTTACGCCCTGGAGGCTGCCGGCGAACATGATCGTGGCTCCGAACTCGCCGAGCCCGCGCGCGAAAGAGAGCGCCTCGCCCGCCGCGAGACCGCGCCGGGCGAGCGGGAGGACGACGCGGAAGAACGTCCTCGTCCGGCCCGCGCCGAGCGTGCGCGAGGCAGCCACGAGATCCGGGTCGACCGCCTCGAACGCGGCGATCGCCTGCCGCACGTAGAGCGGGCTCGCGACGTATGCGACGGCGATGACGACCGCCGCCTGCGTCAACCCGAGCCGGATGCCGAATGCATTGAGCGTCCCGCCGAGCAGCCCGAAGCGGCCGAACGTCGCGATCAGCCCGATTCCGGCGACGGCGGGCGGCAGGACGAGCGGTAGCTCGACGAGCACGACTGCGAGCGAGCGTCCCGGGAAGCGGCGCGTCGCGATCAGGTACGCGGCCGGCGTGCCGAGGAGGACCACGAGCGCCTGCGCGATCGCGCTCGTCTTCAGGCTGAGGACGAGCGCGTCGGTCACGACCGGATGCGAGAGCTGCGCGACGAGCTTCGCAGGCGAGACGCGGGCGAAGATCGCGACGATCGGCAGGAGCAGGAAGCCGAGCGCGACCGCCGCGGCCGCGAACACCCCGGCGCCTGCGAGCGCCCGCCGGATCAGCGTGGAATCCGCAAGAAGCCTGCCGCGCGAAGCTTCTTCTGCGCCCGCTTGCTCAGGAGCCGTTGGACCCATGCCTTCGCCGCCTGCAGATGCGGGCTCGCCTTCACCGCCGCGGCCGCGTAGAGGACCTGTGGCTGCGCCGACTTCGGTATTCCCAGCAGCGAGACTTGGCCCTGGACCGTTTTCGCGTCGGTCGCGTAGACGAACCCGGCGTCCGCCTCACCGAGCACGAGCTTGGCAAGCACCTCGCGCACGTCGGTCTCCTGGCTCACGGCCTTGCCGACCAGGTCTGAGAGCCCGAGCCTCGCGAGCACCTTGCGCGTGTAGTCGCCGACCGGCACGCCCGCGGTGGCCATGACGATCCGCAGGCCCGACCGCTCGAGGTCGGAGATGTCGGTGAGGTGCCGGGGATTGCCGTGTGCGATGACGACGACGAGCCTGTTCGAGGTGAAGACGACCGGCCGGGTGACCCAGCCCTGTCGGTGGAGCTGCCAGGGCAGCGCGGTGTTCGCCGAGGCGAAGACGTCGGCGGGCAGGCCCTGCTGGATCTGCGCCGCGAGCATGTTCGAGCCGGCGAAGGAGTAGCGCCCGTGCGGGTCGACCTTCGGGAAGACGTTCGTGAGGGAGGCGGCGGCGAACACCGTCAGGCGCGGAGCCGTTGCGTGCGCGCCGCCCGCGAAGGCGACGGCGGCGAAGACGGACGCTGCCACCGCGATCGCTGCGGCCACCGCCGCTGCGAGACCGCGGAGCCTCATGCCTCCACCATCACGGACGTCGACTTGACCACGGCGGTTGCCGCCATCCCGGGCTTCAGCCCGAGCTCCTCGATCGCGTCCCGCGTGACGACGGCGACGACGCGCACCGGTTCGGTGACGGTGAGCTCGACCTGGGCGAGCAGGCCCTCGACGCGCACCTCGCTGACGGTTCCGCGCAGGCGGTTGCGCGCGCTCATGTGTTGCGTGCCCGCGTTGCCGCGGAGGCGCTCGATCTCCTCGAGGGGGACGAGGCGCCGGTTCGCCCGGTCGCGCTCGGTGCGGATCTTTCCCGCGCGATCCCAGCGGCGAAGCGTGTCGACGCTGATCCCGAGCTCGCGTGCCGCTTCGGTCGCGGTGTACGCCTGCTTGGTCACGCCGGTGATCTTACATAGGTATTGCCTAGGTGAGCGGGTTCCTGATCCCGATCGCTCCGGTCAGCCCGCCGCAGACGAGGAGCACGCCGACGATGACCATCGCCTCGTGGAAGCCGTGGGCGGTGAGGTGGTCGCCGCCGCCCGCGGCCGCGATCCCGAGCACCGCGACCACGAGGAGCCCCGCGACCCGCGCGACAGCGTTGTTCACGCCGGAGGCGACCCCGGCGTCGCCGGGATTCGCGTCCGCGAGCACCGTCGTCGTCAGCGGCGCGACGGTGAGCGACAGTCCCACGGAGAAGACGAGCAGCGCGGGAAGGAGGTCGACCCAGTAGTTCGGATGTCTGGGCAGGCGGGCGTACACGAGGATTGCGCCCCCGGCGATCACGGGACCGAGCGCCATGAACAGCCGGGGCCCGTACTGCATCGAGAGCTTTCCGGTGCGGGGCGAGAGGAAGAACATCACGACGGTGATCGGCAGCAGCGCGACACCCGCGCGAAAGGCCGAGTAGCCGCTGAACTCGATCAGGAACAGGGTCAGGAAGACGCTCAAGCCGGAGAGCGCGCCGTAGACCGAGACCGTCTCGACGTTCGTGACCGAGAAGTTGCGCAGCCGGAAGAGCCGGAGCGGAAGCATCGGCATCGGCGTCCGCAGCTCAAAGGCGACGAACACGGCGAGCAGCACGAGGCCGCCCACGATGCCGCCGGGGACGAGAGGGTCGCTCCAGCCGAGCTGCGGCTGCTCGATGAAGCCCGCGACCAGGAGGCCGAGGCCCGCGACGCAGAGGACGGCTCCAGGCAGGTCGACGCGGAGGTCCTGCCGCCGTTTTTGCCCACCGGCGCCGAGCCGGAGGACGAGCCACAGCGTGACGGCTGCGATCGGCACGTTGATGAGGAAGATCACGCGCCAGCTCGAGACGTCGACCAGCCAGCCGCCGAGGGTCGGGCCGATCACGAACGAGATCCCGCTCCAGGCCGTCCACTGGCCGATCGCGGCGCCGCGCGCGGCTCCCGTGAAGGTTGCGGTGATCACGGCGAGCGAGGCGGGTGTGAGGAGGGCGCCGGCGACGCCTTGGATGCCGCGGAAGACGATGAGCGCCGTCGCGTCCGGAGCGGCCGCGCAGAGCACCGAGGCGACGGCGAAGCTCGCGACTCCGAGAGCGAAGACGCGGAACTCGCCGAAGATGTCCCCGAGCGATCCGCCGAGGAGGATGAGCGAGCCGAGCGTGAGCAGGTAGGCATCGACGACCCATTGCTGCGCGGCGAGGCCGCCGCCCAGGTCGTGCTGGATCGCCGGCAACGCGACGTTGACGACCGAGCCGTCGATGAAGGCCATCGACGAGCCGAGGACGCTTGCGACGAGCGTCCAGCGCGCCACCTGTGAGCCCTTCGGCAGCGCTGTGCCTTGCGCCCCCTCCATGCGGCGATCCTACGAGTTGCCGCAGGAGTCGCGGCGGGG
>DAIMGZ010000006.1:32191-34271 GCA_036723535.1 Gaiellaceae bacterium
CCCGCCGCTGCGCGCACAGGAGAGCTACGAGGAAGGCGAGGCGGGCTGGACGCCGAGCTTGACCGGGATGTGCTTCGTCGTCCCGTCGCGCCGGATCGTGAGGGTCACGGTCGCGCCGGACCTCGCGTTGAACACGGCGGCGGTGAGCACGTCGGCGGACGTGATCGGCTTGCCTCCGAAGGCGGTGACGACGTCCCCGACCTTCAGACCGGCCGTCGCCGCCGGCGACTTCGAGACGACCTGCGTGATGCGGGCACCGCCCGTTACGTTCTCGATCCGGATCCCGACGTAGGCGTGCCGCACGGTGCCGCCGGCGATGAGGGTCCGCGCGACGCTCTTCGCAGAGTCGATCGGCACGGAGAAGCCGACGCCAGCGTTGTCGTTCGTGTCGCTCTCGATCTGGTCGTTGATCCCGATCACCGTGTTCGTCGCGGCGTCGATCAGCGGCCCACCGGAGTTGCCGTGGTTGATCGCAGCGTCCGTCTGGATCGCATTGGTGATCGAGAAACCGTTCGGCGCGGTGATCGTCCGGTTCGTCGCGCTGACAATGCCGGCCGTCATCGTCTCGGGGAGGCCGAACGGGCTACCGATCGCCACGACGCTCTGACCCGGCTGGACGGACGACGAGCTTCCGAGCGCGAGCGGGTGCAGCGCCGACGCGGGCACGTCCACGTGGATCACGGCTGTATCGGTCGACTTGTCGCTGCCGACGACCGTCGCCTTCGCTGTCGAGCCGTCCTCGAACTGGACCTTGACCGAGTCGGCTTTGTCGACGACGTGCTCTGCGGTGAGGATGTTGCCGTTCGTGTCGATCTCGAAGCCGGTTCCCTCCGCCTCCTGCTTCTGCGACTGCTTTGGCTGCCCGAACGGGAGGGGGATCGAGCTGCCCGAGGACGATTCGACGGTGATGTCGACGATCCCCGGCGCGTCGTTCTTGTAGAGCTGCGTGAGCGAGTCGACGGTCGAGGTGGACGAGGCAGGCTGCGCAGGCACGACCACGTTCGCTGTGGCCGGCTTCCCGGAGCCGCCGCCGCTCGAGAGGGCGTACGCGCCGGCGCCGGCCCCGATTCCGAGGGCGGCGGCGACCGCGAGAGGGAGGATGCGCCGCAGGCGCGGGCTGGCTGGGCGAAGGTTCATCTGGTCGATTCTCCTTGGATCGTGTCTGCCCCAGAGTGCCCGCTATCCCTAGGACCAGCGTGAGAGAGCCGTGAGGGTTCGGTAAGAACGGCCCGCTCGTGGTGGCGATCTTCGCTTCGCTCTGCGATCCTGAAACCGTGATCGAAGCCGCCGTCGTCGCCCTCTCTCTCGCGGCGAAGGCGCCCCCGCCGCCGAGCCGCTTCCTCGCGGTCGACGCCCACCGGCACAAGGTCACGATCGCGTTGATCGCCTCGTACGACGGCGAGAACGGCGCACATTGACGGTCGCGTTGGCGGGCAGGTTCCAGACCGTCTCGCGCTTCCAGCCGTTCTGCGTGTGGATGAGGTACGAGACCCAGTCGGGGTTCCGGCTGAGCGTCGGCCCGATGGCGGCCACCGTCTGGATCTCGAGGTTCACGACCGGATGGCCGTTGACGTTCTGGACGGGGACGGAGTACGCCGGCGAGCCTGCGAGCGTCGTGAGGTTCGAGACGTAGAAGCCGATCATGACGCCGGCGGCCACGACTGCCACGGCGACGAGCACGCGTTTCACCCCGACCCGCATCGGATGGGTTCCTACCAGCGGCGACGCGCCCGCCTCATGACGAACGTGTCATTTCCACGTCATGTACGCGTCATCGGAAACGCTTCGCGTTTCCGATGATCAGAAGGAACTCCGCGCGCCCGAGATTGCGATCTCGGGCGCGCTCCGTGCTGTTCTTGTTTTCGATGCTCTGGACGGATTGGCTACCTCGTGCGCTCGCGCGCGGCGGAGGCCGGCGCGAGCGCAGTGCGGCCTGCGGCTAAGGGCCTATCCCGGTTGGGTTGCGGCGGGGAGCGCGCGGCGGGCTTTCTTGAAGGCGATCAGTCCGGCGGCGAGCTGGAGCAAGGCGAGGTGGTTCTCGTCTTTCTTGCACCAGCGGATGAGGATGCCGCGGTTTCGG
>DAIMGZ010000007.1:0-33338 GCA_036723535.1 Gaiellaceae bacterium
GGCCGGCGCCAGCGCTGTTCGGCCTGCGGCTAAGCCCCGCTGCGCGGAGGCTTAGCCGCAGGCCCTTGGTGTGGTTGAGGTTCGAAACGTTTCGAACCTTGATTGCGGCCAGGGCGGCGGCGTAACGGTGCGTTAGGACGCCGCCGGAGCAGCGGGCGAGCACGCGAAGCCTGCTCGGCCGCGACGGAAGTACGGTCTGAACCTGCGCAGCCCCAATGCGCTCTTCTGCACGGAGCCAACGGGAGACCACGCTCTCCCGTTGGCGCAGTTCCTTGTCCCAGGTCGCGAGACCGAAGGTCTCGCGACCTAAGCCCTAAGCGGAGATCGGCAGCACGGGCGGTGCGAGCACCAGGCCGGCGGCCGGAGCGGCCGAGACCGCGGGGACATCGCTGTCTCCGTAGACCTCGATCCCCTCGCGTGCGAGCGCGAGCTGGACGTCCTCGCGCGCCTTCCAGATCCGCCACTTGACGGTCGAGAGGGTCACCTCGAGCGAGTCGGCGATCTCGCTGTAGGAGAGGCCGACGACGTCGCGCAGCAGGAGCGCCATCTTCAGGTCGACGCTGAGCCGCTCCACCGCACGCCAGACGGCGTCGATCGCCTCGAGCCGCTCGAACGGCGCGTCGACGACCTCGAGTGGCGGGATGTCGTCGAGATCGACGACGGCCCGCGGGCGGCGCTCGGTCGCCCTGAGCTCGTCGAGGACGCGGTTTTTCGTCACCTGGAAGAGCCAGGTCGTGAACTTCGAGCGGTCCGAGAAACGCGGTAGCCCCTGGTAAACGCGGAGGAAGGCCTCCTGCGTCAGATCCTCCGCCAGCGCGCGATCGCCCACCATGCGCAGGACGTAGTTGTAGACAGGGATCTGATACGCGCGGACGATGATCGAAAAAGCTCGTTCATCGCCCCGCTGCGCCTTCCGCAGGACGCCGTGGTCAGGCTGGGGCAGCGACAAGGTGCCGCAGTATAGACCGAATTGTCACGTTACTTGTACGAGATTTTCGCCAGTCATCGCCGGCGGCCGCTCGACACCGAGGAGTGCGAGGAGAGTCGGGGCCACATCTGAGAGCTCGCCGTCGCGTAGCTTCGCGTCCGCGGCCGTGAGGATCACCGGCACGGGGTTCGTCGTATGGGCGGTGTGCGGGCTGCCGTCTTCCTGTAGGAGGTTCTCGGCGTTGCCGTGGTCGGCGATCACGAGCGAGACGCCGCCCGCACGTTCGACCGCCTCGACGACGCGTCCGAGACATGCGTCCGTCGTTTCCACCGCCCGCACGACCGCGGGGATGACGCCCGTATGGCCCACCATGTCGGGGTTCGCGAAGTTCACGACGACGAAGCCGTAGCCATCATCGTCGATCGCCCGGACGACGCGCTCCGCGACCTCGGGCGCCGACATCTCCGGCTTGTGGTCGTAGCTCGGCACGTCGCGCGGCGAGTCGACGAGGATCCGATCCTCGCCGGCGAACGGCTCCTCGCGCCCGCCGTCGAGGAAGTACGTGACGTGTGCGTACTTCTCCGTCTCGGCCGCGTGGAGCTGGCGTATGCCGTGCGCCGAGAGCACCTCCGCGAGCACGGCCTCGACGTCCTGTTCCGGAAAGGCGACAGGAAAGTCGAAATCGCCGCGGTAGCGGGTCATGGTCGTGAGGTCGACGCCCAGGTCGCCGAGCTTCTCGGAGAGCTGCCGCGCGCGGTCGGGCCGGAAGTTGAAGAAGATCGCGGCATCACGCTCCGGGTCGAGGCGCGGCCGGCCCTCGAGCGAGACCGGGACGACGAACTCGTCCGTCACGCCGGCGTCGTAGCTCGCCTGCACCGCCGCGGCCGCGTGCTCGGCGGCCGGATCCGTGCCGTGGAGGATCGCGTCGAGCGCTTGCTGCGTCCGCTCCCAGCGGTTGTCGCGGTCCATGGCGTAGTAGCGACCGGCGACCGTCGCGATCGACTCGTCCGGCAGCTCCGCGAGGTCGTGGACGGCCGAGGTCGGGCGCACGTCCCGCCCGTCGGTGAAGGGGTGGATCCACGTCCGCTCCTCCATCCCCTCCCGGCGCGCGAGCTCGAGCAGTGCGCGCAGGTGGTCGATGTGCGAGTGGACGCCGCCGTACGAGACGAGCCCGAGCAGGTGGACGTCGCCGCCGCGCTCGCGCGCCCGCCGGAACGCCGACACGAGCGCCTCGTTCTCGAGCAAGGAGCCGTCGCGGATCGCGCGGTTGACCCGCTGCAAGTCCTGGTCGAGCACGCGGCCCGAGCCGATCGTCAGATGCCCCACCTCGGAGTTGCCCATCTGGCCCTCCGGCAGGCCGACGGCCTCGCCCGAGGCTGCGAGCTGCGCGTGCGGATACTCGCGCCACAGGCGGTCGAAGACCGGTGTCTCGGCGAGCTCGATCGCGTTGCCCGGGCCGGGCGGCGCGATTCCCCAGCCGTCGAGGATGACGAGCGCTACGAGGGGATACGTGCGGCCGTCTCGCATATCGCCTTGAAGGAGTCGACCTCGAGAGACGCGCCGCCCACGAGGGCGCCGCCCACGTCCGGCTGCGCGAGCAGCCCCGCGGCGTTGTCGGGCTTGACCGAGCCGCCGTAGAGGACCGGCGCATCGAGGAGCGACTTGATGAAGGCGTGCACGTCCTGCGCGGTCTCCGGCGTCGCGGTCAGGCCGGTGCCGATCGCCCAGACCGGTTCGTACGCGAGCACGAGATCGGGATGCGGCTCGAGCACCGAGAGCTGGCGGCGGAGAACGTCTTCCGTCTCGCCGCGCTCGCGCTCCTCCTGTGTCTCGCCGACGCAGGCGATCACCTGCAGGCCCGCGTCGAGCGCGGCGCGCGTCCGCTTCGCGACGGTCTCGTCGGTCTCGCCGAAGTACTGCCGCCGCTCGGAGTGCCCGACGAGGGAGCCGACAACGCCGAGCTCGAGCAGCAGCGGCGCCGAGATCTCGCCGGTGTAGGCCCCTTCGCTCTCCCAGTGGACGTTCTGCGCGTATGTCGTCAGGCCCGCCTCGACGCAATCGCGCAGCCGGGTGAACGGCGGGCAGACGATCGCGTCGAGCCCGGCGAGTGCAGCAGGGTCCGGGCCGCGGAACATCTTCCAGTTGCCGGCGATGAGCATTGGAGGATCCTAGGCGGACGGAATCGCCGCCACGCCGGGCAGCTCCTTGCCCTCGAGCAGCTCGAGGCTCGCGCCGCCGCCCGTCGAGACCCAGGAGACGCGATCGGCGAGGCCGAGCTCGTTGAGCGCCCGCACCGAATCGGCGCCGCCGACGACCGAGAACGCGTCTCGGTTCCCCGCGACCGCCTCCGCGACCACCTTCGTCCCCGCCGCGAAGGCGGGCCACTCGAACACACCCATCGGGCCGTTCCAGAAGATCGTCTGCGCCTCGCCGAGCCGGGCGGCGAAGCGCTCACGCGTCTCCGGCCCGATGTCCAGCCCCAGCCAACCGTCGGGGAGCTCGCCGTAGCCGCAGACCCGCGAGTCGGCGTCGGCGGCGAACTCGGCCGCGCCGACGACGTCCACCGGCAGCTCGACCCCGAACTCGAGCCGGTTCTCGACCCGCAGCTCCTCGGCCATCTTCCCACCGACGAGGACGGTGTCGGCCCGGCCGCCGAGGTTGCGGAGGACGCCGAGCTTGTCCTCCACCTTCGCGCCGCCGGAGACAAGAACGAACGGCCGTGCGACGTCGCCGAGGAGCCGCCCGAGGTGCTCGAGCTCGGCGAGCAGGAGCAGGCCGGCATAGGCGGGCAGCAGGTGCGCGACCGCCTCGGTCGAGGCGTGCGCGCGATGCGCCGAGCCGAAGGCGTCGTTGACATACAGGTCGCAGCCGTCCGCGAGCCCGCGCGCGAAGCGCTCGTCGTTCTTGGTCTCGCCGGGGTCGAAGCGCGTGTTCTCGAGCACGTGGACGCGCTCGTCCGGCTGGAGCTCTCGCAGCCGCGCTGCGACCGGCGCCATCGCGTAGGTCGCGCGATCCTCCTCCGTCTTCGGCCGGCCGAGGTGCGAGCAGACGCGCAGCTCGGCGGCGCCCCGCTCGAGCAGAAGCTCGAGCGTCGGCAGCGAGGCGCGGATGCGGGTGTCGTCGGCTACCCGGCCGTCCTCGAGCGGCACGTTGAGGTCGGCGCGCACGAGCACCGTCTTTCCCGCGACCTCGGCGTCGCGGACGGATCTCGGGAGCCGCACGGGAGTCCGGGTCTACGCGGCTACCGCGGCCGGCAGCGTCTGGCCGATCTTCGCGACGAGGTCGACGAGGCGGCAGCTGTAGCCCCACTCGTTGTCGTACCAGGAGAAGACCTTGAGGAGGTTCCCGTTCGCCATCGTCAGGCCGCTGTCGAAGATCGACGAGTACGACGAGTGGACGATGTCGGTCGAGACGATCGGCTCGTCGGTGTACTGGAGGATCCCCTCGAAGTCGCCCGTATCGGCCAGCGAGCGGAAGAGCTCGTTGACCTCCTCTGACGTCGGCTCCGACCCGACCTGGACGACGAGGTCGACGATCGAGCCAGTCGGCACCGGCGCACGCATCGACATGCCGTCGACCTTGCCCTTCAGGTCGGGCAGCACGACCCCGATCGCGCGCGCGGCGCCGGTCGAGGTCGGGATGAGGTTGATCGCAGCCGCGCGGGCGCGGCGCAGATCCTTGTGCGGCAGGTCGAGAATCTGCTGGTCGTTCGTGTACGCGTGGATCGTCGTCATGAAGCCGCGCTCGATCCCGTACGCCTCGTGCAGGATCTTCGCGACCGGCGCGACGCAGTTCGTCGTGCAGGACGCATTCGAGACGATGTGATGCTGTTCCGGGTCGTACTCGCGGTCGTTGACGCCGAGGACGATCGTGATGTCCGGATCGGTGGCCGGAGCGGAGATGACGACCTTCTTCGCCCCCGCCTGGAGGTGCTTCTCGGCGTCCGGGCGCTTCGTGAACAGCCCGGTCGACTCGATCGCAACGTCCACGCCGAGATCGGCCCACGGCAGGCCTGCCGGGTCGCGCTCGGAGAAGAGCTTGATCTCGTGCCCGCCGACGCGGATCACGCCGTCGCCGGCTTCGACCGGGACGTCGAGCGGTCCAAGGACGGAGTCGTGCTTGAGCAGGTACGCCATCGTCTTCGCGTCGCCGATGTCGTTCGCGGCCACGATCTCGAAGTCGCCGCCCTGCTGGAGCTGGGCGCGGAGGAAGTTTCTGCCGATTCGGCCGAAGCCGTTGATCCCGACCCTGGTCTTCGCCATCGTCCCATGCCTCCCGTAGTCGTTCTCGGACCGAGTCTAGTAACGGCCGGCAGGCGGGCGGACCGGGAAGCTCCGAGGACGACCCTCCCGGTCCCTCACCCGCTCGAGACCTGGCAGCGGACGGGGTCTGAATCCACTGCCGGACGAGCAGGACCCGCCGCGGCGAGTATGACTCTTCGCCTGTTGCCGCGCTAGAAGACTTGCAACGGATAACGAGGCAGTTCAGGAACCGGAAAGCTCCTGCAAACGGCGGAGTCGCCGGTAGGCGCTCGCCTTCGAGAGGCCGGGCTTGCAGCGGCGCGCGAGCTCCGCGGTCGACGCGGTCGGATGGCGGAGCCGGAGGAGCGCGATCTCGCGCAATTCGTCGGGAAGCGAGTCGAGATCGAGGCGATGGAGAGCCTCGAGCTGCGCATGTGCGGCGCGGCTCGTGCGGACGAGGTTCGCGTGGTCGGCGTTCGCGAGGCGGTTCGCGTCGGAGCGCGTCGCCGCGAGCACCGCCTGCTCCTCGAGCACGAGGACGAGGTCGATGGCCCCCGCTGCGACGAGGACGTCCGCGATCGCCTCGGTTCCCTTCGCGTAGGCGGTTGCGTGCGAGCTCCGCTCCTGCACGTGGAGCTCGCCGCCGAGACGTCCTGCGATCTCGGCGAGGAAGCGCGCGCCTTCGGCCTCCGCCGTGCGGATCTCGAGGTGAGGCCCCCTCGGGCCGCTGAGCGTGCCGGAGCCGAGCAACGCGCCGCGCAGGTAGGCAGCGGCGCAGCACCGGCGGGCCACGACGCGGTGCGGCGGACGGTCGAGCGGCCGGTGGGAACGGTCGAGAACTCCGGCTCGGTGAAGCGTCACGTGTGCGCTCTCGGAGCCCTCCACGTGGAGCTGGTACCGCGTCGACTTGCCGAAGGCCCTGCGTGGATACGTGCGGATCTCGGACGTGACGCCCAACGCGCGCAGGAGCGCGAACGCACGGCGGGCGACCGTCGAGCTCGAGACGTCGAGGTGGACGTCGACGCTGCCGCGTCCCCGGAGGTGCGCGCGGCCGGCGACGTGGAAGAGCCCCGAGAGCTCGGCGAGCCGGTCGCACTCGCGCGCAGGCGCGATCGCCGCGAGCTCCTCCCTCAGGTCGTCAGAGAGCATCCGCGTATCCCTCGAGCGCGAGTAGGCGTCGCTTGTAGCCGAGGCCGTACGAGCCGTACGAGCCCAGGTCGCCGGCGCCGACGACGCGGTGGCACGGCACGAAGAGGCCCAGTCGGTTGCGGGCGCAGAAGCTGCCCGCGGCGCGCGCGGCGCCGGGTGCGCCGGCGAGTGCGGCGAGCTCTCCGTACGAGATGGTCTCGCCGCGGGGCACCGCGCGCAGCGCAGCCGCGCAGCGGTCGAAGAACGAGGTCTCGTAGTCGAGGTCCACCGGCACCTCTTCGAGCGGCACGGGCTCGCCGGCGAGATAGGCCTGCAGCAACTGCACCACTTCCGCCGCAAAGCCTCGACCTCCGCCTGACGGTTCCTGTGATACGACGGCCCCTAGCCCCGGGTGGGTTGGGGTTTGGGATGGGTCCCCGTCGGCCGTCCCGTCCGGCCCTGCCCGTTCCGGACGTGGCCAGGGCAGCTCGTGCCATACCACGCGCTCGTCCACGACCACGAGCTCGCCGACGCCCCAGCCTTCCGCCTCGTAGGCGACCTGCGTCACCGCCACGACCGCGAATCCTAGGGAGGGTGGCGGAGCAATGGCTGTACCGCTCGCGCTCCTGCGGCGAGCACCGGCCCGCCGCCTCTCCCTAGAATCGCCAGCGTGAGCGCCCACGGCATCTTCCAGGTTCCCGAGCCGTACAACGAGCCGGTCCTGGGATACGAGCCCGGGAGCCCCGAGCGCGACGAGGTCCGCCGCCGCCTCGACGAGCTCTCGGACGAGCGCCTCGAGATCCCGCTCGTGATCGGCGGCGAGGACGTCCAAACCGGCGACACGTTCGAGGCGGTGATGCCGCACAAGCGCAGCCACGTCCTCGGAGACGTCCACAAGGGCGGCGCCCCCGAGGTCGACCGCGCGATCGCCGCTGCGGCCGAGGCGTGGGAGGACTGGTCGCGGACGCCGTGGGAGGACCGCGCGTCCGTTTTCCTCCGCGCCGCCGAGCTCCTCGCCGGCCCGTGGCGGCAGACGCTGAACGCCGCGACCATGCTCGGCCAGTCGAAGACGGCGCACCAGGCCGAGATCGACGCCGCCTGCGAGCTGATCGACTTCTGGCGCTTCAACGTCAGCTATATGACCCGCATCTACGAGGAGCAGCCGATCTCCTCCCCCGGCATCTGGAACAGGCTCGAGTACCGGCCACTCGAGGGCTTCGTCTTCGCGGTCACCCCGTTCAACTTCACCTCGATCGCCGGCAACCTCCCCACATCGGCGGCGCTCATGGGCAACACCGTCGTCTGGAAGCCCGCCTCGACGGCGGCCGTCAGCGCGCACTTCCTCATGAAGCTGTGGGAGGAAGCGGGCCTGCCGCCCGGCGTGATCAACCTCGTCTACGGCTCGGGCGCCGCCGTCGGCGACCCGGCGCTCGCGAGCGAGCACCTCGCCGGTATCCACTTCACCGGCTCGACGCCCGTCTTTCAGGGGATGTGGCAGACCGTCGGCGAGAACATCGCCCGCTACCGCAACTACCCGCGCATCGTCGGCGAGACCGGCGGCAAGGACTTCATCGTCGTCCATCCGAGCGCCGACCCCGAGGCGGTCGCGACCGCGATCCTCCGCGGCTCCTTCGAATACCAGGGACAGAAGTGCTCCGCCGCCTCTCGCGTCTTCGCGCCGGCGAGCCTGTGGCCGCAGGTGCGCGAGCGCGTCACCGACGAGATCGGGGAGATGAAGATGGGCGACGTCGCCGACTTCTCGAACTTCGTCGGCGCAGTGATCGACGCCAGCTCGTTCGCCACGCAGAAGGAGGCAATCGAGGAGGCAAAGGCCTCCGACGGCACCGCGCAGGTGATCGCCGGCGGCGGATACGACGACAGCGAGGGCTGGTTCGTCCAGCCGACGGTCATCGAGACCTCCGACCCGGACTTCCGGACGATGAAGGAGGAGTTGTTCGGGCCCGTCGTCACCGCCTTCGTCTACGACGACTCGCGCTACGAGGACACGCTCGACCTCGTCGACAAGGGGACGAGCTACGGGCTCACCGGCGCGGTCTTCGCGCGCGACCTGCGTGCGGTCGAGACGGCGCGGGAGCGGCTCCGCTACGCGGCCGGCAACTTCTACGTCAACGACAAGCCGACGGGAGCCGTGGTCGGCCAGCAGCCGTTCGGCGGGGCGCGGGCCTCCGGGACGAACGACAAGGCCGGCTCGATGTGGAACCTCATCCGGTGGGTCAGCCCGCGCGCGATCAAGGAGACGTTCGTGCCGCCGCGCGACTACCGCTACCCGTTCCTCGGGCCGGAGCCAGACGCGGACCGCTAGCCGCGCCCAGCCTTGTGCAGCTGCGCGTAGACGCTGCGTGCGACCTTCGCAGGGACGCCGGGAACCCCCTCGAGCTCCTCCGGTGTCGCGGTCAGCATCGCCTCGACCGAGCCGAAATGGTTGAGCAGCGCCCGCCGCCGCGCGGGGCCGACCCCCTCGAGCTCGTCGAACAGCGACGCGAACCCGCGCGACTCGCGCCGCTGCCGGTGGAAGCCGACCGCGAAGCGGTGCGCCTCGTCGCGGATCCGCTGCAGGAGCTGGAGCCCCGGGTCGTGGCGCGAGAGGACGACCGGCCTTGCCTGGCCCGGCACGAACACCTCCTCCTCGCGCTTCGCGAGCGCGATCACCGCGACGCGCGGCAGGTCGAACGCCTGCATCGCGGCCAGCGCCGCCGCGAGCTGGCCCTTGCCGCCGTCGACGACGACGAGGTTCGGCGTCGCGGCGAAGGACTCGTCGTACTCCTCTGACGTTGCACCGTTCGCGAGGCGTGCGAAGCGCCGCGAGATCATCTCCCCCATCGCTGCGAAGTCGTCCATCCCCTCCTGGCCGCGGATGGCGAACTTCCGGTAGTGCCCCTTCTTCGGGAGACCGTCCTGGAAGACGACCAGCGAGCCGACGTTGTCCTGGCCCATCGCGGTCGAGACGTCGAAGCACTCGATCCGCAGCGGCAATGACTCGAGGTTGAGCGTCTCGCGCAGCTGCTCGAGCGCCTCGACGCGCCGCAGGCGCCGCTGCTCCCCTTGCGCGAGGTCGCTTGTGAGGACGTGGAGCGCGTTCTCGTCGGCGAGCTGCTGGAGGCGCCGCTTCTCGCCGCGCTCCGCGACGCGAATCTCGACGCGCGCTCCGCGCCGCTCCGACAGGAGCTCGGCGAGCGCCGAGAGATCGCCCGCTTCGTGCGGAACGACGATCTGCGGCGGCACGCTCGGTGCGCTCCCGTAGTACTCGAGCCCGAACGACTCGAGGATCGTCGTCACGTCCTGGCCGCCGACGTTCTCGAGGTGGAAGGAGTGCCGGTCGACCATCTTGCCGCCGCGCAGCGGGAAGATCTGGACGACCGCGCGGTCGCCGTCCGCAGCGAAGCCGATCACGTCCACTGTCCCGACCGACTGCCGCTCGACGGCCTGCCGCTCGACGAGGTGCTGGACGGCGAAGAGCCGGTTGCGTTGCCGCGCGGCATCCTCGAAGCGCTCCTCCGCTGCGGCCTCCTGCATCCGCCGCTCGAGCTCACGCTGGATCGGCTTCACGTCGCCGGAGAGGAACTCGATCACGCTGTCGACGATGCCGCGGTAGTCCTCCGCCGAGACGTACCCGACGCAGGGCGCGAGGCAGCGGTCGATGTGGTAGTCGAGGCAGGGGATGCCACTGTGGCGGCCCGGCTTCGGCCCCTCGCACGGCCGGTAGCGGAAGACGCGGTTGAGGACGTCGAGCGTCTCGCGCACCTTCTTCGCGTTCGCGTACGGCCCGAAGTACCAGACGCCCGACCGGTGGCGCTCGCGCGTGAACATCACGCGCGGGTACTCGTCCTCGACCGTGACCGCGATGTACGGGAACGACTTGTCGTCGCGCAGGCGGACGTTGAACGGAGGCCGGTGTCGCTTGACGAGGTTCTGCTCGAGGTGGAGAGCCTCGACCTCGCTGCCGGTGACGATCACCTCGACGTCCGCGACGCGCGCCGGCAGGCTCCGGATCTGCGCGCGCCCGTCCGTCGTCTTCTGGAAGTACGAGCGGACGCGCGGGCGGAGCGACTTCGCCTTGCCGACGTACAGGACGTCGCCGTCCGCGTTGCGGAACAGGTAGACGCCCGGCTTCGCCGGCAGCGACTTGAGCTGGTTCTCCACGCGCGAGGGCACGGCTACCATCCTGCCGATGGAGGGCCAGTACGTCGCGTACACCTTCTACCGGGTCGATCCGGCCTGGCGGCGGCTGCCCGTCGAGGAACGTCAGGCGCACAAGGACGCGTTCGCGGAGGTCGTCGAGCATTTCGCCGAGCGCTTCGAGCACCTCCGCGCGTACTCGACGGCGGGCGTCCGGCCCGATTCCGACTTCTTTCTCTGGAAGATCACGGAGCGCTATGACGACCTCGGCGAGCTCGGCGCCGCGCTCAACGCGACGCCGCTCGCGGGCTGGCTCGAGACGCCGTACTCGTACCTCGCGACGACGAAAGCCTCGCAGTACACGAGCGCCCGCAAGGCGCGCAAGATAACGCCGCACGGCCTCCCCTACCTCGTCGTCTACCCGTTCGTGAAGATGCGGCCGTGGTACGCGCTGACCGAGGACGAGCGGCAGCGGGCAATGGACGAGCACATCCGCATCGGGCGCGAGGAGTTCCCCGGGATCAAGAACCACACGACGTACTCGTTCGGGATCGACGACCAGGAGTTCATGACCGCGTTCGAGTGCGAGGAGCCGGCGGACTTCATGCACCTCATGCTGCGCCTGCGCGACAGCGAGGCCTCTCGCTACACGGAGCGCGACACGCCGATCTTCGTCGGCCGCTTCGTGCCGGTCCGCGAGGCGCTCGCCGCGCTCGACGGCGCCTCCGCCCGGGTCGAGGCCTAGCCGCCCGCCGAGAACTCCGGACAGACGCGCGAGTAGCTGCGCCCGCCGACGAAACGGCTCCACTCTTCGCGCGTGAAGTTGCGGCCGGCGACCGTGCAGGCCTGGTTTTCCCAAGCCT
This sequence comes from Gaiellaceae bacterium, assembly GCA_036723535.1. Lineage (GTDB taxonomy): Bacteria > Actinomycetota > Thermoleophilia > Gaiellales > Gaiellaceae > Palsa-739. The sequence goes on from DAIMGZ010000007.1 coordinate 11,298, forward strand.
TGAGCGAGACCGGCCAGCGGTAGGCCGTGCCGTCGCCGAAGACAGCGAGGAGGTAGCGGCCGTCGGGCGTGTACGCGACGTTCCCCCACTGGCCTTCACCGCGGGGGAAGTCGGCGCCCAGCTGTTGCAGCGTCGCGGTCGCCCAAATCCGGGTGCCGCCGCTCGAGCCGCCCGACGTGGCGAACGTCTTGCCGTCGAGGGAGAACGAGATCGAAGCGACGCGGGATCGAGCGCACGCCGGAAGGCGAGCTCGCGGGCGGCGTCCTCGCGTTCGGGCCGGACTGCGACCACGTCGACCGGCTTCTCGAGACCCTTCAGCCGCACCGCTCCCCGCTCGACGTAGTCGAGCCCGTCGACCTTGCGCGCGAGGTGCGCGACGCTCGGGCTCACGAGCACCTCGCCCGGGCCCGCGAGCGAGCAGAGGCGGGCCGCGAGGTTGAGCGCGCCGCCGCGGTAGCCGCCGTCGACGCGCACCGCCTCCCCCGCGTCGAGGCCGATCCCGACCGCGAGCGGCAGGCTCGGATCGGCGACCGTCTCCCCGACGAATCGCTCTTGTAGGTCGGCTGCGCCCCGCAGCGCCTGGCGGGCCGAGTCGAACACGGCGAGCGCCTCGTCGCCGCGCAGCTCGACGAGGGAGCCGCCGGCCGCCTCGATCGCTTCGCGCGCGAGCTCGGCAAAGCGCGTCGCGAGGCGCGCAGCAGCCTCGTCGCCGCGCTCCTGGGTGAACCTCGTGTAGCCGCGGACGTCAGCGATGAGGAATGTCTTGATCCCGGCTTCAACGGCCGCCATCGGCGGATCGTGCGCTACGCCGCGAGCTAAATCAAGACGCGCGCACGCTGGGAGGGTTTGGCGAAAAACAGTCTGACCCGTCGGCGCACGCTCCTCGCCCGCTGAGCTGCGTCCTCGGTCGCCCGAATGGCGCTGCTATTCGAGCTCCCTGCGTCCTTGTCAGCGAACGAGCATCGCACGCCGACGACGAGCGGCTTTCCGCCAAACCCTCCTAGACGTACGTGTGCTGGTCGCGCCAGGTGCGGAACATAGCAACGCCGCACAGGGCGAGCACGGCGACGAACGCGAGGATCTGGTAGCCGAGGGCGCCGCCGTACCAGTAGACGCCGACGTCTGCGACCGCCACGACCGCGGCGCCGTAGAAGACCAACTGCGCGCGCTGCGACCACATCGAGATCCCATCGCGCCGCTCACGCCAGATGACGTAGACGAAGTACGCAAGCGCGAGCAGGAAGACGATGCGCGCGACGAGGAGCAGCGTCGCCAGCGTCTGCTCGAGCCGGAGTGCGACGACCAGTCCCGCGATCGCCGCGAGGATCGCCAGACCCCGCAGGGTCGGGTTGATGCGAGAGAACCTGCTCATGTGGCGGTCAAGTACGCCCGCACCGCGAGCGCTCCTGCCACCAAGGTAGCGCCCGTGAACCACGCGAGGCGGCCGCGCCGCTCGGTCGGCGCGTACATCCATGGTGCGAGCACCGCGAGCAGCGAGAGCGTCCCGTACAGGTAGTGGAGCCGGTCCGCCGCCCGGTGATGGCTCGAGAGGAGGAGGAGCCCGAGGCCGACCTGCGCCACGAGCAGGGTCTGGGCGAGTGCCAGCAGGTGCGTGAGCAGACCGCGAACCTCGCTTCGCCGGTAGTACGTCCACGCGCCGGCAGCCGCCGCGCCGAACGTCGCCGCCAGCACCGCGAACGCGACCGCATGGTGGACGCCGACCATGGCCCGGCGGAGCGTACCGGCGTAGTTCGCCGCAGCCGCGCTCCGGGCTTCCTCCGACGTCACAGCACTGCGAACGCGCGACGCTCTCTACACACGCGAAAGGAGGCACCATGAAAGCGCTCGTCTACGGCGGGCCGGGGCAGCGGGCCTGGGAGTCCGTGCCGGACCCGTCCATCGTGGAGCCGACGGACGCCATCGTCCGGATCGACTCGTCGACAATCTGCGGCACCGACCTCCACATCCTCAAGGGAGACGTGCCGGAGGTCGTGCCGGGGACCATCCTCGGCCACGAGGCGGTCGGGACGGTCGTCGAGGTCGGCTCGGCCGTCACGAACGTGGGGCCCGGCGACCGGGTCCTCGTCTCGTGCATCACCTCCTGCGGTCGCTGCCGCTTCTGCAAGGAGGGCCGGTACGGCCTCTGCACGGGCGGCGGGGGCTGGATCTTCGGACACCTGATCGACGGCCTGCAGGCGGAGTACGCGCGCGTGCCGTTCGCCGACACGTCTGTCTACAAGATTCCGGACGGGCTCTCCGACGAGCAGGTGCTCTTCCTCGCGGACATCCTCCCCACGGCCTACGAGGTAGGCGTCCTGAACGGGAGGGTCGAGCCGGGCGACACGGTCGCCATCGTCGGCGCGGGCCCGATCGGGCTTGCGGCGATCATGACCGCGCAGCTCCACTCGCCCGGACGGATCGTGGTGCTCGACCTCGACTCGTCGCGCCTCGAGAAGGCCCTCGAGTTCGGCGCCGACGTGGCGATCGACAACGGCCGCGAAGATCCTGTGGCGCGGATGATGGAGCTGACCGAGGGCCTCGGCGCCGACGTCGCGATCGAAGCGGTCGGCGTGCCCGAGACGTTCGAGCTCTGCACCGAGCTGATTCGGCCGGGCGGACGCGTCGCCAACGTCGGGGTGCACGGCCATCCCGCGACGCTCCACCTCGAGAAGCTCTGGATCCGCGACGTGCTGATCACGACGGGGCTCGTCGACACGACGACCACGCCGAAGCTCCTCAAGCTGATCGAGAGCGGCAAGCTCGACCCGACGCCGTTCGCCACGCACCGCTTCGCGCTCGGCGAGACGGAGCAGGCGTACGACGTGTTCGGGGCCGCAGCCGAGAGCCACGCGCTCAAGGTCGTGCTCGCCGCGACAGCGACGGGGCACGAGCTCCTCGAGCGCCACGAGGTGCCGGTCACCGCGTAGCCGGAGGAGCCGCGAGAGCGCTGCCGCGATACTCGGAGTGTCCCCTTGAAGGAGGAAGACGATGAGCGACAAGAGACCCATCCTCTTCGCAACCGACGGCTCGCCCTCGGCGGCGGAGGCGCAGCGGCAGGCGCTCGAGCTGGCACAGCTGCTCGACGCGCCGCTTGTCGCCGTCTCGGTGGCGCACGCCGCGGTGCCGCTGGTCGGCTACACCGCGTACGGCTACTCGAACGTCGTCTCCGAGCTGATGGAGGCGGAGCACAAGCGGGTGGAGAAGCTCCTGGCCGAGGTGGCAGAGACCGCCGAGGCCGCGGGCGTGCAGTGCTCGACGGTCGCTGCGGACCGCTTCGTCGTCGAGGAGATCTCCCGCATCGCGAGCGAGCGCGACGCACAGCTGATCGTCGTCGGCTCGCACGGCTGGGGCGCCGCACGGCGGCTCCTCGCCGGCAGCGTCTCCACGGGCCTCGTCCACCAGGCGCCGTGCCCCGTGCTCGTCGTCCGTACCTCGCAGCACGTCCTCGAACACCCGGCCGCGTCCTGACCGATGGCGGTCACCCTGCCGGAAGCCACCGACGTCATCCTTCGCGACGGATCGACGCTCCGCCTCCGAGCCCCCCTCGCCGAGGATGCGGACGCACTGCTCGAGTTCTTCTCCGCGCTGTCTGACCAGAGCCGCTACCTCCGCTTCCACGGCTTCGCCGCGGTCGGGCCGAAGCTCGTCGAGCCGGTGCTCGAGCCGGACTGGCAGGAGCGCGGCTCGCTGCTCGGGTCGCTCGACGGCCGCGTCGTCGCGCTCGCGAACTGGGTCCGGCTACGCGACCCGCGGGCGGCGGAGATCGCCTTCACCGTCGCCGACGGCTACCAGCGCCGCGGCATCGGCACCCGGCTGCTCGAGCGCTTGGCCCAGAGCGCGGCGGCGGCCGGGATCGAGGAGTTCGTCGCCGAGGTGCTGGCGGAGAACGACGCGATGCTTGGGGTCTTCCGGGACGCCGGCTTCGCGGTCACGCGCGCCTCAGAGCACGGCGAGGTGGAGATCCGCTTCGGGATCGCGCCGACGAGCGGCTACCGAGAGCAGGTCGCCGCCCGCGACCACGCGGCGGTGCGCGCCTCGCTCGACCCCTTCTTCCGGCCGAGCTCGCTCGCCGTCGTCGGCGCCTCGAGCCGTCGCGGCTCGATCGGAGGCGAGCTGTTCCGCAACGTCGTTGCGGCGGATTTCACCGGCTCCGCATACCCCGTCAACAAGCGCGGTGAGCCGGTTGCAGGCGTGCACGGATACAGCTCGGTCGCCGAGATCCCGGAGGCGGTCGACCTCGCGGTCGTTTGCGTACCCGGTGAGCACGTCCTCGGCGCAGCGAAGGAGGCGCTCGCCGCCGGCGTGCGCGCGCTCGTCGTCATCTCCGCCGGCTTCGCCGAGACCGGCAGCGCCGGCGCCGAGCGGCAGGAGCAGCTCCTCGCCCTCGTCCGCGAGCACGGTGCTCGCATGCTCGGCCCGAACTGCCTCGGCATCGCCTCCTCCCCGGTCCGGCTCAACGCGACGTTCGCACTACGCAGCTTCCCAGTCGGGAAGATCGGCTTCTCCTCCCAGAGCGGAGCGCTGGGGCTCGCGCTCCTCGAGCGCGCCGAGGCGACCGGGCTCGGCGTCACCTCCTTCGTCTCCATCGGGAACAAGGCCGACCTGTCCTCGAACGACCTGCTCGAGTGGTGGGAGGAGGACGACGCGACCGAGATGGTCGTTCTCTACCTCGAGTCCTTCGGGAACCCCCGTGCCTTCGCACGCATCGCGCGGCGGCTGGCTCGCCGCAAGCCGATCCTCGCTTTGAAGGGTGGCACAACGAGCGCCGGCAGCCGAGCAGCGGGATCCCACACGGCCGCCCTCGCCGGCTCGGAAGCGGCGGTCGACGCGCTCTTCGGCCAGGCCGGAGTCATCCGAGCGCGGACGCTCGACGAGCTGATCGACGTCGCGACGCTCCTCTCGGCGCAGCCGGTGCCTCGCGGGCGACGGGTCGCGCTGCTCACGAACGCGGGCGGCCTCGGGATCCTCGCCGCCGACGCGTGCGAGGCGGCCGGACTCGAGCTGCCCCCGCCCGGCGAGGAGACGCAGGCCGCGCTCGCTGCGCTCATGCCGGCCGAAGGGAGCATGGCGAACCCCGTCGACCTCCTCGGCGGAGCGACTGCTGACAGCTTCGGCCAGACGTTGCCGGTCCTCCTTCGCGACCCGGCCTTCGACGCGGCAATCGTCCTCTTCGTCCCGACGGTCGGAACCGACGAGGAGGAGGTCGGCGCGGCGATCAGCCGCGCAGCCGCGACTGCGGAGGGAAAGCCTGTCCTGTGCGCGTTTCTCAGCGCGAAAGGCCCACCTGAGTCACTGCGCAGCGTCGCCACCGTGCCGGCCTTCGGGTATCCGGAGGCCGCAGCGAGAGCGCTCGGCCGCGCGGCGGAGCGCGGCGAGTGGCTGCGGGAGCCGGCCGGAGCCGTGCCCGAGCTCGAGCGCGATCGGGCGGCGGCCGAAGCGATCGTCGGCGAAGCGCTCGCAGCGGGCGGCGACGGCTGGCTCGATCCCGTCCGGACGCGACGGCTGCTCGACGCCTACGGCATCCCGCTCGTGCCGGAGCGGGTCGTGGCCACCCGGGCGGCCGCAGTGGAAGCGGCGCGCGAGCTCGGCTTCCCGGTCGTGCTCAAGACGGCCGCGCCCGGGGTGCACAAGACGGAGCAGGGCGGCATCGCCGTCGACCTCGCCGACGAGGCAGCCGTGCTGGAGGCTGCCGAGCGAATCGGCCTACCGCTGCTCGTCCAGCCGTTCGTCCGCGGCGGCGCCGAGCTGCTCGCGGGCGCGGTGCAGGATCCGGTCTTCGGCCCGCTCGTCGCGTTCGGCCCCGGAGGCGTCCTCGCCGAGCTCATCGGGGAGGCCCGGTTCCGGCTGGCGCCGATCACCGACGCCGACGCCGAGGAGCTCGTCCGCTCCGGCAAGGCCGGCCGGCTGGTCTCCGGCTTCCGCGGCGCCCCGCCCGCGGACGAGGCGGCGCTCGTCGACCTGCTGGTCCGCCTCTCGCTGCTCGCCCACGATCTGCCGGAGCTCGCGGAGCTCGACCTCAACCCGGTGCTCGCACTACCGCACGGCTGCCTCGCCGTCGACGCCCGGGTGAGAGTCGCGCCGCCGGCCCAGCTCCACCGCGCGAAGACCTGGTAAGCGCTCGCGAAGAGCTGCGCTCTTCGCGAGGATTAACGGAACTCCGCCAACGGGAGAGCGCGGTCTCCCGTTGGCTCCGTGCAGTAGGGCTCATTAGGGGCTGCGCGTGCTCGCCCGCTACTCCGCGGCGGCGTAACGCTGTTACGCCGCCGCCTTCGCGCTGTGAGGGGTTCGAAACGTTTCGAACCCCAACCAGACCAAGGGCCTGCGCTCGCGCCGGCCTCCGCCGCGCGCGAGCGCACGAGAGCGGCCTCTCATCGAGGGATCGAAAGACAAGAGCAGCACGGAGCGCGCCCGAGATCGCAATCTCGGACGCGCGGAGTTCCTTCTCCCAGCGAGCGAGACCGCAGGTCTCGCGAGCTACTCGTCCGGATCGGGAGCCGGCGTTGGCGGCGTCCCCTCGTCGGGAGGCGGATACGCCTCAGGCACCTGCGCGGGCTGCGGTAGGTCGGCTTCGCCCGGCGGCGGATATGGCGCGTTGGGCTCGTCGGGCGTCACCATGAGCGTCTCCTGGACCTGGAGACGAGCGCGGCGAATCCTCTCGTCCGCCCCGGCGAGCTGTTCGGCGAGCTCGTCCTCGATGCGCTTCCGCTCTTGTTCGAGCTCCACGAGCCGCTGACGCGCCTCGCGCTCCGCGTCCGAATCGCTCCGCCAGACAGCCTCGCCGAGCGTCTGGAGCGCCGGGCCCCGCTCGAGCTCGATCCCGTCGAGACGGGTTCGCGTGCGCCAGCGGCTGACCGTCGTGTCGAATCTCGTCCGCCAGACCTCCGCGGCGGTCGCGGCGTGCGCCCGGCCGTCGGACGCGAGGCGCGCCGAGTGCTGCGCCCAGACGTCGCCGCTCCTGCGCGTCGCCTTGCCGAGTGCGGCGAGCAGGATCCCCGCGAGGAACAACGCGACGATGCCCCAAGCCCAGCTCCCCGTCGCGAACAGCCCGACCGAAGCGCCCAACGCCGCGAAGCCGAGGCACAGGAGGACGAAACGCGCAGGCATCCCCAGCCAGCGCTGCTCGACGCTCGCGTGTGCGACGGGGCCGGGAACGGTCTCGAGCGGTGGCGGCTCGCCCGCGGGAGTGCCGCAGTTCGGACAGAAGCGCGCGTTGGGCGCGAGCACCTCGCCGCACCTACGACACGCGCTGTCCCTGATCGGGGACGCGCTCATGCGCGGCTTGTTCCCCTTGATCCAGAGCCCGTAACACCTCCGCAGCCCGCCTGCGGAGCGGCCCGACCTGCGCCCGGTAGTCCTCGTCCGAGACCTTGCCCGTCCGGTGGTCGAACTCGAGCTCCTTCAGCGCCGCGAGAGCGCGATCGCGCTCCTCCGCGAGGGCGAGCCGTTTGCGGGCCTCCGGCGCGAGCTCGTCGAGCCGGTCGCTCGCGGGAGCCGGATCGCGAAGGAACGGCCGCGCGACGAAGACGACGGCGACGACTGCGAGCATCGCCGCGAGCGCGAGCGCCCACTCCATGGGCTAGATGCCCGCCGGAGCGGCCCCGGCCGCGTAGCGCGCCGCGAGCCGCCGCTGCTCGACCGCGTCCGGCCACATCGCCACGAGCGCGCCGGCCACGAAGACGAAGCCGGCGACCCAGATGAGGTTGATGAGGGGCTTCACGAGCACCTTCAGGTCGATCTTGTTCGTGTTCCCATTCCCCGCGAGCTGCGCGGTCGTGAAGACGTCGCCGAGCGAGCGCGGATCGTGGTAGATCGAGGCGACGGTCGCCTGCCCTTCGATGGGGAAGTTGTTCATGCCTGGGTTGAGGCGGAAGCGCTCGCCGTGGCCGGACACGGTGAGGAGCGCGCGGAAACCGGTGTAGTTCGGGCCCTTCACCCCGGCGATCGAGCCGTACCTGAGGGTGTAGCCCGCCGCCTCGATCGATTCCCCGGGCCGCAGCACGCGTTCGCGCACCGTCTGGTACGCGCTCGAGCCGGCGATGCCGATGGCGAGCAGGACGATGGCCGCATGGACCATGTAGCCGCCGTAGCGCCGCCGGTTGCGGGAGATGAGCCGGAAGATCCCTCCCGCCGCCGCGCGGCCGCGCACGAACTCGAGCAGGATCGAGGCGATGACGAAAGCGCCGAACGTGTACGCGAGCAGGCCCGGCCACGAGCTCCCGAAACCGAGAGCGAGCAGCACGACGCCGGTGACGACCGCGGCGGCGAACGGGATGACGAACGTCTTGCCGAGCGAGCGCAGTGACGCCCTCCGCCAGGCCACGAGCGGCCCAAGCCCCATCAGGAGCAGTAGCGGTAGCCCGAACGTGTGGAGGAAGAAGTCGTAGTACGGCTTCGAGACCGAGCGCGTCTGGCCGCGCACCGCCTCGGAGAGGATCGGGTAGAGGACGCCCCACAGGATCGTCAGGGCGAGCGCGACGAGCAGCAGGTTGTTGTAGAGGAACGTCGCCTCGCGCGAGACGAGCGACTCGAGCCGCGTCTTCGTCCGCAGCAACGGCAGCCTCCAGCGGATCAGCGCGACCGAGAAGACGACCATCAGCGCGAGGAAGCCGAGGAACCAGCCGCCGATCGAGCTCTGCGAGAACGAGTGGATCGAATCGATGACGCCGGAGCGCGTGAGGAAGGTGCCGAAAAGCGACAGGTTGAAGGCGAGCGCGACGAGCACCATGTTCCAGACCTTCAGCATCCCGCGCTTCTCCTGGATCATCACGGAGTGGAGAAACGCGGTGGAAACGAGCCACGGCATGAGCGCCGCGTTCTCGACCGGATCCCAGGCGTAGTAGCCACCCCAGCCGATCTCGACGTACGCCCAGTGCGAGCCGATCAGCTGGCCGACACCGAGGAACATCCACGCCGCGAGCGTCCAGCGGCGCGTCGCGACGATCCAACGCTCGTCCGTGCGGCCGGAGAGGAGCGCGCCCATCGCGAACGCGAACGGCACCGTGAGCCCGACGTAGCCGAGGTAGAGCAGCGGCGGGTGCGCGAGCATGTACGGGTTCTGGAGGCTGGGCACCATCCCGGCGCCGTCGCCGGACGCCGGTACGGGCGCGACGTTGAACGGGCTCGAGACGAAGCAGAGCATGAAGGCGAAGAAGACGGCGACGAGCCCGAAAACCGGCACCGTCCATGCGATCAACTCGCGCGAGCGGCGGTTGAGCCAGACGGCGAGCCCCGCGTAGCCCGTGAGGACGAGCAGCCAGAGCAGGAGCGATCCCTCCGGGCCTCCCCAGAAGGCCGAGAGGGCGTAGCCGAGCGGCAGCTTGTGGCTCGTGTGCTGCGCGACGTAGACGAACGTGAGGTCGCGGCGCCCGAGCGCGATCAGGAGGACGGCCGCGGCGACGAGCGTCGCAGGGAACGCGGCCAGGAGGGCGTTCTGGGCCGAGAGCGCCAGCCGCCGCCGCCGCTTCCACGCCGCGTACGAGCCGGCGACGAGCGCGTAGGCGACGAGGCCGAAGGCGAGGAGGAGCGCCGCGCGGCCGAGCGGGGCCATCAGCCGCCGATCCCCACTATGTCTTCGAGGACTTCGCCGGCGCGTACTTCGAGGGGCACTTCGTCACGAGCGAGCCAGGCTTCGCGACGAAGACGCCGCTTCGGAGCGTCCCCTCGACGACGACGTGGCGTCCCGTCTTGAACAGGTCGGGAACACTGCCGTGGTAGACGACCGGGACGCGAGCCGCGTTGGCGGTCCCGATGTCCTTCAGCCGGAAGCGCATGCCGGTCTTCGTGTAGGCGTCGTCGATCTGCGGCTGGCCGACGACGGTGCCGACGAGCGTGACGTCCCCGCTGTGGCCGGCGACAGTGCTCGGCGTGAGCTGCGCGATGCCGTTGCCGGCGAGCGCCGTGTAGACGACGAAGACGGCGAGAGCGGCCGCTACCGAGAGGGCAATCACGAGCCGCGCAGGACTGGATCCCACCCGTGCATCGTAGCCCCGGCCGCCGGCGAGGGTGGCAGTGCCTGCTAGCTCTTCGGCGTCCTGGCGGGCGTGCGCGCCGGGATGCGGTACCCGTGCTCATGGCACAGCGAGCCCGGTGCGTCCTCGGTGAGCGCGTCGCAGTAGCCCTTGCCGTACGCGGCCCGGAGGAAGGCGGCGACGACTTCGAGGTTCCAGTCCGTCACTTCGAGGGTCTCGCGCCAGAGGTCGGCAAGGCGGAGGTCGATGTCGAGCTCGAGGAGGTCGATCCGGGAGGGGCGCTTGGGCATGGCAAAAACGTAGAAACAGGGTCGGACGGCATAGGCTGGGCGCGTGGGGGAGCTCCGCTACGGCCCCGGGGGGCTGCCCGAGGCGGCGACGTTCGAGAAGGCGTTCGCGGCGCTTGCAGCCGACGGATACAGGGCGTGCGAGATCGGATTCGTCTCCGGTTTCTGGCTCGACTACGAGACCGCTCCGCAGTTCGGCGAGGCGGCCGTTGCGGCCGACGTCGCTCTCTCGGTGCACGCCCCGCTCGCGGCGTTCATGGGCCATGCCGACCGCGGCAAGAAGTTCAAGATGGCGCTGGGGATGCTCGACCACACGGCCGGCCTCGCCCAGGCCTGCGGCGCGCAGCTCGTCGTCTTCCATCCGGGCTTCCTGCTCGGCCGCGAGCGCGAGCGCGCCATCGCCGACGTCGTCGACCAGCTCGGCGACCTGCGCGAGCGGCTCGAGGCGAAGGGCCGCCTCGTCCCGTTCGGCGTCGAGGTGATGGGTCGGGTGCGCGACCTCGGCACCGTCGAGGACGTGCTCGCAATCGCCACCCAGGTCGACTTCGTCCGGCCGGTCCTCGACTTCGCCCACATGCACGCGACGAGCGACGGCGCCTTTCTCGACGCGGAACCCTTCGCCGGCGCCCTCGTCGGTGCGGACGCCGTGCTCGAGCCCGGCGCGCCGTTCCACATCCACTTCAGCGACATCCAGTACGCGAACCGCAACGAGACGAAGCACCTCCCCTACGGCGAGGGGACGCTGCGCGCCGAGCCGCTGCGCGACGCGCTCGCCCGCTTCGAGCGGCCGGCGACGGTGATCAGCGAGGCGCCGGACGCGGCCTCGACGCGGTTGATCGGGGACGTGCTCCTCGCCGCGGCATAGCATCGGCGCCGTGCTCGACCCGAAGGTCTTCAAGGCGTACGACGTGCGCGGCCTCTATCCCACCGAGCTCGACGAGGCGGGCGCGGAGGCGATCGGACGTGCGTACGTCGAGCAGTTCGAGCCGCGCCGGATCGCGGTGGGCCGCGACATGCGGCTCTCGTCGCCGGCCATGCAGGAGGCGCTGATGCGCGGGGCGGCCGCAGCCGGGGCGGACGTCCTCGATCTCGGGCTCGTCGGCACCGAGATGGTCTACTTCGCGGTCGGCTCCCTGGGGCTCGAGGGCGGCGCGATGGTCACGGCCTCGCACAACCCGAAGGAGTACACCGGCATGAAGCTCGTCCGCCGCGGCGCCCTGCCGGTCGGCAGCGAGTCGGGCCTCCTCGATGTCCGCGACAGAGCCGTGTCCGAAACGGACACGGCCGGAACCAGGTCCCGGACGGGTCCGAGACGGACAGTCGAGACGCACGACATTTGGCCCGCGTACGTCGATCGGGTCCTGTCCTTCGTGGACGTGTCGGCGATCAAGCCGCTCCGGGTCGTGGTCGACGCGGCGAACGGGATGGCCGGAGTCATGCTCCCGCCGGTGCTCGAGCGGCTTCCGGTCGAGACCGTCCGCTGCTTCTTCGACCCGGACGGCTCGTTCCCGAACCACGAGCCGAACCCGCTCCTGCCGGAGAACCGGGAGTTCATCGTCCGCAAGACCCTCGAGGAGCGCGCCGACCTCGGGGTCGCGTTCGACGGCGACGCCGACCGCTGCTTCTTCGTCGACGACTCGGGCGAGTTCGTGCCGGGCGACTTCGTCACCGCGCTCTTCGCCGAGAGCCTCCTCGAGAAGCAGCCCGGCGCGAAGATCATCTACGACGTGCGCGCGAGCCGGGCCGTGCCCGACACGATCGAGCGAGACGGCGGCGTCGCGCTCGTGAACCGCGTGGGGCACGCGTTCATCAAGGCGCGGATGCGGAAGGACGACGCGGCGTTCGCGGGCGAGGTCTCCGGCCACTACTACTTCCGCGACTTCAGTCAGGCCGACTCGGGCGTCGTCCCGTTCCTCCTCATGCTCGAGCTGATCTCGAAGCAGGGTCGGCCGCTGTCGGAGATCCTCGCGCCGCTGCGCTCGCGCTACTTCATCACCGGCGAGCTCAACACACCGGTTCCCGACGTCGCCCTCAAGCTGCAGGAGCTGAAGGAGCGGTACGGCGCAGAGGGCCGTGTCTCGCACCTCGACGGGATCTCGGTCGACTTCGACGACTGGCACTTCAACGTCCGCCCCTCGAACACCGAGCCGCTGCTGCGGCTCAACCTCGAGGCGACGTCGGAGGAGCTCATGGAGCGCAAGCGCGACGAGGTGCTCGCGCTGATCGAGTCGTGAAGCCGCCGTTCAAGTTCTCGGCCCGAACCCGCGTCGGCTTCTCCGACACCGATGCGCAGGGGATCGTCTACTACGGCCGTTACAACCCCTACTTCGACCTGGCTCGCGTCGAGTACCTCCGCTCGCTCGAGCTTCTTCAGCGGCGAGGCGAGGCGAGCGAGTTCGTGATGCGGGCAAACGACGTCGAGTACTTCGCGCCGGCGGTCTTCGACGACGAGATCGAGGTCTGCGTGCGCGTCTCGCGGATCGGCCGCACGAGCGTCACGTTCGAGTTCGCCGCGTACGGTGTCCCCGACGAGGTTCTCATGGTCACGGCCCACCAGACGCTCGTCTACGTCGATCTCGCAAAGCGGAAAGCACACCCGGTGCCGGACGCATTCCGTGAGCCGGTGCTCGCCTTCGAGGGCGCCGATGTCGTCACCTGACGCGGACGAGCTGTTGCGGCGGGCCGTCGCGGAGCTCGCCGCCCGAGAGGGCTGTGCCTGGGCCGGGATCTACTTCGTCGAGGAGGACAGCCTCGTCCTCGGGCCCGAAGCCGGCACGGCGGATCCGCAGCGGCGTACGATCGCGCCGGTGGTATGGCGCGGCACCCGGGTCGCGGAGCTCGCCGCCGACGGGACGGTCGACCGGGACACGCTCGAGAGCGTGGCCGCCGGGATCGCCGACCTCTGCCTCGTCGGCTGGGACACCGGCGGCGAGACCTGGGAAAGCTGATTGGGCTCCCCCGTTCGGGGAGGCGCGCCGCATGGGCAAAGGCCTCTCCCTCGAACGGGGTAACCCCCGGTTGGTGATCCTCGATCCCTCGAACGAGGGAACGTGACCGTTACGAGGGCGTGACCCGGCGGGCGTCGAACACGGCGTCGACGTTGCGCAACGCGGTGAGGAGCGCGCGTAGCCCCTTCACGTCGCCGACCTCGACCAGATACCAGTTGCGGGCCATCTGATCTTCGACCGTGCCTCCGTAGGAGACGATGTTCGCGCCGTGCTCGGCGAACGTCCGGGCGACGTCTTCGAGCAGGCGCGGCCGGTCCCACGAGTCCACGGCGATCGCGACGCGGAAGCTCTGGGTGCCGCCTCCCTCCCACTCGACCGCCGTGAACCGCTCCGGGTTGCGGCGGAGCGCACGCACGTTCGGGCAATCGCCGCGATGGATCGTGATCCCCTTGCCGAGCGAGATGTAGCCGACGATGTCGTCGCCGGGCACCGGCGTGCAGCACTTGGCAAGTCGTACGAGGACATCCTCGACGCCGATCACGTTGATCCCGTAGGTCTCGCTGCCGGCCGCCTCCCGGGCCCGCGGCTTCTTGAGCGGCACGGGCTCGTGGGCAACCTCGCCCACCTTGAGCTGCTGGAGGACCTTGTCGACGATCTTCGAGGCGGTCAGCTTGCCGGAGCCGAGGGCGATGTAGAAGTCCTCGGCCTTCTTGAAGCCCGACTCACGGATCACGCCGGCCAGAACAGCCGAGCCGGAGAGCTTCTTGTACGGAAGGTTCTGCGCCTTGAGCGATTTCTCGAGCGCCTCGCGGCCCTTCGCCTCGAGATCCTCCTTCTGCTCACGGGAGAAGAACTGGCGGATCTTGTTGCGGGCGCGAGACGAGGCGACGAGCGACAGCCAGTCGCGCGAGGGCCCGCGGGCCGCCGACTTCCCCGTGAGGATCTCCACGCGGTCGCCGCTGCGGAGGCGGTAGTGGAGCGGCACGATCCGGCCGTTCACCTTCGCGCCGACCGTGCGGTGCCCGACGTCGGTGTGGACCGCGTAGGCGAAGTCGATCGGCGTCGCTCCGGCCGGCAGCGTCTTCACCTCGTCCTTGGGGGTGAAGACGAATACCTCTTCGTCGAAGAGGTCGGTGCGGAAGCTCTTCACGAACTCGCGCGCGTCGTCCTCGTCGGCGTTGATGTCCATGAGCTGACGCACCCACTCGTTCCACTCTTCGTCGGCGTTCTTCGAGCGGCGCCCGTCCTTGTACGCCCAGTGCGCCGCAACGCCGAGCTCGGCCGTCTGTTGCATCTCGCGCGTGCGCACCTGGATCTCGAGTGGCCGCCCCTCGGGGCCGATGACCGTCGTATGGAGGGAGCGGTAGCCGTTGAACTTCGGCATCGCGACGTAGTCCTTGAAGCGGCCGGGCATCGGCTTCCAGAGGGAGTGGATGAGACCGAGCGCGCCGTAGCAGTCGCGCGTCCCCTCCTCGCCGTCGCGCTCGACGATCACGCGCATCGCGGTGAGGTCGTAGATCTCGTTGAACTCGCGGCCCTTGCGGGCCATCTTGTCGTAGATCGAGTAGAAGTGCTTCGCCCGGCCGGAGATGTCGACGGGGATGTCGACCTTCTCGAGCTCGCGCTGCAGCACGTCGGCGGCCTCCGCAACGTGACCTTCCCTGTCCGCGCGCCGCTCGGCGACCATCGTCGTGATCTCCGCGTACTTGCGCGGGTGCAGGGTCTGGAAGGCGAGGTCCTCGAGCTCCCACTTGAGCGCGTGGATGCCGAGGCGATGCGCGAGCGGCGCGTAGACCTCGAGCGCCTCCCTCGACTTCTGGATCTGCTTCTGCTTGCCGAGGTACTCGATGGTGCGGAGGTTGTGGAGACGGTCGGCGAGCTTGACGAGGATGACGCGCACGTCCTCGGCCATCGCCACGACCATTTTGCGGTAGTTCTCCGCCTCCGCCTGCTCACGGGTCTGGAACTGGACGCGCGTCAGCTTCGTGACGCCGTCGACGAGCACGGCGATCTCCTCGCCGAACTCCTCGCGAACGGTGTCGAGCTCGACGCCGGTGTCCTCGACGACGTCGTGAAGGAGGGCGGCCGCGATCGTCTGCTCATCGAGGCGCAGGCCGGCGCAGATCGACGCGACGCCGACGGGGTGGGTGATGAACGGCTCGCCGGAGCGGCGGTGCTGCCCCTCGTGAGCGGCGGCGGCGAACCGGAAGGCGCGCGTGACGAGCTCGACGTCGACGTCGGCGTGCTGAGCGGCGAGCTCGGCGAGCAGCCCCTCGAGGAGCTCTTCGTGCCTCTCGCCGGCTTCAAGGGTGGTCACTTTCCCAGTGTACTCCCGGGTTTCAGAGCGAATCCGCGGGGAAGGAACGGTCGTTAGATGAGCGAAGTGACCTCTTCCATGCCCAGTTTCCGCCGCCTCAGGAGGCGCCGCACCGTCCTCCGCCTCGCCCGCGCACTCGCCCTCTCGCTGCAAGGGCGTTAGCCCAAACGCGGCGCTGCAGACCGCGCCCGCTCCGGTCGGATCACGCTGCGCGGGCGAGCGGCTGCTCGGCGGCGAGCAGGGCCCGGAAGCGCGGCGATTCGAGTAGATCGCGGCGAGGGCCGCCCTCGACGACGGCGAGCTCGGCGAAGATCGCGCGCGCCTCTTCGTCGCGTGCGGCCTCCGGCTTCTTCCACTCGGCCGTGAGCCAGGCATGCAGCTCGCGGTAGCGGGGTGCGCCGGCGAAGATCTTTCGGACGACGAGCTGCGGCGCGACCGTGCCGTTCCAGTGGTTCTCCTCGAGCCGGAAGGCGACGTCGTAGAGGGCGTCCGGCCGCAGCATGTCGAGGCGCGACCCCTGGCCGAAGGCAATCGCGCTGCCGCCGTCCCGGCCGTCCCGGCGGATGCGGAAGCGCAGATGCTTGCCGTCGCCCACGGTTGCGACCTCGGCGAGCCCGCAGCTGGGAGCGAGCAGCGTCGGCGCGGGGTTGCCGAGCCCGAACGGCGCGAGCTTCCCAAGCTCAGCACAGAGGTCGAGCGAGAGCTCGCCGCCGCGCGTGACGACGGCGTCGATCGAGGTCACGGGCTCGAGATCTTCCTCGTCGAGCACACTCGCAGCGTGTTGCGCGAAGGCCTCCGCGAAGGCTTCGACGTTCTCCTCGGGGATCGAAAGACCGGCCGCCGCCCGATGGCCGCCCCACCGTCCGAGCAGCGCGGAGCACGCACCGAGCGCGGCATGCAGGTCGAAGGCGGGGATCGACCGGCCGGAGCCCTTCCAGTCGCCCTCGGTGCCCGCGATGAGCACGACTGGGCGGTGGTACCGCTCGACGAGCCGCGAGGCCACGATCCCGATCACGCCTTCGTGCCAGTCCGCTCCGGCCACGGCGTAGGCGTGTCGCGCGCGCCTCTCCGGCGGCCAGGCCTCGACCTGGTCCACCGCCTCGCGGAGGATGCGGCCCTCCACAGCTTGGCGCTCCCGGTTCAGCTCCTCCAGCGAGCCGGCCAGCCTGCGGGCTTCCGCTTCGTCCTCGGTGAGCAGGAGCTCGAGCGCCGCGCGCGGATGGCCGAGGCGTCCGGCCGCATTCAGGCGCGGGGCGAGGCGGAACCCGACAGCCCCGGCGTCGACAGCGGCTGCATCGACGCCGGCGCTCTGCATGAGCGCGCGGAGACCCGGCTTCGCGGTACGTGCGAGCGCGCGCAGGCCGGCGATCGCGAACGACCGGCTCTCGTCGACGAGCGGGACGACGTCGGCGATCGTCGCGAGCGCGACGAGGTCGAGGTGGCGCCGCGGGACATCCGAGTCCACACCGAAGAGGGCTTGCCCGAGCTTGTAGACGACGCCGGTGCCGCAGAGCTCCGGGAACGGGTAGCTGGAGGGACGAGTCGCGACGATCGGGCAGTCCGGCAGCGTCTCGGCCGGCCGGTGGTGGTCGGTGACGATGACGTCGAGGCCGCGTTCTCTCGCCTCGGCGATCTCGGCGACGGCGGTGATCCCGCAGTCGACGGTGAGGACGAGCCCGCAGCCCTCGTCCGCGAGGCGGGCGAGCGTCTCGCTGCGGACGCCGTAGCCCTCGTCGAAGCGACTCGGCAGGTGCCAGGCGACCTCGGCGCCGAGCTCGCGCAGCAGCAGCACCGCGAGCGCGGTGGCGGCGATGCCGTCGACGTCATAGTCGCCGTGAACGCAGATCCGGCGGCCCTCCTCCACAGCCGCGCGTATGTGTGCGCACGCGGCCTCCATGTCGCCGAGGAGGAACGGATCGTGCGGCGGCTGCTCGCCGGCGAGAAAGCGGCCAGCGACAGCAGGGTCGGAGTAGCCGCGCCGAACGAGCACGGCGGCGGTCAGCTCCGAGATTTCGAGCGCGCGGACGAGCTCCGCCTGGGCGGCAGGCGGGCAGTCGGCGAGTGTCCAGGTGCCTTCGTGCATGTACGGCCAAGCTACGGGGACGGGCGGACGGAGCTGGTCCTCCGACCCCGCCGGCTCGGACGGCTGTGGATGAATTGCCACCCTTCCGTAACGAAGCCGCCACGCCGGCGTCGCGGAGCGCCCCCGGAGAGGGGCGCTCCTTGCGGTTCAGTGCGAGGACTCGCTCAGGCGGGCTGCACGGGCCGCGCGCGCTTGCGCGTAGCGCCGAATCCCGCTGCAGTGATGAGCAGTGCTCCGGCCGCCACGGCGGCCGCGAGGTCGCCGGACGACACGCCACCGCCGCCGGCGCCGGCGCTGACGCTGGTGCTCTGAGCCTGGTCGACGGCAATCCGCTCGTCCTGCTGCAGACCTCGCTCAGCTCCCGCAGGCTGCACGACCGGACCCTGGCCGCTGGCCTGAGGATTCACGCTGAAGGCCGCCGGAGGAACCGCCGGTCCGCCTGCCTGGTCGCCGGCCGGGAACGCCCCGAGCGAGGGCGCGGCACTCGCGCCGGCTGCTACGACCGCGACCGCGAGCACGGCCGCCCGCTGGCGGAGTCCGTGTCCCTCGACTTCACCATCATCGAAGGCCCGCGCGAGCTCACGCTTGTCGAACCAGAGAGCGATCTCCTCGTCCTTCGTCGAGGTCAGCAGCTGGTCGAGGGTGTCCTTGTCCCAGTCGACGGCGACCGTGGCGTGCGCCGTGACCTCGCCGCCGTCGGCCGTCTCGATCCGATCCAGGTCGAGGAGGAAGGTGGCGGGAAACTCGCCCCGTGCTGCCGTCTCGGCGAACTCGGCCCGGCTGACGACGGTGCCGATCGCGCCCGCTCCGGCGCGTGCGGGGTCGAACGTGACGAGCTGCGCCTGTGTGCGTACATCGTCCATGCTGCTCCTTTCGTCCGCTGCCCTTGCATCCAACTCGACGCGCCAGAGGGCAGGCATCTTCCGGCTATTCCGGGATCCGAATCGAGACGACGTGGTCGTACCGGACGTATTCGCCTGATTCGAGCCGGATCCAGACCTGCGCATATGGCCCTTGGCGGTTGAGGAAGCGTGTCAGCTCCTCGTGTGGCGTCAGTTCCGAGGGCACAGGCAGCTGGTGGTCGCCGTCGCGGCCGGTGATTCGCACGAGCAAGGTCATGTCCGGATTCTCCTTCACGCGCCCCGCCGGATCCACCCGGCTGCTAGCCGCCCTCGTTCGGGAGCTTGACGCCGAGCACCGTCAGCAGGACGAGTAGGCCGAGGCCGAGCACCCAGTAGGCGAGCACGCGCCGCGGGTGGCGCGACTCCCGCAGCGAGGTGAGCGCAACCTTCCCCCACAAGAGCACGAGACCGACGGCAGCCGCTCCGCCGACGACGATCACCGGCGCGAGAACGACGGCCTTCTCGAACGGCAAGGAGAGCGCCCAAGCGGTCAGAGCGACGAGCGCGACGACGGCCGCGAGGGCCGCCGGATAGCGGAGTAGCCGCATGTCGTCAGGGTACGCTGCCGCCGTGGAGGCGACCGGCAACTACCACTCCGGTGACGACTACGTCGTCGAGTTCCTCGGCTACCGCTTCTCATTCAGCAGCCTCGACTTCGAGGAGCGCGTCACGGCGGCGGCGGTCCGCCTCGGGCTCGTCGCCGGCCCGGAGCTGGACGAGGACGAGACCGCCGACCTCGTCGAGCTCGTCGAGCGCGACGCGATCGACACGCCCCGCAGCGCGCTCGGCGAATACCTCGTGCGCCACTGGGACGCGCTCGCCCTCGTCCACGGGGAGTCGCTCGTCTACTGGCTCAAGAAGCTCGTCTTCCGCGGCGCGTGGCTCGACCACCGGGTCAAGGAAGGCCTGCTCGAGGTGGACTGGGACGAGCAGCGGCAGGACTTCACGTTCGCCGACACGAACGGCGGCCGCGCGCTCCTCGAGCTCCTCCCCACCCCGAGCTGGCACGAGCTCCAGTACCGGAGGTGACCGTTCCTCGCCGGTACGCGGTGGTGCTGCCGGCGTATCTCGCCGGGCTGCTCGCGCTCGACACCCAGGTCTCGCTGCCCGGGCAGCTCGCGCTCGGCGCGGTCACGTTCCTCGTGCTGGGGGCGGCGCTGCGACCGCTGCCGCTGCTCGTGCGGGCACAGGCCCTCGGCGTCGTCCTCTTCGCGACGGTCGGGGAGGTGACGGGCTCGCTCGTCTGGGGCGTCTATCACTACCGGCTGCACAACCTGCCGCTCTTCATCCCGCCTGCGCACGGGCTCGTCTACCTGAGCGGCATCGCCCTGAGCCGCAGCCTCCGCGCCCGCGCCGTCGTCTGGGCCGCGGCGACCGGCGCCGCCGCCTGGGGGATCGCCGGGCTCACGGTGCTGCCGCGGCTCGACGTCGCCGGCGCCTTCGGCGTGCCGCTGCTGCTCGTCTTCCTCTGGCGCTCGCGCTCGCGGGCGACGTATGCCGGCGTCTTCCTCGTCGTCGCCGCGCTCGAGCTGTATGGCACGTCGATCGGGACGTGGCGCTGGGCGCACGACCTCCCCGGGCTCGGGATTCCCGACGGCAACCCGCCGAGCGGCGTTGCGAGCGGCTATGTGTGGTTCGACGTGATGGCGCTGCTCGTCGCCCCGTGGCTCGTCTACTTCGCGGGCGGGACGCTGAAGCCGAAGCTCTCGCTCTTCTCCGGTGCCGTCCGGAGTTCGATCCGCCGCAGCGAGCCAATCGGGATGATGAGCGCATCGGGCGCGTCGTCGCGCTCGTCCGTCACGTAGAGCGTCACCATTCCGAAGCCGGGCTCGGGCTCGATCCGGTCGAGGACAAAGTGCGACGTGTCGGCGAGTTCGACCTCGACGACCGGCTTCTCGACGCCGGTGGCCTCGGCGAACGAGGCAATCGCGCGGTGGATCCGCTCGACGAACGCCTCGTGCGGCAGCTCGGGGACGGGTGTCCAGAGGTCGGGCATCAGAAGAGCCGCGCGTCGGCGGCGTCGGGCTCGGACACGACGCCGAGGTGGGCGCGGCCGAGGGCGGTGATCGTGCGGCCGCGCGGCGTCCGCTGGATGAAGCCGAGCTGGAGGAGGTACGGCTCGTACACGTACTCGATCGTGTCCGGCTCCTCCCCGAGCGCGGCGGCCAGCGTGTTGAGACCGACGGGACCGCCGTCGTACTTCTCGACGATCGACCGCAGGAGGTCGCGGTCGAGCCGCTCGAGCCCTGCCTCGTCGACCTCGAGCAGCTCGAGCGCCTCCTGTGCGATGGCGGTCGTGATCGCGCCCTCGTGCCGCACCTCGGCGACGTCTCGGACGCGGCGAAGGATCCGGTTGGCGACTCGCGGCGTGCCGCGGGCGCGGCTCGCGATCTCGTCGGCGGCCTCGGCGGCGATCTCGACGCCGAGGATCCCGGCCGAGCGGCGGACGATCGTGGCAAGCTCGCCTGCCTCGTAGTAGTCGAGCCGGAAGGTCATGCCGAAGCGGTCGCGCAGCGGCGAGGTGAGGAGGCCCGTTCGGGTCGTCGCGCCGACGAGCGTGAACGGCGGCAGGTCGAGGGTCAGCGTCCGCGCGGCCGTCCCTTGCCCCATGACGATGTCGAGCCGGAAGTCCTCGAGCGCCGGATAGAGGATCTCCTCGGCCGCCCGGCTCAGGCGGTGGATCTCGTCGACGAAGACGACGTCGCGCGCCTCGACCGCGGTGAGGATGGCGGCGACGTCCTTCCGCTCGAGCGCGGGGCCGGCGACCGAGCGGATCCCGACGCCGAGCTCCTCGCGGAGGATCTGCGCGAGGCTCGTCTTGCCGAGCCCCGGCGGGCCGACGAGGAGGACGTGGTCGAGCGCCTCGCCGCGTGCCTTCGCCGCGTCGAGCGCGATCGCGAGTTGCTCCTTCACGCGTGCCTGGCCGACGAACTCGTCGAGCCGGCGCGGCCGCAGGCTCCGCTCGACCTCCTCGTCCTCGTCGCGAAGATCCGGCGCCAGGAACTGCGTGCTCACGTTCACGCGGCTCTCTTCAACGCGAGCCGGACGCGTTCCTCCGCCGGCAGGTCGGAGTCGACCTCGGCGAGGGCTCGCTCGGCGTCGAGCAGCGACCAGCCGAGCTCGACGAGCGCGTCGCGGGCGACGACGTGCCGCTCGCCCGAGCCGTCGAGGGCAGGCGCGAGCGCGGGATCGCCGAGCTTCTCCTTCAACTCGAGCACGATCCGCTCAGCCGTCTTCTTGCCGATGCCCGGGATGGCCTGGAACCGCGCTGCGTCGCCGCGTGCGATCGCTCGCCGCAGCTCCGCGACGGGCGAGCCGGAGACGATGGCGAGCGCGACCTTCGGCCCCACGCCGGTCACGGCGAGGAGCTGGATGAACAGCTCCCGCTCGCTGCGGTCGGCGAAGCCGTAGAGCTGGAGCGCGTCCTCCCGGACATGGAGGTAGGTCTCGACCGTGATCTCGTCCGCCGCGTCGCCCTTGCGGACGGCGGCGGGCGTCGCATGGACGAGGTAGCCGACGCCGCCGACGTCGAGCAC
>DAIMGZ010000008.1:0-32093 GCA_036723535.1 Gaiellaceae bacterium
CCGAGGAGTTCCCGTACACGATCCGCATCGTCTCGGAGACGCTCGAGTCGAACGGGTCGTCGTCGATGGGCTCCGTCTGCGGCTCGACCCTCTCGCTCATGGACGCGGGCGTCCCGATCAAGGCGCCGGTCTCCGGCATCGCGATGGGCCTCGTGAAGGAGGGCGACGACTACGTCATCCTCACCGACATCCAGGGGGCGGAAGACCACCTCGGCGACATGGACTTCAAGGTCGCCGGCTCCAGCAACGGGATCACCGCCCTCCAGATGGACATCAAGATCACCGGCGTCACCCAGCAGATCATGCGGGACGCACTCGAGCAGGCGAAGCGGGCGCGCGAGTTCATCCTCGAGAAGATGCTCGAGGTGATCCCGGAGTCTCGCTCCGAGCTGTCGGAGAACGCGCCGAGGATCACGTCGATCAAGATCGACCAGGAGAAGATCGGCATGGTCATCGGCAAGGGCGGCGAGACGATCCGCGGCCTCGAATCCGACTACGAGGTCCAGATCGACATCGAGGAGGACGGCACGATCCTCATCTACGCGACCGAGGGCACGAACGCGAAGGCCGCCGTCGCCGCGATCGAGGCGCTGACGAAGGAGCCGGAGGTCGGCGACACGTTCACAGGCAAGGTCGTGAAGACGACCCAGTTCGGCGCCTTCGTCGAGCTCAAGAAGGGCACGGACGGGCTCCTGCACGTTTCGAACGTCGGGCCCGGCCGGGTTGCGCACATCGAGGACGTGATGAGTCGCGGGGACGTCGTCGACGTCGTCGTCCAGGAGGTCGACAAGGCCCGCGGCCGGATCGGCCTCAAGCTCGTCGCGAAGCACGAGAACGGCGGTCTCGTCCAGCCCGAGGAGCTGATCGAGCGGGCGAAGGACGCGCCGCCGCGGCCCCCGGAGGAGGAGCGGCCGCGCGGTGACCGTCGCGGCGGCCGGGGCGGCGGCCGCGGCCGCGGCTAGCGCCGCGACGACGAGTAAGCGAGCGTCCGGGCGGGCGGTGCATGCCGCCCGCCCCGGCGACCTACCCCTTGACTCGCCCCGGCTAGCGCTCTAGCCTCCGGTGCCGCAGGGGACCTGTGGCGACATAAGGAGCACTCGATGGGTAGGGACTTGGGCCGCTGGGCCTCGTTGACGGGAGTCGCGTTCGCCGTTCTGTTCTTCTTCGGAGCGATGGTCAGCGGCAACACGCCCGATTCGGATGCATCTCCACAAAAGGTGGTGTCGTTCTACGAGTCGCACCGCGGCGGCCAGCACGCCAGCACCTTCCTGATCGCGTACTCGCTCGTGTTCGGGCTCTTCTTCGCGGCGGCGCTACGTTCGTACCTGCGTGGGCGCTCGGGCGGAGACGGCCTCCTCGGGCTCGGGGTCTCGGGAATGACGGTGCTCGCCGTCGGCGGCGCCACGCTCGTCGGGATCAACTTCGCCGCGACGGATGTGCCGGGGAAGATTTCGCCGACGGCCGAGCAGGCGCTCAACGTGCTCCAGAACGACGTCTTCTTCGCGCTCGTGATCGGCGCCGGCGTCTTCCTGATCGGGAACGGGCTCGCGATCGTGAAGAGCGTTGCGCTGCCGCGCTGGCTCGGCTGGGCCGCCATTCTGTTCGGCATCGTGGCGGTCACGCCGATCGGCTGGATCGCGCTCATCTTCGCCCTGCCGGTCTGGAGCGTGATCGTCAGCGTGCTGATGTTCGTCCGCCAGCCGGCGCCGGTGCCAACTCCGGCCGCAGCTACCGGCTGAAGGACACGCGTGAGGCGGCCGGCGTCGGCCGGTCGCCTCGCGCGCCTCACTTCCTTTCCAGGGCGCGAATCCCCCGAATCGGCTCTCATCACGGGGTGGGCTCGTGCCGATGACTCGAAGCGACACAACACCGTGAGCCTTCCGACCATCTCACCGCTGCGGGGCCTCGTCGAGGTGACCCGCCTTCTGCGGGCGCGTGAAGATCTTCCCGCGCTGCTCGAGGCCGTCGCCCGCACCATCGGCGAGTCCCTCGGCTACCGCACCGTCGCGGTCAACCTCTACCGGCCCGCCTGGGACGACTTCGAGGTCACGACCGTGTACGGCAACGAGGACGCGCGGGCGGTTCTGCTCGGCAACGCACGGCCGGGCGGCGACTGGAGCCTCCTCCTCTCAGAGCGCTTCGAGCGCCGCGGCGCCTACGTCGTACCGGCCGGCTCCGTCGACTGGGACTCGCTCGGGCCGAGCTACGTGCCGCAGGGACAGCGGGGGGTCGACCCCGACGCCTGGGATCCCGAGGACGCGCTCTTCGTCGCGATGCGCGACCAGCAGGGGAACCTGCTCGGGATCATCTCGGTCGACGAGCCCACGAGCGGCCGGCGGCCCACCGACGACGATCTCGACGTGCTCGTAGCGCTTGCCGACCACGCGGCACTCGCGCTCGAGGCCGCACGCGAGGCGGCGGACTCGACGCGGCACCAGCGCGCCCTCGAGGAGCTGCTCGCCGTGTCGTCCCGCATCACAGGCGAGCCGTCGAACTCCGAGATCTTGCGCCGGGTGTGCACCGGCATCCGTGACGCCCTCGACTTCCAGAACGTCTGCGCGGCGCTCGTCGACCCCGAGACCGGCGTAGTCGTGCCGCATGCGACCGCCGGCTGGCAGCTCGACGAGCTGCGGGAACGCACCGTCGTGACCGTCGCGCAGGTCGAGCCGCTGCTCGACGACGCGTTCCTGCGCGAGGGTTGCTACCTCCTGACCCACGAGGAAGCGCGGGCGCGGATCGCGCACGAGGTCGAGGTCTACCCGTCGCAGCTCAACGGGCGAGGGCCATGGGCGTGGAACCGGCACTGGCTGATCGTGCCGCTCCGCGACGGCGGCGGCGCACTGCTCGGGATCATCTGGGTCGACAACCCGGGAGACCGCCTCCTGCCGTCGGCCGACCGCCTGCAGGCGCTGCGGATCTTCGCGAACGACGCTGCGGCCGCGCTCGTCTCGGGCCGGCATCTCGGCGAGCTCCGCTTCCTTGCCAACCACGATCCGCTCACGCGCCTCCACAATCGGCGCGCCTTCGTGAACCGGCTCGACGGCGAGGTGGCCCGGGGACGGCGCTACGGCCGGTCCTTCGGCCTCGTGATCGCGGACCTCGACGACTTCAAGAAGCTCAACGACCAGTACGGCCATGCCTCGGGAGACGAGGCGCTCGCCGCGTTCGCGAACGTGCTCGTGGAGTCGTTGCGAAAGCCGGACGACGCCTTCCGCATCGGCGGCGACGAGTTCGCGGTGCTCCTGGCGGAGGCGACCGACGACGACGCGCGGCAGGTCGTCGCGCGGGTCGAGGCGCTGCTCGAGCAGCTGTCCGCCGGCGGGGCGCCGTGGGCCGCCAGCCTCAGCGCGAGCTTCGGGTGCGCCGCCTGCCCGGAGGACGCTAGCGACGCACAGACGCTGTTCCGGCTCGCCGACGCGGCGCAGTACGAGGCGAAGCGGAACGGCACCGTTCTCCGCTTCGTCGCGCGCGCCTAAGCGTCGCCTACCATCCGGCCGTGCAGAAGGTCGTCCTGAGCGAGCTCGACACCGGCGAGCGCATCATCTCCGAGCGGGTCGCGAGCGTCCGCTCCGTCGCGCTCGGCTTCTGGATCGACGTCGGCTCCCGCGACGAGCGCGACGACCGTGCGGGCGTCTCGCACTTCATCGAGCACCTCCTCTTCAAGGGCTCCCGCCGCTTCGACGCGCAGGAGATCGCGGAGACGTTCGACGCGATGGGCGCCGAGCTGAACGCCGCGACCTCGCGTGAGAACACCGTCGTCTACGCGCGCGTCCCCGACCACCACGTCGAGACCGCGCTCGAGGTGATGACCGACATGGTCTTCGCGCCCTCCTTCGCCGAGGTCGACCAGGAGCGCGAGGTCGTGCTCGAGGAGATCGCGATGTACGAGGACACGCCGCAGGAGCTCGTGCACGACCTCTTCTCGGAGGCCGTCTTCAGCGACCACCCGCTCGGGCGGCCGGTGATCGGCACGGCGGAGGTCATCTCCTCGGTCAGCCGCCGGGCGCTCGCGGGCTATCACCGCACGGCATACGCGCCGGGGAACGTCGTCGTCGCCGCGGCCGGGAACCTCGACCACGACCGCCTCGTCGCGCTCCTGCAGCGGAGCGAGCGCCGAGCCGGCGCACCGGCTCGGGCCGGCACCCGCGTCCGCCGCCCGCTCGCGAAGCCTCCCGGCCCCGGGCTCCGCTTCCAGCGCAAGGAGACAGAGCAGTACCACCTCTGCCTCGGCGCAACCGGGATCTCACGCTCGGACCGTCGCCGCTTCGCCGCGTCCCTCCTCGACGCGATCCTCGGCGGGTCGGCTTCGTCGCGGCTCTTCCAGGAGATCCGCGAGAAGCGCGGCATGGCCTACGCCGTCTACAGCTTCGGGGCGCAGTACACCGACACCGGCATCCTCGGCGTCTACGTCGGCACGCGCGAAGAGAACCTCGCCGCCTGCGTCGAGATCTGCGTCGAGCAGATCGCCGAGATCGCCGCCGGCCGGCTGCGGAAGGGCGAGCTCGAGCGTGCGAAGGAGAGTCTCAAGGGACGGATCGTCCTCTCGCTCGAATCCACGTCCACCCGCATGAGCCGGCTCGGGAAGTCCCTCGTGACCGACACCGAGCTGCTCACGCTCGAGCGCGTGATGGCTGAGCTCGACGCGGTCGACACCGACGAGCTCGCCGAGCTGGCTGCCGTGTTGCTATCGCCCGAGCGGCTTGCTGCAGCGGGTGTCGGGCCCGACGAGGCTCGCTTCCGCACCGCGGTCGGCTACGCGAGCTCGACCCTTGTCGAGCAGGCTGCGGCGTGAAAATCGCCTTCTTCGGGGCGGAGGGAAAGGCGGGAAGCGCGATCGTGGCGCGGCTGGAAGCGGCCGGGCACGAGGTGCGCGGGATCGAGCTCGGCGACGAGCCCGACGTGAGCGGCTGCGACGCCGCCGTCGACTTCACGACGCCCGAGGCGGCGCCGGCGAACGTCCGCGCCGCGCTCGAGCAAGGCGTCTCCTGCGTCGTCGGCACGACGGGCTGGGATCCGGCGGAGCTCGGTTCGCTCGCGGCGGACAGAGGGCTGCGCCTCTTTGTTGCTCCGAACTTCTCGATCGGCGCCGTCCTGATGATGCGCTTCGCGCGCGAGGCAGCCGTGCACTTCCCACGCGCGGAGATCGTCGAGCTCCACAACGAGGCGAAGAAGGACGCGCCGTCCGGGACCGCCAAGGCGACGGCGGAGCTCGTCGGAGGCTCGCCGCCGATCCACTCGGTGCGCCTGCCGGGCCTCGTGGCGCACCAGGAGGTGATCTTCGGCGCGGACGGTCAGCTGCTGACGATCCGCCACGACACGACCGGCCGCGAGTCGTTCGCCGACGGTGTCCTGCTCGCGCTCGAGAAGCTCGGCGAGCTGCCGCCGGGCCTCACCGTCGGCCTGGAGGCGCTCCTCAGTTAGGGGGTCCAGCGAAACGGCGGTTGTGCCGCCGCGCCGCGCTGAGCGCCGCGAATGCGGCGTCCTCAGTCGCGCCGATAGCGCCTGGCTATCGGCGCTCCCTGCGTCCTTGCCTCGCGACGCCCATCGCACCGCGGCGACGAACACCGTTCCGCTGGACCCTCCTAGGCCCAGATGCGGGATGATTCCCGCGTGCCGAGCGAGGCCGCCGAGCTCGTCTTCGACGAAGCGACGAAGGTCTACCCGGGCCGCGAAGGCGCGGCGGTCGACCACCTCTCGCTCACGGTGCCTGCGGGGGAGATCTGCGTCCTCGTCGGGCCGTCCGGCGGCGGCAAGACGACGGCGCTCAAGCTCGTCAATCGGCTGATCCCGCTCACGAGCGGCGACATCCGCATCGACGGCACGTCGATCCTCGAGCAGGACCTGACCGAGCTGCGGCGCTCGATCGGCTACGTCATCCAGCAGGTCGGGCTCTTCCCGCACATGACGGTGGAGGGGAACATCGGGACGGTGCCGCGCCTGCTCGGCTGGCAACGCCGGCGGATTCGGGAGCGGGTGGGCGAGCTGCTCGAGCTCGTCGGGCTCGACCCGGACGAGGACCGGCGCCGCTTCCCGTCCGAGCTCTCGGGGGGCCAGCGCCAGCGCGTCGGCCTCGCGCGCGCGCTCGCCGCCAATCCCGCGCTGATGCTGATGGACGAGCCGTTCGGCGCGATCGACCCGATCGTCCGGGCGCGCCTGCAGGACGAGTTCCTGCGCCTTCAGAGAGAGCTCCGCAAGACGGTCGTCTTCGTCACCCACGACGTCGACGAGGCGATCAAGGTCGGCGACCGGATCGCGATCCTCCGCGAGGGCGGACGGCTCGCCCAGTACGACACGCCTAAGCAGATCCTCGAGCAACCGGTGGACGAGTTCGTCGCCGATTTCGTCGGCCGCGACCGGGCCCTCAAGGCGCTCGCCCTCCGTACGCTCGGCGAGCTCGAGCTCTCGCCGGCGACGGGCGACGGGCTGCCGCGGCTGCCTGCGGAGACCAGCCTGCGCGACGCGCTCGCAATCCTCGTCGCCGAGCGCCGCGACGCGGCGCTCGTCACCGCCGCCGACGGCTCGCCCCTCGGCGTCGTCACGCGCGAGGACCTCCTGCGGTGAAAGGGATCCGCCTCGCCGGCGGCGGCCCGGTGATCCCGAACTTCGGACACGGAAGCGCCTGCCTGCACCACAACGGCTGGTTCTGCACCGGCTGGCTGCAGGACCATTGGGGCGACGTCCTCCAGCCGGCCCTCGTCCAGCACATCGACCTGACGCTGATCGCCGTCGGAATCGGCTTCGCGGTTTCCTTCCTGCTCGCGCTCGTGGGCTTCCGCTTTCGTTTCTTCGACCCGCCGCTCGGGGTGTTCACCGACTTCCTGTACACGCTCCCGAGCATCGCCCTTTTCGAGCTGTTGTTGCCGGTTACGGGCATCACCGTCACCACGATCGAGATTCCGCTCGTGGCGTACACGCTGTTCGTGCTCTACCGCAACATTGTGGCCGGATTGCGCGGCGTGTCGCCGGAAGTGCTCGAGTCGGCGCGGGGGATGGGGTTTACCCGCATCCAAACGTTCCTCCGCGTGGAGCTCCCGCTTGCGGCGCCCGCGATCCTGGCCGGCGTCCGCGTAGCGACGGTGTCCACGATCTCGATCGCGACCGTCGCTGCATTCCTCATCCACTACGGTCTCGGAGCCCCGATCTTCGACGCGCTCGGCCAGCCCGACATCTTCCGGACGGAGCTCGTCGCAGCCGGGGGCCTCACGATCCTGCTCGCCCTGACCGCCGACGCGCTGCTCACTCTCTTGCAACGCGCGCTGACGCCCTGGACCCGGCTGCGGTGATCCTCGCCTCGCTCTTCCTCGACGCGCTCCGCTTCATCCCCGACCACGCCGGCCTGCTGCTCGACAAGTCGGGCCAGCTGTCCGAGCTCGCGTTCACGGCGCTCGGTATCGCCCTCGTCATCGCTCTGCCTCTGGGCCTCTGGCTCGGGCATCGGCATCGAGGGTTGTTCCTGGCCCTGGCGGTGTCCTCGCTCGGGCGTGCGCTGCCGAGCATCGCGCTCATCGGCCTCTTCATCGCGTGGCTCGGAGTCGGGTTCTGGAACAACACGGTGGCGCTCGTCGTGCTCGCGATCCCGCCGCTCCTGACAAATGCCTACTTCGCCGTGGACGGCGTCGAGCGGGACGCGGTCGAGGCGGCGCGGGGGATGGGACTGACGGAAGCGCAGATCCTCGCCCGTGTGGAGCTGCCGCTCGGCCTGCCGCTTCTCCTCGCAGGTGTCCGGATCGCCGCCGTCTTCGTGGTCGCTACCGCGACGATCGCCGGCATCGCCGGCGGCGGCGGCCTGGGCGAGATCATGGCCAACCCGGTGGCGTACGGGAACTCCGGCGTGCTCGCCGCGGCGTTGTGCGTCTCCGCCATCGCCCTTCTGACGGCGCTCGCGCTGGCGCTCGCCCAGCACGCGGCCTCGCGCCGGATGGCTCCGAGGGATTAGGGTCCCGCGAGGGCAAACTCGAGAGGAGGTTCTAGATGGTTCGTAAGCACACGCGTCGCGCTGCGAAGGCGGCGTTCGCGGTCTCGATCGGGGTCGCGCTTCTGATCGGCTTGTCGGCCTGCGGCGGTGGGGGAAGCAAATCGCCAACGACAACGGGGTCCGTGGCGAAGAACCCGACGATCACCATCGGCACGAAGAACTTCGGCGAGGAGTACATCCTCGGCCAGCTCTACG
Organism: Gaiellaceae bacterium; assembly: GCA_036723535.1. Classification (GTDB taxonomy): domain Bacteria; phylum Actinomycetota; class Thermoleophilia; order Gaiellales; family Gaiellaceae; genus Palsa-739. The sequence goes on from DAIMGZ010000008.1 coordinate 8,171, forward strand.
GCCAGGCCCTGCAGGTCAAGGGCTTCCCCGTCGTGTTCAAGGGGAGCTTCGGCTCCTCGGAGCTCGCCGACAAGGCGATCACGAGCGGGAAGATGAATTTCTACCCGGAGTACACGGGCATCATCGTGCTGGACCTCGCGAAGGGGACGTCGCCGAAGTCGGCGGCCGCGACCTACACGACCGCGAAGACGTTCGAGGAGACCCGCGGCCTGACGCTGCTCAAGCCGACGCCGTTCGCGGACGTGGACACGTTCACGATGCTCACGTCGACGGCGCAGAAGGACGGCCTGAACACGATGAGCGACCTGAGCAAGCTGTCGTCGTTCTCGTACGCGGGCTATCCGGAGTGCCAGACGCGGATCACCTGCATCCTCGGGATGAAGCAGATCTACGGGCTCAAGAACATCAAGTTCGTCCCGATCGGGAACATCAGCGTCTACACGCTGCTCGACGAGGGCAAGGCCCTCGGGGGAGATGGGTTCTCCACCGATCCGCAGCAGCTGGACACGAAGAAGTACACGGCGCTGGTCGACGACAAGCACATCTTCGGCTTCCAGAACGTCGCGCCGGTGCTCTCCAAGAGCCTGCTCAAGGGAGCGAGCGGGACGCTGCTCGAACAGACGGTCAACGCCGTCTCGGCGAAGCTGACGCTTCCCGCGATGCAGGCGATGAACAAGGCCTACTACGTCGACAAGGCGACCGCGAAGTCGATCGCCCAAAAGTTCCTGAAGGCGAACGGGCTCGCCGGGTAGTGAAGGTTGTCGTTCTCGGTGGAGGGTCGACCGGCGAGCATTTCGTCGGGGCCCTCCGCCGGTTCGACGACGAGGCGCAGATCACGCTCGTCGAGAGCCGGCTCGTCGGCGGCGAATGCTCGTACTTCGCGTGCATGCCGACGAAGACGATGCTGCGCGCGACGGAGCTCGCCTCCTCGCTCGAGCGGGCGCCTGGCCTGCAGCCGGAGCGGCCGGATGCGGACGGCGTCTGGTCGTGGCGCGACTGGATGACGAGCGACTGGGACGACTCGGGCCAGCTCCACTACCTCGAGGAGTGGCGGTGCCGGCTCGTGCGCGGCGAGGGCCGTGTCGCACGGCCGGGGGTCGTGGAGGTCGACGACCAGGAGCTGCCCTACGACCGGCTCGTGCTCGCGACCGGCTCGCGGCCGGCGATCGACGGGCTCGACTCGGTCGAGTACTGGACGAACCGCGAGGCGACCCGGACGCACAAGGTGCCGCAGAGCCTCGTGGTGATGGGCGGCGGGCCGGTTGGCGCCGAGCTCGCGCAGTTCTTCTCCCGCATGGGCTCCCAGGTGACGGTCGTCGAGCGCGGCGAGCATCTGCTCGGGCGTGTCCACGCCGACGCGGGCGAGCTGCTCGCAGGGCTCTTCCGGGAGGAGGGGATCGACGTCCGCATCGGCGTGGGGATCGAGCGGGCCGAGCCGGGTGTGCGGCTTCACCTGTCGGACGGCTCGACGCTCGAGACAGAACGGCTCCTCGTCGCGACAGGCCGCCGGCCTAACGTCGAGCGGCTCGGGCTCGACGAGCTCGGGCTCAGGATCTCCCCACGCGGCGTCGAGGTTGACGAGCGGCTGCGCGCGGCCGAGAACGTGTGGGCGATCGGCGACGTCACCGGCATCGCCCAGTTCACGCATGTCGGCAAGTACCAGGCCCGGGTCGCGGCGGCGGACATGACCAAGCGCCGCGCCAAGGCCGACTACCGCGCGATTCCCGCCGGCGTCTTCACGGATCCGGAGGTGGCGACTGCCGGCCGCACCGAGGGGGACGACCTCGTCAGCGCTCGGATCGAGCTCGGGGTGCTGCCACGCCTCGCGACGTACGAGCGGCCGAAGCGCGACGGCTTCGTCCGCGTCTTCGCCGACCCGCGGCAGCGCGTCCTCGCCGGCGTCGTCTGCGTCGGGCCGCAGGCCGCGGAGTGGCTTGGGCAGTTCACCCTCGCAATCCGTGCAGCGGTGCCGGTCGAGACGCTCCTCGACACGATCCAGCCGTACCCGACTTTCTCGGAGGGCGTCTTCTACGCGTTGCAGGAGTTGGAGGCCAAGCTCTCGTAGAATTACCCGTCGTGCTGGGATCCGTAATCACCGCGATGGTGACGCCGTTCCGAGCGGACGGCGCGGTCGACCTCGATCGCTTCCGCGAGCTGGCGAGCTTCCTCGTCGAGAACGGCTCCGACGGCATCGTCGTCTGCGGGACGACGGGCGAGTCGCCAACGCTGAGCGACGACGAGAAGCTTGCTCTGTTCACGGCCGCCGTCGAGACCGTCGGCGACCGCGCGACGGTGATCGCCGGCACCGGCACGTACGCCACGGCGCACTCCGCGCACCTGACGGAGCAGGCGACGAAGCTCGGGGTCGACGGCATCCTCGTCGTCACGCCGTACTACAACAAGCCGCCGCAGCGGGCGATCGTCCGCCACTTCGAGGAGATCGCCGCCGCGACCGATCTGCCCGTAGTCGCCTACAACATCCCGAGTCGCGTCGTCGTCAACATCGAGTCCGCCACGCTCGCGCGGCTCGCCGAGATCGAGAACGTCGTCGCCGTGAAGCAGGCGCTCGACGACCCGGAGCAGGCGCGGTTCATCGCCGAGGAGACGCGGCTCGACCTCTACTCCGGCGACGATCCGAACACGTTCGCCTTCCTCGAGCTCGGCGGCGCCGGGGTGGTCTCGGTGACGGCGCACCTCTGGGGGCCGCAGATCGCCGAGATGATCCGCCGCCACGGCGAGGGCGACGTCGAGGGCGCCCGCACGATTCACGAGGAGCTGAAGCCGTCATACGACCTCCTGCGGATCCAGGTCAACCCGACTCCGATCAAGGCGGCGCTCAACCTCACGGGCCACGAGGTGGGCGGGCACCGGCTGCCGATGGTCGAGCCCGACGAGGACGAGCTCGTGCAGATCCGCTCCTGCCTCGAGCGGTCGGGCCTCCTCGCTGCCGCCTCGGCGTAAGACCGCGCACCCTAGACTCCGCGTCGATGGGTGTCTGCCGCATCATTCCGCTCGGCGGCCTCGGCGAGGTCGGCAAGAACATGACCGTCTTCGAGGCGGAGGGGTCGATCGTCGTGGTCGACGCCGGGCTCGCGTTCCCACGGGACGAGCACCTCGGCGTCGACCTCGTCCTCCCCGACTTCTCCTACCTGAAGGATCGGGAGGAGATGGTGCGCGCGGTCGTCCTCACGCACGGGCACGAGGACCACGTCGGCTCGCTGCCGTACCTCATGCGCGAGATGCGGGTGCCGCTCGTGCTCGCGACGCGGCTGACGCTCGCGCTCGTGAAGTCGAAGCTCGACGAGCACGGGCTCCTCCGTGTCGCGGAGCTGCGGGAGCTGGCGCCGGGCGACGAGCCCGTCCAGCTCGGCCCGTTCCGGCTCGAGTTCGTCCGCATGGCTCACTCGATCCCCGACGCGGCCGCAGTCATGCTCGAGACGCCCGGCGGCCGGTGCGTACACACGGGCGACTACAAGCTCGACCACACGCCGGTGGACGGGCAGCGCACCGACGTCGGCCGGCTCGCGGAGATCGGCACCCTAGGGGTCGACCTCCTCCTCGGCGATTCCACGAACGCGGAGCGGGCCGGCGTGACCGAGTCGGAGCGGGTCGTCGGCGAGGCGTTCCGCCAGATCTTCCCGCGCCGGGAGGGCCGGATCCTCGTCTCCTCCTTCGCCTCGAACGTGCACCGGATGCAGCAGGCGGCCGACGTTGCCCTCGACTGCGGACGGAAGGTCGCCTTCGTCGGCCGCTCGATGCGGAAGAACGCGAACATCGCCCGCAACCTCGGCTACATGGACGTCCCCGAGGAGGCGATCCTGCGGCCGAACGAGCTCGCCGAGCTCCCGCGCAACCAACAGCTGATCCTCTGCACCGGCAGCCAGGGTGAGCCGATGTCGGCAATGACCCGGATCGCGTACAACGACCACGCCGCCGTGCGCGTGGAGGCCGGCGACACGGTGATCATCTCCGCGAGGCCGATTCCCGGCAACGAACTGCGCGTCCACGACGCGATCAACCGGCTCGCGAAGATGGGCGCCGAGGTGCTGCACGAGGACAACGCGCCCGTGCACGTCTCCGGCCACGGGCGCGCCGAGGAGCTGCGCACGATCATCGGGCTGCTGCGGCCGAAGGCGGTGATGCCGGTGCACGGCGAGTTCCGGATGCTCGCGGCGCACGCCCAGCTCGCCCGCGAGGGCGGCGTGCCCGAGGACAGGATCGTCCTCGCCGAGAACGGCAGTGTCGTGGAGCTGCGGGACGGCGTGCCGCAGATCGTCGGCGAGGTCGAGGCGGGGATGACGTTCGTCGACGGGCTCGGGGTCGGCGACGTCCACGACGTCGCGCTGCGCGACCGTCGGCGGCTGGCGGAGGACGGCGTCCTCATCGTCGTCGCGACGCTCGCGGCGCAGGACGGCGGCGGGCTCACCGCGCCGCCGGAGCTGATCGCGCGCGGCTTCGGGGAACAGGCTGAGCCGCTCCTCGACGAGCTGCGGGAGGAGGCGGCGCGCGTTCTGGCCGAGCTGCTCCGTGACGACGTGACCGAGATCAAGCTCCTCCAGGAGCACCTGCACGAGGCGCTCGGCGGCATCGTTTACGACCGCACCCGCCGCCGGCCGATGGTGTTGCCCGTCATCGTCGAGGTCTAGTGCTGCCAGGGCTGGCCGCGGAGACCTCTTCGCCGGGCGCCTTCAGTCGTCTTCGAGCGGCTCGCCGTCGGAATAGCCGAGCGCCTCGATCCGGCCCATGACGCCGAGGCCGCGCCAGAAGATCTTGCGCGAGCGTGGATACCAGCACATGTCGTTCGGGTCGCGCGTGCCGTAGATGAGCATCGTCACGCCGTCCGGGCCGGCGCGGAAGGAATGCGAGACGCGGGTGCCCGGCGGCCGCGCGACGAGGTGGCCGGCGCGCAGCGGTATCTCCTCCTTCACCGCACCTTCGCTCTCGGGGCGCGGAGAGGGCCACAGCTCGAGTGTCGCCGTCCCCTCGAGCATGACGAAGATTTCCTCCTCCGCCGAGTGGCAATGGGGGACGGCGCTGCGGTGCCGGGGGTCGATCCGTTCCCAGTGCAGGCCCGCCAGAACGGACCGCTCATCGGTCGCGAGCGACGCCGTGCTGGCGCGGTCGTGCCAGCGGTCGAGCTCGACCTCGTCGACGTTGAGGATGTTCGCCGGGCGAGGCGCCGGATCGCCGTACGCAAGCGGCTCGACGGTCGCCTCGACGTCCCACGGGTCGTCGTCGCGTCCCTCGACCCACGGCCAGCCGAACCGGATCGCCCGCGAACGCGGCAGCCAACCGAGCTCAGTCGGATGGCGTGTGCCGAAGACGAGGTACTCGAGCCCTTCGGGCCCGGCGACGAACGTGTGCTCCATCTCGTTCGCGCGGTGGATCACGCAGTCGAGCGGCCGCACTTCGTGCACCTCGCCGTCCTGCCACGCCAGGCCCGAGCCGGCGAGGACGAAGTAGATCTCCTCGGACGCGCCGTGGGAATGCGGGGGCGTCGGCAGCTTGCCCGGCTCGACGCGGACGCGGTTGACGCCCACGCCGCGCGTGCCTGCGGCGTCGCCGAGCCGCTGCCAGGTCGCATCCATCTCGCCCTTGGCGGGATGGAAGCTCTCGACCTCGTCCCAGTGCGCGACGGTCACGCGAGGGAGTCTAGGCTCGCACCGTGGCGCCGCGCCTCGCTGTGGTCGGTTCGATCAACCTCGACCTCGTCGTGCGGGCCGAGCGGCTGCCGAGGCCGGGAGAGACGGTGAGCGGCGCGAGCTTCTCCCGCGTGCCGGGCGGCAAGGGCGCGAACCAGGCGGTCGCCGCCGCGCGGCTCGGAGCGGAGGTCGCGCTGGTCGGTTGCGTCGGAAGCGACGAGCTCGCGGAAGAGGCGCTCGCAGGGCTGCGCGAGACAGGCGTCGAGGAGCGCTGGCTCGTGCAGGACGTTCCCACCGGGATCGCGCTTATCACGGTCGACGCCGCGGGGGAGACGACGATCGTCGTCGCGCCGGGGGCGAACGCCGAGCTGCGGCCCGAAGATCTCGCGCTCGGCGACGCAGATGCCGTCCTCTGCCAGCAGGAGATCCCGGCCGAGACGGTGGCGCGCGCGGCCGAGCTGGCGCCGCGCTTCTTCCTCAACGCTGCCCCCGCCCGCGAGGGCGCCCCCGAAGCCGAGCTCACGGTCGTGAACCGGCTCGAGCTCGAGGCGCTCGGCAAGCGGCTCGGGCTTGTCTGCCTCACGCTCGGCGCGGAGGGGGCCATGTTGCTCGAGGACGGGGAGGAGGTGGCGCGGGCTGAGCCGCCCGAGGTCGAGGCAGTCGACGGCACGGCCGCGGGCGACGCGTTCACGGCCTGCCTCGTCGTGTCGCTGCTCGAGGGGCGCCCGCGCGACGAGGCTCTCCGGCGGGCCTGTGCGGCCGGCGCCCTCGCGGCGTCGCGCTTCGGCGCGCAGACCTCGCTCCCGACGGCGGCGGAGGTGGACGCGCTGCTTTGAGCACGAAGATCGTCATCGACTGCGACCCGGGCCACGACGACGCGATCGCGATCCTCCTCGCGCTCGCCTCGCCCGAGCTCGAGCTGATCGGCGTCACGACCGTGGCGGGCAGCCAGACGCTCGACAAGACGACCCGCAACGCGCTCGTCACGCTCGAGATCGCCGGTCGAGGCGACATCCCGGTCGCCGCGGGGGCGGAGGGCCCGCTGCGACGCGAGCTCCGCACGGCAGCGCATGTGCACGGCGAGACCGGCCTCGACGGCCCTGAGCTGCCCGAGCCGTCGGCGCGGCCGGTCGCGGCGCACGCCGCGGACTTCCTCGCCGAGCTGATGGAGCCGGGAGTTGTTCTCGTCCCAACGGCGCCGCTGACGAACCTCGCGCTGATGCTCGAGCGGCACCCCGACGTCCACGAGCGCATCGAGCGCATCGTCTGGATGGGCGGTGCGATCGGAGAGGGGAACGTCACGCCCGCCGCCGAGTTCAACGCCTTCGTCGACCCGGAGGCCGCGGCCACCGTCTTCGCGAGCGGGATCCCGATCACGATGGTCGGGCTCGACGTGACGCACAAGGCGCTCTTCACGCGCGCCCACGCCGAGCGGCTGCGCGGCGCCGGCCGCGCCGGCCGCTTCGTCGCCGAGCTGTCCGACTTCTTCCAGCAGTTCCACGAGCGCTCGTACCGCTTCGACGGCTCGCCGATCCACGACGCGATGGCGGTTGCGCCCGTCGTCGACCCGACGCTCGTGACGACGCGGCACGCGAACGTCGCAGTGGAGACGAAATCGCAGTTCTGCGACGGCCGGACGGTCGTGGATCTGCGAGGCGTCACCGGCAGCGCGGCGAACGCGGACGTCGGGGTGGACGTGGACGCAGGGCGCTTCCTCGAGCTCCTCGTCTCGCGGATCGAGTCGCTGCCGTGAGCCTCGTCTTCGCCGCGATCGCCCCGCACGGCGACATCGAGCTCGACACGGATCTGCACGCGGCGATGGAGGAGCTCGGCCGCCGGTTCGCGGCCGCCGCACCCGAGGTCGCGGTGATCGTGACGCCGCATTCCGTCCACGTCGAGCGCCACTTCGCCGTCGTCACGGCGGGGAAGGTGGGGGAGTGGGAAACCGACCTCGAGCTGGCGGCGGCGCTCCTCGAGGCGCCCCTGCCGATCCTCGGCGTCTCGTACGGCGGCAACGACCCGGCCACAGCCGAGTTCCCGCTCGACTGGGGCACGGAGGTGCCGCTCACCTTCATGCCGCCGCCACGAGTGGTCGTCGTCTCACCTGCCCGCGACCGGCCTCTCGAGGAGCACCTCCGTCTCGGCCAGGTCCTTGCAAGTAACAGACTGTTACAAGCCAAGCGTGTCGCGCTGATCGCGAGCGCCGACCACGGGCACGCACACGATCCGGACGGGCCGTACGGCTTCGACCCAGCCGCTGTCGCCTACGACGAGCGGCTCCAGCAGATCCTCGCCTCCGACCGGCTCGACTTCCTGCCGCTCGCCGAGCTCGTCGAGGCGGCTAAGGCCGACTCGCTGTGGCAGCTGCTCGTCCTCCAGGGCGCCGTCGGCGAGGCCGCGCGCGCGGACGTGCTCGCCTACGCGGCGCCGACGTACTACGGGATGCTCGTGGCGGAGATTCAGACGGCGGCGTAGACGCGCCACTCGCCCGGTACGCCCTTGAGCTCGCGGAGGCCGCGATCTTCGAAGGCGAGTCCGGATCCGGAGACGAGATCCTTGACCGTCTGGGAGACGAGGACCTCGCCCGGCCTTGCAAGTGACGCGATTCGTGCCCCGGTATGGACGGCGATGCCGCGGATCTTCGGGCCGTCGAGCTCGCATTCGCCGGTGTGGACGCCCGCGCGGATCTCCACCCCGAGCTCACGGACGGCCTCGCCGGCCGAGATCGCGCAGCGGACGGCGCGCGCCGGCCCGTCGAAGCTCGCCAGGAAGCCGTCGCCTGCCGTGTCGACCTCGCGGCCGCGGAAGCGGTCGAGCTCGTGTCGCACCGCGGCGTCGTGTGCGCCGAGCAGGTCGCGCCACCGGCGGTCGCCCAGCTCGGCCGCCCGCTCCGTCGAGCCGACGATGTCGGTGAAGAGCACGGTCGCGAGCACGCGGTCGGGCTCCGGCACCGGTCGCGTGCCGGTGAGGAACTGCTCGATCTCGTCGGCGAGGGCGTCGACGTCCCCGGCCGAGATCCAGTGGTCGTCACCGGCGAGCTCCACGAACTTCGCCCCGGGGATCTTCGACGCGAGATAGCGCCCTTCGGCGACGTTGACGTCGTGGTCGCCCGTGCGGTGGAGGACGAGCGTCGGCACCCGGATCGTCGGCAACACGTCCCGGACGTCGATGTACGAGTTCATCCGCACGAGCGCCGCGGCGGCTCCTGGGCTCGCGCCGCGCCGGAGATAGCGCTCGAGGGCGCGCACGAACTGCTCTTCCCCGACCCGGCTGGGCGCGTAGTACTCGACGTCCTGCGGCCGGAGATGGCCCCAATTCCGCTCGACGTCCGCCGCCGTCTCGTCCCGGTTCTCGGCCGTCGGCGCCCAGGGGTAGTCGTCGTCCGGGTCGCGGCGCTTCGCGAAGCTGCCGAGCGTGATCAGGGCGGTCGTCCGCTCGGGATACGTGGCGGCGAAGAGGACGCACATGTTCCCGCCCTCGGAATGCCCGAACAGCGCCGCACGGTCGGAGCCGACCGCCTCGAGCACGGCACGCACGTCGTCCATGCGCTGCTCGAGCGTCGGCAGCTCCTCGTTCGACACACGGTCGGAGAGCCCAGTGCCGCGCTTGTCGAACAGGATCAGCCGGGAGAAGGACGCAAGGCGCCCGAGGAAGTGCGCCATCGCCGTCTCCTCCCACATCAGCTCGACGTTCGAGACCCAGCCCGGCACGTAGACGAGGTCTCGCGGCCCCTCGCCCACGACCTGGTAGGCGATGTTGATGTCACCGCTGCGGGCGTAGCACGTCTCCGGCGTCATCGACGGAGGATAGGCGCGGCCGTGCGCGAAAACCAAGCGCATGCCGCGTAAGCGGAAGTCGAAGCTGCGCCCTAAGCTCCCGAGCCGCGTCAAGAAGACGCGGACGAAGCGCGGCAGGCGCACGCGCGCCCAGCACCCGGAGCTCTGGGGGCTCGGATCCGTCGCGCTCGGCCTCTTCCTCGGCGCCGTTCTCTTCTTCGGCTGGAATGGCGGCTACGTCGGCGGCTGGCTGGGGGAGGGGCTCGCCAAGCTCGTAGGGGATGCGAGATACGTCGTCCCCGTCGCGCTGGCAGTGCTCGGCGGGCTCGTGGTGACGCGAAGCACGCTCGTCGACGTCCGGCCGTTTCGCACCGGGCTCGCCGTGCTCGGGTGCGGCCTCATGATCAGCCTCGGGAAGGACCAGGGCGGCTACCTCGGCCAGCTCCTCGGCGGCGGGGTCGGGATCGCCATCGGCGCCACGGGCTCACTCCTGCTCGGCGCGCTGCTCATGCTCGTCGGCTCGCTCCTCCTCTCCGGCGCCTCGCTCGGGGCCATGCTCCGACGCTCGGGCCGCGGCCTCCACGTGGCCGTGCGCAAGGCGGGCAGCCGCGCGGCCGGTGGCAGCCACCGTGACGAAAGCGTGACGCCGCGGCCCGCGCCGCTCCTCCACGCGCCTCCGCTGGACGCCGTCTCGGCCTTCCCGGACGTCGTCGGCCAGAACGCCGCGCCGCCGCACGCAGGCGCCCACCCGGGCCCGCTCCAGACCGAGCCGCCGGCGCTGCTCACGGAGCCGCCGACGCTCTTCGACGAGGTGACGTCGGAGAACGTGGAGTACCAACTGCCGGACTCGGGCGTCCTCCGCACCTCGCCCGAGCGGAGCGACGAGTCGGGCGAGACGTCGGCGCGCGTCGCAGAGCTGCTCGTGCAGACGCTCGCGCACTTCGGCGTCGACGCGACAGTGATCGGCCAGATCTCTGGCCCGCGCGTGACGCGCTACGAGCTCCAGCTCGCACCCGGGACGAAGGTGGCGAAGGTGGCGGCGCTGAAGGACGACCTCTCGTACGCGCTCGCGACGACCGAGATCCGGATCCTCGCGCCGATCCCCGGCAAGCAGGCCGTCGGCGTCGAGCTCCCGAACCTCTCCCCGAACCTTGTCACCCTCGGCGACATCTTCGAGCCCCTGCCGCCGACCGCGAGCCCGGTCTCGGTCTGGCTGGGCAAGGACATCTCCGGCGCCGCGGTCTGGACCGACCTCGCGCGGATGCCGCACCTGCTCATCGCCGGCACGACCGGCTCGGGCAAGTCGGGCTGCCTGAACGCGCTCCTCACGTCGGTCCTTCTGCGCGCGACGCCGGACGACGTACGGCTGATCCTCATCGATCCGAAGCGGATCGAGCTCAGCCATTTCGAGTCTGTGCCGCACCTCCTCACTCCGGTCGTCTCGAGCCCGAAGGAAGCGAGCGCCGTCCTCGCCAACTGCCTCGCCGAGATGGAGCGGCGCTACGAGCGCCTCTCGTCGGTGCGCGCGCGCAGCATCACCGAGGCGAACCGCGCCTTCCGCCAGCGCGGCGAGCCGACCCTCCCGTACGTCCTCGTCGTGATCGACGAGCTCGCCGACCTGATGATGGTCGCGCCGCAGGCCGTCGAGGACGCCGTGATCCGGCTCGCGCAGAAGTCGCGCGCCGTCGGCATCCACCTCGTGCTCGCGACCCAGCGGCCTTCCGTCGACGTGATCACCGGGATGATCAAGGCGAATGTCCCCTCGCGGATCGCCTTCGCCGTCTCCTCGCAGACCGACTCGCGCGTCATTCTCGACCAGGGCGGCGCCGAGTCGCTGCTCGGCCAGGGCGACATGCTATTCAAGCCGCTCGGCACGTCGCGGCTGCAGCGCGTGCAGGGCGCGTACGTGTCGGAGGAGGAGATCGCCCTCGTCGTCGAGCAGACGCGGCAGCGCGAGCAGGAGCTCGACGAGAGCTATCTCGAGCTGCCCGAGGCGTTCGCGGCTGGCGCGGAGGGCGACGACGGCGAGCACGGCGAGTTCGACCCCGACGACGACCCGCTCCTCGACAAGGCGATCGAGATCGTCGTCCAGACGCAGACGGCGTCCGTCTCGCTCCTCCAGCGGCGCCTGCGGGTCGGCTACACGCGCGCAGGCCGGCTGATCGACATGCTCGAGCGGCGCGGGATCGTCTCAGGCTATGAAGGCTCGAAGCCGCGCCGCGTCCTCGTCGACGAGAACCAGTACCACACGTACGCCGCAGCGGACTGACCGCTCCTCTTCCGGTTCGTCGAATATGGGGCTAGGATCGCCCGATCGGGGTTTACGACGAACCCGATCGATTTACGACAACAGGGAGGGCTTGTGAGGGTTAGACGCTGGATGCTTGCGGCAGGCGTGGCCGCGCTAGCCGCGGCGATAGCCGTCGGCACGGCGCTCGGCGGCGCCAAGGCGCCGACGGCGCAGAAGTCGGGCTACAAGGCGGCGCTCGTGAGCGACGTCGCCGGCTTCAACGACAACGGGTTCAACAAGAACCAGCTCAAGGGCCTGAAGAGGGCGGCGAAGGCAATCAACGGGACCGCGCTCTCGTACATCTCGCATGCGGAGAGCGATTACCAGCCGAACTACACCCAGGCGGTGCACGACGGCGCCAAGATCATCATCGCGGCAGGGTTCCTGCTCGGGGGCACGGTCAAGCAGTACGCGCAGCAGTACCCGAACATCAAGTTCGCGATCACCGACGACATCTCCGCTGACATCGGCGGGTTCAAGAACACGGAAGGCATCACCTACGCGACGCAGGAAGGCGGCTGTCTCGTCGGTGTGCTTGCGGCGAAGATGGCGCAGAAGATGGGCAAGAAGAAGATCGGGGTCGTCGGCGGCCAGAAGATCCCGCCGGTCGACACGTACATCGCGGGCTACAAATACTGCGCGGCCAAGGCCGTCAAGGGCACGACGACGATCGTGCGGTACTCCAACAGCTTCACCGACGTGCAGGCGTGCTCGAACCTCGCGCAGAACGAGGTCGGGGCCGGCGTGCAGGTGGTCTTCCAGGTCGCCGGCACCTGCGGCGACGCTGCACTCAAGGAGGCGTCGAAGCTCGGCAAGTGGGGCATCGGCGTCGACGCGGACGAGTACGCAGTCGCGAAGCACATCCTCACCAGCGCGCTCAAGCAGACGGGCACGGGCGTGTTCCAGACGGTCGTGCAGGCCTCGAAGGGCAATTTCAAGGGCGGCAAGAACCTGGTCTTCAACCTGAAGAACAACGGCGTGGGCGTCGGCAAGATCAGCCCGAAGGTCAAGCCTTCGTGGATCAAGCTGATGAACACCTTCAAGTCGAAGATCATCCACCACAAACTGAAGATCCCGACGACCGTCAAGTAGGAAGGTAGTGCGAGGGGGCGGGGCTTCAAGCCCGCCCCCTCCGTTTTCGGCCGATGACCGATCGCACGCCCGACGACCTCGTTCTCGAGATGCGGGGCATCCGCAAGGAGTTCCCCGGCGTCGTCGCCAACGACGGAGTCTCGTTCGACGTGCGCAGGGGGGAAGTTCACGCCCTCCTGGGCGAGAACGGCGCGGGCAAGTCGACGCTCATGAACATCCTCTACGGGCTCTACCGGCCCGATGGGGGAGAGATCAGGTTGAAAGGGAAGCCGGTCTCGTTCTCCTCGGCGCGCGACGCGATTCAGGCCGGCATCGGGATGGTGCACCAGCACTTCATGCTCATCCCGGTGATGACGGTCGCCGAGAACATCGTCCTCGGTGTCGAGCCGCATCGCGGCATCCTGCTCGACGAGCGGGGAGCGGACCGAAAGGTGGAGGACATGGCGCGGACGTTCCGCTTCGAGGTCGACCCGGACGCACGCGTGGAGGACATCAGCGTCGGCCAGCAGCAGCGCGTCGAGATCATGAAGGCGCTCTATCGGAACGCCGACATCCTCATCCTCGACGAGCCGACCGCCGTGCTGACCCCTCAGGAGGCGACGGACCTGTTCGAGATCCTGCGAACACTCCAGCGCGAGGGCCTCTCGATCATCTTCATCAGCCACAAGCTGAACGAGGTGCTGGAGATCGCCGACCGCATCACCGTGTTGCGGCGCGGCAAGACGATCGAGACGGTGCAGCGCGAAGGCGCGACCGAGGAGTCCCTCGCTCGGGCGATGGTCGGCCGCGACGTCCTCCTTCGGGTCGAGAAACAGCCAGCCGAGCCGGGTGACGTTCTGCTCGAGGTGCGGGATCTCCACGTTCGCGACGATCGCGGGATCGAGAAGGTCCGCGGCGTTTCGTTCGACGTGCGAGCAGGTGAGATCGTCGGGATCGCAGGCGTCGACGGCAACGGCCAGACGGAGCTAATCGACGCTCTCACCGGCCTGCAGAAGATCGAGGGAGGGACGGTGACGATCGCCGGCCGTAAGCTCTCGCATGCCACGGCGCGTGCGGCGCTCGATGCCGGCATCGGGCATATCCCGGAGGACCGGCAGCGGCGCGGCCTCGTGCTCGAGTTCTCGATCGCCGAGAACATCGCGCTCCACGACTACGCGAAACCGCCGGACGCACGGCTGGGCTGGCTCTTCCCGAGACGGATGGTGGAACGGGCGAAGGCGTTGATCCGCGAGTTCGACGTGCGCGGCGGCGGCCCGTTCACGCGTGCAGGTGCGCTTTCGGGCGGCAACCAGCAGAAGCTCGTCGCGGCACGTGAGATCGCTCGCGACCCGAAGGCGCTCATCGCCGCCCAGCCGACGCGGGGTCTCGACGTCGGGGCGATCGAATATCTCCACCGGCGGATCATCACCGAGCGCGACGAGGGCCGCGCCATCTTGCTCGTCTCGCTTGAGCTCGACGAGATCCTCTCGCTCTCCGACCGCATCCTCGTCCTCTACGAGGGCCAGGTTGTCGGCGAGCATACGGGCGGGGTCTCGGAGGAGCAGATAGGGCTCGAGATGCTCGGTGGGCGGGACCGGGCGGCGGCATGACGGATCCCGGCCCCTCGCCTTCGCCCGAAGCGAGCGCGGAGACGGGGACGCTCGCTGCCAATCTCGCCCTCAAGCAGCGGGCCGGTGGGATCGTCGTGCCGATCGCGACGGTCGTCCTCGCCTTCTTCATGGGCGGGCTCGTCGTGCTGGCGACGGGTCACAACCCGCTCCTCGCATACCGCGACATCTTCCGGGGCTCGGGGCTCAACTGGATCTTCCACCCGACCACGAACATCCTCGACATCTCGGCGTACAACCTCTCGCAGACGCTCCTGCAGACGACGACGCTCATGCTCACCGGCCTTGCCGTGGCCTTCGCCTTCCGCGGCGGGATGTTCAACATCGGTGGCCAGGGCCAGTACATCATCGGCATCGTCGTTGCGAACTGGCTGGGCGTCGACTTTGCCGGCATGAGCCCGCTCCCGCACATCCTGATCGCGATCGGAGGAGCAACCCTTGCCGGAGCGGCGTGGGCCGGGATCGCCGGAGTGCTGAAGGCGACAGTCGGAGCCCACGAGGTGATCTCGACGATCATGCTCAATTGGATCGCGATCTGGGGAGCTGAATATCTCTTCGGAGACGGTGGTCCACTGCAGAACTCGACGCAGCCGTTCGTCCCCGTCTCGAACGACATCGCGCACAGCGCGCGGCTGCCCACCTTCTGGGGCAGTCAGGGGTTCCAGGGCCTCGACATCGGCCTCTTCATCGCGCTCGCCGCCCTCGTCCTCTTCTGGGCCTTGGTGAACCGCACCACACTCGGCTACGAGGTGCGCGCAGTCGGCTTCAATCCGGACGCGGCGGCATACGGCGGCATCAACGTGAGGAAGAACATCGTCCGCGCGATGGGGATCTCTGGGGCGTTCGCCGGACTCGCCGGAGCGGTTGACATGCTCGGCTACCTCTACCACTACGGCCAGCTCGACATCCCCGTCAGCCAGGTCGGCTTCCTCGGCATCGCCGTCGCTCTACTCGGCCGCAACACCGCGATCGGCACGCTGTTCGGAGCCCTCCTCTTCGGCGGCCTCGCGTACGGGACCACCCACGGCCTGAATACGGGGAGCGTGATCCAGCCTGAGCTCGCGGGCAACCTTACGTACATCATTCAGGGCCTCGTCGTGCTATTCGTGGGCGCCGACATCCTGATCCTCTACGTCTGGAACTCGCGGAAGAAGCTGCGGCAGCAGAGCGCCGGCAAGGCGGCGAAGAGCGTGGAGGCGCCGGCATAAACACCTGGGCCCCGCGCCTCGAGAACCCGGTCAGCGCGCGGCTGCGCGATCCGGCGACGGGCGGCTACGCCGGGATCTTCCTTGGCGCCTTCGCCGCCTTCCTCGCGATTCCGCCGATCGAGGCGCGGGCGGCTACATGGCCGATCCTCGTCGGGATCGTCGCGGCCGTGCTTGGAATCTGGACGGCGTCGCGTGGCCGCCGTCGGCTCGGTTGGGGAGCCGTGGCGGCCGGCGTGCTCGGCATCGGCTTCGGCATCCTCGCCACCCGCTCGGGAACCGGAAACCTCGAGTCCGTCTTCGACGCGACGCTGATCGCGCAGACCTTCGGCCTCGCGACGCCGCTCGTCTTCGGCGCAATCGCCGGCATCTTCTCGGAGCGCAGCGGCGTGGTGAACATCGGGCTCGAAGGAATGCTGCTGATGGGCGCCTTTTGGGGAATCTACGGCGCCGACAAAGGGGGAACGTGGGTGGTCGGCATCCTCGTCGCAGCAGCCGCCGGCGGCTTGCTGGCGCTCGTCTACGCCTTCTTCGCGATCCACCTGCGGGCCGACCAGATCGTCGGCGGAACGGCCGTCAACTTTCTCGCCCTCGGCATCACCGGGTACTTCTTCGTCCAGCTCTACCACAATGCCCAGATCCCGAACGGCGTGTCGCTCCTTCCGGACATCCGCATTCCCGGACTCATCCACGTCGGCTTCCTCGGCCCGGCGATTGGCGACCTCAACCTGTTGACCTGGGCCAGCTTCGTGCTCGTGATCGTCGCCTATGTCGTTCTCTTCAAGACTCCGATCGGGCTGCGGATCCGTGCCTGCGGCGAACACCCGCGCGCGGCGGACACCGTCGGGATCAACGTCTACGCGATTCGCTACGGCTGCGTCGTCCTGTCGGGGATCCTCGCCGCGATCGGCGGGATCTACCTTTCCGAGGGGCCGCAGGGAAACGGAACGTTTCTCTTCAACATGAGCAACGGTCGCGGCTTCATCGCACTCGCCGCGATGATCTTCGGGAACTGGCGACCGGCCGGTGCGTTCGGTGCCGCACTTCTCTTCGGGTTCTCGAGCGCGATCGCGCTGAGGTTGCAGGTCTACTCCCCTCAGGCGGGGACGCTGTTCCAGGCCCTCCCGTACTTCCTGACGCTGATCGCCGTCGCCGGCGTGATCGGCCGCACCGTCGCGCCTGCCGCGGACGGCAAGCCGTACGTGAGGCAGTAGCCGCGCGGCGTCAGCCGCCGATGGCGACCATGCGCTCGATTGCGAGCCTGGCGCGCTCGGCGAGGTCCGGCTCGACGGTGATGCGGTGCTTGCCGTCCCGGAGGGAGTCGCGCACCTTCTCGAGCGTCGTCAGCTTCATGTAGCGGCACTCTGCGTCGTCGCGCACGGCTTCGAATCGCTTGCCGGGCGCCTCGCGCTCGAGCCGGTGGAGGATGCCCGTCTCGGTCGCGACGAGGAAGCGCTTCTTCGGCGAGCGCTTCGCGTAGTCGACCATCTTCTCCGTCGAGAGGATGTGCGTTCGCTCGTTCCCGAACGCCATCGCCTGGCTCGCGCAGCCGCACTCGGGGTGGACGAGCAGGTCGGCGTCGGGGGCCTCGCTTTGCCAGCGCTCGATGTCCGCCGGCCGGATTCCGGCGTGGACGTGGCACTCGCCGAGCCAGATCGTCAGCTTGCGGCCCGTGACGCGCTCGAGCCAGAGCCCGAGGTACATGTCGGGCAGGAAGAGGATCTCCTGCTCCGGCGGGATCGCGTCGATCACCGCCTTCGCGTTCCCGGACGTGCAGCAGTAGTCGCTCTCCGCCTTCACCTCCGCCGTGGTGTTCACGTAGGAGACGACGACCGCGCCCGGATGTTGCGCCTTCCACTCGCGCAGCTGCTCGGCGTCGATCGAGGCGGCGAGCGAGCAGCCCGCACCGAGGTCGGGGAGGAGGACGGTCTTCTCCGGGCTGAGGATCGCTGCGGTCTCGGCCATGAAGTGGACGCCGCAGAAGACGATCGTCTCCGCCTCGGTTGCGGCCGCCTGGCGCGAGAGGCCGAGCGAGTCGCCGACGTAGTCCGCGACGTCCTGCACCTCGGGCCGCTGGTAGTTGTGAGCGAGGATCACGGCGTTCTTCTCGGCGGCTAGGGCGCGGACTTCCTCATGCAGCTCGGTGGTGGGCAGCGCGGAGACGGTCACAGGACCTCCAGGGAGACGTGGAGCGAGCGGGCGGAATGGGTGAGGGCGCCGACGGACACGAAGTCGACACCGGTCTCGGCGTAGGCGCGCACGGTGGCGAGGGAGACACCGCCGGACGCCTCGAGCTCGACGCGGCCGGCAGCGAGCTCGACGGCCTCGCGCACCTCCTCGGGGCTCATGTTGTCGAGCAGGATCCGGGGTGCGCCGCCTGCGAGGGCCTCGCGCACCTGCGCGATCGTCTCGGCTTCGACCTCGACCGGCAGTCCGTCCACGCGGCCGTCGAGGGCTGCCAGCGCTGCGGCGACGCCCCCGGCGACGCGGAGGTGGTTCTCCTTCACGAGCACGCCGTCGTAAAGGCCGGCACGATGACTTCGGCCGCCGCCGCAGCGGACGGCGTACTTCTCGAGCGCGCGCAGGCCGGGTGTCGTCTTGCGGGTGTCGAGGACCGTCGTGCTGGTTCCCTCGGTCAGCTCGACGAAGCGGCGGGTGAGAGACGCGATGCCGCAGAGCCGGCCGAGCAGGTTGAGCGCGACGCGCTCGCCGCTGAGGATCGCGCGCGCCGGCCCCTCGAGCTCCGCGATCACGGCCGGGACGCCCGAGACAGCAGCCCCCTCGTCGAGCTTCGCCTCGACCTGCACGGCGGGATCGAGCGCACGGAAGACGACGCCCGCGACCGCGACCCCGCAGACGACGCCCGGCTCCTCGAGTAGCAGCTCGGCGCGGCAGCGCGCATCCTCTGGCACGAGCGCGAGGGTGGTCGCGTCGCCGGTGCCGACGTCCTCGGCGAGCGCCGCGGCGACCACGCGCTCGACGTCCTCCCGCGTCAGCTCCATCGCTCCAGCTCCGGCTCACGGTCGGGGTGGACGACGAGATGCCCGGCGAGCTCCTCGCTCTCGACGGGGAAGTCCTCGCGGAAGTGGACGCCACGGCTCTCCTCCCGCGCGAGCGCGCACCCGGCGACGAGGCGCGCGAGCGGGTGCGGCGCGTCGAGCAGGCGCCGCAGGCCGTCCGCGTTGCGGATGATCCCGGCGTCGTGCCAGAGGGCGGCCCCCGCGTCGTCCGCAGGCCCGAGTGGGGACGCGTCGCCGTCGAAGCGCTGTCCCTCCAGCGCGGCGAGGCCGGCACGGCGGCCGAAGACGAGGCACTCGAGCAGCGAGTTCGAGGCGAGCCGGTTCGCGCCGTGGACACCTGTGCACGCACACTCTCCGGCTGCGTACAGCCCGGGTACGGACGTGCGCCCGTGGAGGTCGGTCACGATGCCACCGATGGCGTAGTGAGCGGCGGGGGAGATGGGGATCGCCTCGCCCGCCGGGTCGTAGCCGGCTCGCTCGAGCGTCGCCATCAAGGTCGGATAGCGGTCGCGCTCGATCTCCCGCAGGTCGAGCCGCGCCTCGGAGCGCGATGCGATCGCCCGCGCCACGACGTCGCGCGGCGCGAGCTCGTCGACGAAGCGTCGGCCCTCGCCGTCGAGGAGCGTGGCGCCCGCGCCGCGCAGCGCCTCCGAGAGCAGGAAACCGTCGTGGCCGTGGCCGTCGCGCAGCGCCGTCGGGTGAAACTGGACGAGCTCGAGGTCGGCGAGCGCTGCGCCCGCCCCATGCGCGAGCAGGAGCCCTTCGCCGGTCGCGCCGCGCGGGTTCGTCGTGCGCGCCCAGAGCGCGGCGTAGCCGCCGGTGGCGAGGACGACGGCGGTTCCCCGTCGAGCAGCGATCGACTGCACGTGCTCGCCCTCGACGATCCGGATCCGCGGGTGCTCGGCCGCCCGCGCCGTGAGAACATCGGCGATGTGGCGTCCGGTGTCCGCGCCGCCGGCGTGCACGACGCGGGGGCGGGAGTGGCCGCCCTCGCGGCCGAGGTCCTCGTCGAACTCGACGCCGAGGCTGCGCAGCTCTGCAATCCGGGCGGGCGCCTCTTCTGTCAGCGGTGCGACCGCGCTCGGCCGGCAGAGGCCACGACCGGCGGCGAGGGTGTCGGTTGCGTGCAGCGCGGGATCGTCGCCGGGGCCGACCGCCGCCGCTACCCCGCCCTGGGCGGCATAGCTGTTCGAGCTCCGGTGGGACGCCTTTGCAAGCACCAGCACCGAGGCGCCCGCGTCGGCCCCTGCGAGAGCCGCCGAGAGGCCGGCGACGCCGGCTCCGACGACGAGGACGTCGCAACTCTGGCGTTTTTGTCTCACAAGCGATAACCTCGACTCCGAGTTTACATGGTTGACGACTCTCAGGCGAAAACTGCCGCGCACGCCGTGCTCGCGGCCGTCCTCCAGGTCCGCGACGGGCGGCTCCAGGCGCTGCTCTGGCAGAGGGCGCGCGAGCCGTACGCCGGCTGCTGGGCGCTACCGGGTGGGGCGCTGGCGCCGGACGAGACGCTCGAGGAGTCGATGCGCAGGCACCTGGCAGAGAAGGTGGACGTGCGGGAGGTGTCGCACCTCGAGCAGCTCGAGACGCGGAGCGACCCGCACCGCAACCCGGCCAGACGCGAGCTCGCGACCGCGTACCTCGGCCTCGTGCCGAGCGGGGTGGACCCGAAGGTGCCGGAGGACACGAGGTGGAATCCGCTCGACGAGCTCCCGGAGCTCGCGTACGACCACGAGGGGATCCTGCTCAGCGCGCGCGAGCGGCTTCGCGCGAAGCTTTCGTACACGAATCTCGGCTTCGCACTCGCGCCTCCGACCTTCACGCTCGCGCAGCTGCGCGACCTCTACGCCGCCGCGCTCGGGCATCAGGTGAGCGCGACCAATCTCCAGCGCGTCCTGCTCCGGCGCCGGCTGCTCGAGGACACCGGAGGGCGCCGCCGCTACGGCAGCGGAGGCGGCCGGCCGGCCACGATCTACCGTTTCCGCAGCCCGCGGCTGGAGATTACGGACCAGTTCGCCGTCCTCCGGCCGCCTACAATGGCTCACTAGCTTGGCCGTCCAGACCCAGACTCTCGTGCAGCCGCGACGGGCGAACTATCGCGCCTGGCTCGCCTTCCTCTTCGGCATCGTGGCGGCGGCCATGATCCCAGCGGCCATCGAGCTGACGCGGAAGATCCCCGGCGCGGCGCTCCTCGACGCCGTCTGGGCGATTCCGGTCGCGGCCGTTGCGGCGACGGCGTCGCTGCTCTTCGCCCGCGGGGCGCACGGCGCTATTGCGCGGACGCTCGAGCGGGCAGGCGGCTCTCTGCCGATCCGGCTCGGCCGCATCCTCGCGGGCGCAGGGATCTGCTTGACGCTCTCCGCCTCGATCGCAGTCGGTCTCTACGAGCTGCTGTTGCGCCTCGAGCACTAGGGAGGGGACGGCGAAACAGTGGCTGTGCCGCCGGAGCGCGCTGAAGCGCCGCGATGCGGCGTCCTCAGTCGCGCCGATAGAAACACCGCTAGCGGCGCTCCCTGCGTCCTTGCCTCGCGACGCCCATCGCACCCCGACGGCGAGCACTGTCCCGCCGCCCCCTCCACGCCTTAAACTCGAGGGTCATGTTCGAGATCGGACACAGCCTGCGGGAGGCGCGCGAACGCCAGGGGCTCGGCTATCCCGAGATCGAGCTCGCGACGAAGATCCGCTCGAAGTACATCCGCGCGCTCGAGGAGGAGGACTTCACCGCGATACCGGGCGACGCCTACATCCGCGGCTTCCTGCGGACGTACGCCGAGTACCTCGGGCTCGACGGCGACGTGTACGTCGACGAGTACGCCTCGCGCTTCCTCACGAGCTGGCGCGACGAGGTGCCCCCGCGGCGCGAAAGGCGCCGCATCCGTGCGCGCGAGCGTCCCCTCGAGCGGCGCGCCGTCGTCCTCGTTCTCGCCGGCATCGCCGCCATGGCGGCGCTCGTCTTCGTGGCCTGGCGGTACGGAGGGTCGACGGCGAATGTTCCGGCGCTCCAGACGCAGCGGAAGCATCAGCATCCGGCGCCGGCTCGGCAGCTCGTCCTGCGCGGCATCGGCCGTGGGACGTACGTCGAGGTGCGCCGCAACAAGCGGTCCGGGGAGGTCGTACTGCAGGGGACGGTGGGAGCGGGGGAGATCGACAAGCTCGCCGGCCGCCGCTTCTACCTGCTCGTGCGGCGGTCGGCCGGCCTGCGCATCACGCTCGGCGGCCGCGCAGTGGCGCTGCCGGCCGCGCGCAACCTCCGGGTCCTCGTCACTCCGCAGCGGACGACGCGCCTCAGACGGTGACCCCGCGGCCGCGGGCAGTCGTCGTCGTCACCGGCAGCGAGCTCGTCCGCGGCGACCGCACCGACCGGAACGGCCCGTTCCTCGCCGCCGAGGCGCTGGGACACGGGCTGGAGCCCGCCCGCATCACGATCGTCGGTGACACGCCGTCGGAGCTCGAGGCGGCGCTGCGCGAGGGACTGGAGGCGGATGCGTGCCTCGTCTCCGGTGGTCTCGGCCCGACCCACGACGACCGCACCGTCGAGCTGCTCGCGCGCGCCTCCGGGCTCGAGCTCGTCGTGGACGAAGCGCTCGAGCGGGAGATCGAGTCGGTCTCGCGCACGGTCGCCGAGCGCCTGGGGAGGCCTTACGCGGACTTCGCGTCCGGCGTGACGAAACAGGCGACGCGACCTGCGTCCGCCGTCTCGATCGGTCTCGCGGGCACCGCGCCCGGGCTCGTCCTCCGGGCGCCGACGGGATGCGTCGTCGTCGTGCTTCCCGGGCCCCCAGGCGAGCTGCGACGTCTCTGGCCGAACGCGCTCGCGAGCGAGCCGATGCGCGAGCTGCTCGACCGGACGCGACGGCCCGGGCGGCGCGTGCTACGCCTGTTCGGCGTCAGCGAATCCGCCGTCGCGCGGGCGCTCGAGGAGGCCGGTGGGGACGGCGACGGCGTCGAGGCGACCATCTGCGCCCGCGACTTCGAGATCCACGTCGATCTCCTGGTCGAGCCCGGGTCCGAGGAGCGCGCCGAGACGCTCGACGCGGCACTCGTGCAGCGCCTCGAGCAGTCGCTCTTCGCGCGGGACGAGCGGCGCGTCGAGGAGCTCGTGCTCTCGCTCGCGACCGCACGCGGCCTGCGGCTCGCGACCGCCGAGTCCTGCACCGGGGGCATGGTCGCAGCGCGCCTCACGGACGTGCCCGGCTCGAGCGCGAGCTTCGTCGGCGGCGTCGTCGCGTACGCGGACGAGGTCAAGTCCTCCGAGCTCGGGGTGCCGGAAGAGCTGCTGGCGGAGCACGGCGCGGTGTCGCCCGAGGTGGCGGTCGCGATGGCGGAGGGAGCGCGAGGCCGGCTCGGGGCGGACGTGGCCGTCGCGGTGACCGGCGTTGCCGGCCCCGGCGGCGGAACGCCCGAGAAGCCGGTCGGGCTCGTTCACATCCATGCCGCCGGCCCGAACGGCTCACTCGCGCGCATGCTCGACTTGCCCGGCGAGCGTGAGCAGATACGCGTGCGCGCCACCGTGACGGCGCTCCATCTCCTGCGTGCGCTTCTGCTGGGAAGTCGCGACGAAGGCGCCTGACGCCGAGCGCTAGCGTGAGCAGCGATGAACGGCTCCGGCTCTTCCTCGCCCTACGCCTGCCCGACGACGTCCTCGGGGCGATCGAGCGCTGGCAGCGCGAGCAGCTGCCGAGCGTCCGTGCCGTCCCGCGCGAGCACCTCCACGTCACGCTCGCCTTCCTCGGCCTGCGGCCGGCCGGAGAGCTCGAGGCAATCGCCGATGCGCTGCGCGAGGCTGCCGCAGGGGCGGGGGAGATCCGCCTCACACCCGTTCGCTATCGCGAGACGCGGAGTGTCGGGATGCTCGTGCTCGAGGACGAGGGAGGCCGCGCGGCTCTGCTCGCCGGCGACCTCCAGGAGCGGCTGGAGCGGCTCGAGGTCTACCGCCGCGAGGGTCGGCCCTGGCTGCCGCACCTCACGGTCGCGCGTTGGCGCGAGCGCCCTCGGTTGCAGCCTGAACCGTCGCCGCGGCGAACGTTCGTTCCGTCCGACGCGGCTGCTTACCTATCCCGACTGCACCCCGGTGGGGCGCGGTACGAAGTCTTGGAATCTGTCGCTCTAGGAGGCTGAGAGGTGGACAAGCACGAGGCACTCGATGTCGCGCTCGGCCAGATCGAGCGCCAGTTCGGCAAGGGCGCGGTCATGAAGATGAACGACCGCGCGGCGGTCTCGGTCGGCGCCGTCTCCACCGGCTCGCTCGCGCTCGATCTCGCGCTCGGGATCGGCGGCCTGCCGCGTGGCCG